>JAUVQE010000004.1 GCA_030598325.1 Nitrospirota bacterium | reverse complement strand
GTAATGGCCATTTGCTGATAGACGGAAAGGGAAGTAAAGATACAAAAGCTGTCGTCAATATTAGCAATGTGCAAACGGATGATACTTTGCAAGATACAAGCATAAAAACATACGTGGTAGACATTAACGAGGCGGGGTATTGGAGTGTTGAAACCAACATTAATAATTTTAGTTTATTGCCGGGGGAATATAGGCTCGAAGTCATGGCTTATGACGAAATGACAAACACGAGAAGTGACACAAGTCAGACCAGCTATTTTGAAATAACACAGGATTGGGGAGATAAAATAATAGTCAGGCTGGATACTTATCTGAATTATTTTGTGATTACTTTCCTTATTTTAGGAATTATCTCTATTGTATTGCTTATATAACTAAAATATACAGAAAAACAAAAAAAATATGTGGCTAAATTTTATATCGCACGTTTCGACCGCGATTTACAAAAAGAAAGAGAAAATCATCAATGCTGGTGTTTTAAAGACCATCGGTAATGCTTTTATTATTATTTTTTTAGAGCTTTTTTTGTTGATAATATCGTTGCCTGTTTACATTTTTCTTGCTCCTGAAAAATTCAGTAAAGATGAAAAAGAAATTGAGAAATATAAACTGAAAAGAAAAGTTTCTCTTTTGGGTCTTTCAGGTTTTGCATTACTTGTGGTTTTATGGATTATTCTATTTAGCGGTGTGTTTTTTGTTACTTCAAAAGCAGAAGTTAGAGCAATGTCTGTGAGCTGGGGTTTTAATAATCCAACAGAATATGTTTACGATTCCAGCGAAATACAGATTGTTGATGGAATAGTTCTCTTTGGGGCCGAGCCTGAAGCCGCCCCCGAGCCTGAAGCCTCACCCGAACCTGAAGCCACTCCCGAACCCGAAGCCACCCCCGAACCCGAACCTGAAGCCACTCCCGAACCCGAACCTGAAGCCACTCCCGAACCCGAACCAGAAACGACCCCCGAACCCGAGCCAATCATCGAACCCGAGCCGGTCACCGCTCCCGAACCACCAGCAGAAGAACCGGTAAGCTATCTGGAAGACATCTTTTTTGACATTCCAACCGCTCACGCAGGCACAAAAACATGCGAAGCGACAATTCAGCCGATAGATTCGCTGGTCGTTCCAAATATATCCGAGTGGACCGGCTTCATTGAGAGCGCCGACAAAAATGGAGGAGAGATTTACTATCAGCTTTCCGATAACAATGGGGTAAATTGGTATTACTGGAATGACGAATGGATGAAAGCCGGTAAGAAAAAGTACAACCCAGCTTCCGTTGTAAATGATAATATTAGCGAATTCTCTATAGATACCGGACAAATAATGTTTAAAGCATTCCTGATCGGTGATTGTGAAACCGAAATACAACTTTTGGATATAACGATTGCTTACGATCAGGAAGTCGAAGAAGAAAGGATTTACAATTTAACCAAGAATCAAACAGATGTGACTTTTATAAGTGAAAGTAGCGAAATTATTAACATCACTGACGAATGGATATATCTCGATCACAAAAACAACAAAGTTGCTTATTTTGAATACAACGACGACTTAGATATATCCGACTATATGATTGATTCTAATAATGACACATCAGTAGTACATATAGGAACGAACAATAGATCCGCGATTACAAAAATCCAGCTTGTTGTACCAAAGCTACCGAGTCATGAATCTGTGCGTGTGTGTCCCGGAGCCACTTCTGCGGAAGATGTCTTTGATGGTTGCGAAGGTGAAATCCTTCTTTCGGAAAACAATTCCACGGAGGCAGGGTATTCGCTGGTGAAGTTGAACAATAGCACTTGTTGGTATATTGAAGCAGAAGACGTAAATGCGTTTTCGACCGGTGCACAAGGAGTCATTTCAAACTTGGGCTCATCCGTAACATTTGATGCGACTACCGGAATAAACCCTGATTTGATTCACATATCCGGAGATATTTTTGCTATTGCGTACCAAGGGGTAGATGTTGACGGTTTTGTCAAAACTATTGAGGTCACGAGTTCCGGAACATTTGTTAATACAAATGTAGACTCCTTTGAATTTGATATAGAGGATACGGTTTATCCGGATATCATTCATATTTCAGGCAATGTGTACGCAATTGCGTACGAAGGGGTTTTAAATGATGGATTTATTGTGACGATAACTATTGATACATCGGGAAATATAACAAAAACAGTAATAGACACATTGGAATTTGACCTGGGACAAGCTATGAATGTGTCACTAATCAATATTTCAGGCAATATCTATGCGGTTGCCTACAGAGGACCGGGAAATGACGGTTTTATAAAAACGATTGAAATAGATACATCGGGGAACATCACCGATACTGTCGTTGATACATTGGAATTTGATATAGCAAGCACTGCATTTCCGGAGATCATCAACATATCCGGCAATATCTACGCTATCGCATACGAAGGAGTGGATGCTGACGGATTCATAAAAACGGTAGAGATAGATACATCGGGGAACATAACCGATACTGTTATTGATACATTGGAGTTTGATACGAGCGATGGGCAGGCACCTCAGATAAAACAGGTGAGTGGGGATATATATATGGTGGTTTATGGGGGGCTAAGCAATGCTGGATTTGTCAAAACAGTTGAGATCGATACATCGGGAAATATTACCGATACAGTTATTGATACGTTGGAATATGACACGATCAGCGGGCTTGAACCGGATATTATTTCTATCGTCGGTGACGTCTTCGCGTCTATTTATCAAGGTCAGGACGGCGACGGGTTTATAAAAACATTCGATGTCGATAGCACCGGGGCTATCGAAGATGCCGTTCTATCAACATTTGAGTTTGATACATTATTTACAAGTTTCCCTAAAATTCTACACCTTTCGGGCGATAAATACCTTATTGCTTATGAAGGAAATGGTGCCACGGGTCTTTTGAATACGGTGGATATTGAAAGTACCGCAACAAGTGTGACACTCACCGCCCCAAATGGAGGTGAGTATCCAACAGTCGGATCAACAGCAACCATCACGTGGAGTTCAGCAAATACATCGGGCAATGTGAAGCTTGAATATTCCAAAGATGATTTTGCCTCAGATATAAATATTATTACATCCTCAACGACAGATGACGGAAGCCATGCATGGACAGTGCCCGCCGATCCAAGCACCACCGTAAAGATACGAATTACTGACGTTTTGGAGACTTTGGTTAGCGACGTGAGTGATGCGAATTTTACAATACTCACACCCGACACAGACCCAATAAGTCGCTGGTCGCTGGATGAAAACACTGATTGCACGGCAAGTGATTCATATGATGCCAATGACGGAACTCTTAGCCCAAGCTGCCCAGCCAATTCACCTACATGGACAACCGGAAAAGAAAACAGCGCGCTTTTATTTGATGGAACAGATGACTATATAACTGTCGCAGACGCCACAAATCTTAATCCAAGTACGGCAATCACCGTTTCGGCCTGGGTGAAATGGGCAATTGACCCAACAACAGGAAATGCACGAGCGCAAATAGTCAGTAAAAACGGAGACAGCCAATACCAACTACAGCATAATGATGGGAATACCGCATTTGAATTCGCTATTGAAACATCTTCCGGCAGAGAATCCATAACTACCAGCACGACACCCTCCCAAAACGTTTGGTATTTTGTCGCAGGTACCTACGACGGACAAACAATGAAAATATACATAGACGGCTCTTTGGATAATAGCACCAGCTGGAGCGGCTACATTTCCTCCTCAGCAAACGCTCTGGATATAGGCAGAAGATCAGTAGAAAACGACAAGCATTTTAACGGAACGATTGATGAAGTGAGCATGTGGAATAGAGCGCTTGATGCCACGGAAATAAACACATTGTATTTGCAGGGGAACAACACAGAACCGGAAATTGTTATCAATTCAGCTATACAACAAGCTGATGATGGATATGTGAATATTAGTTATAACTTGAGCGACGCCGAAAGCAATTTTGTGGATTTATCTGTTTATGAATATTCTTTAACAGGCGATTTTACCGGTGAAGAAGCGACAATGACGGTCGCTTCGGCTGATATTGCTCATGATGGAGTTTCTACGTTATCTTCTTCCCCGACGGGAGAAGATCACGTTTTTGTATGGAACACGGCTAATGATTTAGTAGGGGTCTACGATGAGACGGTTTATGTCAGATTGAAACCGGATGATGGACTTGAAGAAGGTGACGCGCAAGTAAGTAGCGCGTTTACCGTTGATGCCAACGCGCCGGTTATTTCTAATATTTCCGCGGAACAAGTGGCCGGTAGCAATGATGTCGAAATATCTTATGATTTGAGTGATGGATCCGGTGATATTGTTGTTGAAATGGACATTTCAGATGATGGAGGCCTGACCTGGACAGTTGTTGATACCGGCGTTATAGGAGACATAGGGTCGGGTATGACATTAGGAACAGGCAAAACAATCACTTGGGATGCAGGTACTGATTTTGACGGACAAGAAGAAGCGGATATGCAAATAAGGTTACGAGCCACTGATGTTTATCAAAACACAAGCAGCTATGTCAATTCGGCAGATTTTGCTTTGGACACCAAAAATCCGCTTGGATTGAATGATTTTTCCGGCGTGAGCTCCGATACTTCATCCATTGTCTGGTCATGGGCCCCTGTTAGCGTTGAAATCAATTTTGATTATTATGAAATTTGGTACGGACAAGATTTAGCGGATGTACAAAACGCAACCGGAACAGCGACAAAATGGGATGAAATTGCCGACACCAACTTAGCGATCATGGAAACCGCTTCAACAAACATAACTGGACTTGCGGAAGGAACCACTTATCACGCCAAGATTTGGGCATTTGATAGTTTTGGTAACGAAATAACAATTACAGAATCCCAATTCACAACCGACACAACCTCATCTGGATCAGGAGGTAGTGGCGGAGGCGGTGGGGCACCGTTGCCACATAGTTACGGTGTGGACAAAACTCCTGCAGATGAGTCGCAAGAGGAAGAAAAGGAAGAAGAACCCACAGAAGAAACAGCAGAAGGACCCATATCAGAAAGAATCCTTGTTGAAATCACAGAAGAGCCGGAGGAAGAAATTATAGAAGAGCCGGAGGAAATCACGGAAGAACCCGCTACACCGGAAGAAAAGATTCTTATTGAAAGAGGAGGTCTGGAGGAGGAACCCACAGAAGAAATCACAGAAGAACCTACCCCGGCGGAAGAAATCACAGAAGAGCCTACAGAAGAAAAAATTTTCATTGAAAGAGGCGGACCGGCAGAAGAGGAAATCACCACCATAGAAGATATTTCGCAGGCCGAAGAATCACCGATTTTGAAAGCACCGCAAGTACTGCAAGTCGCTGGCACCAGTATTGGCAATAATATTGAATTTAGCGGAAAAGGTATCCCTAATTCCGAAGTAATTATATTTATCCATTCTGAGCAGGCTGTCATATACAGAACACAGGTGGACGAAAATGGGGACTGGCTCTTAAGTCATTCACAAGACGACATTGAATTAGTCACGGGCGATCACGAGGTATATACCTTGACATTGGACGCTGAAAGTCAGGTCAAAAGTAAACCAAGTGAAATCGTAGAATTTAGAGTGGAAAAAATTATTTAGCGATTGTTCTGTCATATTTTGATCTGACAACAACTCTATTAACATTGTTGTTAGCATTTATTGGAGTATTGGTCTTTTTAGTCGGAAGAAGCAAGGGAATAAAAGTCGGAAAATAAATAATAAACATGAAGATTCAAACAAAAATAGTCTTACCAATCTTTATAGCCATAACGGTGATATTGTCGTTAGCAACTTTTTATTCCTATTTTTATAGTGCCGAAAATTTAAAAGAGAGAATTTTTGCGCATCTGGAAACAACCGCGCAATCAAGAGCGCATAATATTGAGACACAGCTGGAAATGGAAAAAGAACTTATTCAAAGCATAGCTTTAATTGGGAAAATTGAAAAATTATTATTAACAAGTGGAAATGATTCTTCTTATGATGAGCAAGTATTAGCCGTTAACGAAAGATTGCAGAAAATAGTTAATTCAATTGACCATGTTTTAAGTGTTAGGGTTCTTGATAAAGATAATATATTGATCGCGTCAACCGATCCTGAATTGATTGGCTCGGATTATTCTGAAAGTGCGTTTTTTAAAGAAAATCCGGAGAGAAAAACTGAGATAAAATTTGTAGATGACCCCGATTTGGGAGTTGTTTTAGGAATTGTTTCCCCTATTTATAATCAAGAAACCAATGAATATTTGGGAATGGTAGGGGGGATAACAAGTTTTAAACACTTTAATGAAATAGTTTTAGATAAAACAGGACTTGGGGAAACCGGTGAAACATATTTGATCAATGAAGAAAGTTACGCGATTAGTCCTTTAGCTCAGACTGAAAACGTTATTTTAGAACAGAAAATAGATACGGTTAATTCCAGTAAATGTTTTTCGTATGTAGAAGATGAAGGGGAACACGAAGAACATGAAGAGGGTCATATAAAACAATACGGGGAGGAGTCGGTCGAAATATTTCCCGATTATATCGGAAATAGTGTTATTGGAACCCATGTTCACATTCCTGAAATGGGATGGTGCCTGCTTGCCGAGATTGATGAATCTGAAGCAATGATTTCGATCAAAAATCAATTAATATTTGCGATAACAAGCATTTTAATTGTTTTTGTAATACTTTTTGCTACCATTTATTTTGTGGCCAAATACATTACCAAACCAATTACCCTTTTAAAAGAAGGAACCGCGATTATCGGTAAAGGCAATTTGGATTACAAAGTCGGTACTGATAGTGATGATGAGGTAGGGCAACTTTCACGGTCTTTTGATGAGATGACAAAAGCTATAAAAAAGTCCCGGGCGGAAGTCGATCAAAAAGTTGAAGATCAAACAAAAGAAATTCGAAAAAATGCCGATCAAATAAGTAAGGACAAAAATAAAATAGAAACAATTATTCAGGGTATTGGTGACGGTGTTTTTGTGGTTGACGTAGATTTGAAGATTACGCTTTTTAATCCGGTCGCAAGCCGGATGTCAGGATTTTCGGAAAAAGAGGCTTTGGGTGAAAAATATCAGAATGTTTTGAAGTTTGTTTATGAATCAGACACCGATAAAGTTAATGACAAATTTATTAAGGACGCCATAGCAACCGGAAAACCTCAGTCAATGTCCAATCATACCTTGCTGATTACCAAAAAAGGAAAACAGATATCGGTAGCTGACAGTGCGGCACCACTAATAAATAAAAAGGGACAGATTGTCGGTTGTGTGGTGGTATTTAGAGACGCAACCAAGGAACGGGAAATAGACAGAATGAAGACTGAATTCGTGTCGGTCGCGTCTCACCAGCTCAAAACACCTTTGACGGGCATAAAATGGATGAGTGAACTACTGCTTCGCGAAAAATTGAATAGTAAGCAAAAAGAATATGCCCTTGATGTTAATACCAGCGCGAATAAATTAACAAAACTTGTCGATAATTTGCTGAATGTATCGCACATTGAAACCGGTAAGAAATTTGATATAGAAAAAGTAAATACCAATGTGATCAAGCTTATTGATAGCGCAATAAAAATTGTTGAAAAAAACAACAATAATAAAAAAATACCGATTGTTAAAAGTAAAGAAACTCCGTCAAAATTAATAATAAATATTGATCCCGGCAAAATAAAGCAGGCAATTAGCAATCTAATCGACAACGCGGTCAAGTATTCAAAGCAGGGAGGAACAATAGAAGTGAGTTGTCTGCAAAATGAAGACGGGATAATGTTATCCGTCAAAGACAATGGAATAGGAATACCACTAAAACAACAAGACAGAATATTTGAAAAGTTCTTTAGGGCGGACAATGTGGTCCAATACGAAACCGGTGGAACAGGCCTTGGTCTATACATTGTTAAAGCAATTATTGAAGCTCATGGCGGAAAAATCTGGTTTGAATCAGACGAAAATGAAGGCACTACTTTTTATGCTGAACTGCCTGTAAAATAATAATCAATTTAAAAAAAACACTTATGTCTAAAAAAATACTCGTTATCGAAGATGATAACATCCTGCAAAAAGCAATAACAACAGCATTGGAAACAGAAGGACATAGCATAGTCCAAGCCTTTGACGGGAAAGATGGTTTTGATAAAATCGATAAAGAAAAACCGGATCTGATAATACTGGATTTGATCATGCCGGTAAAATCGGGAGAGTGGGTTCTGGAGCAAATGAATAAAACGGGAATAATTGATAAATACCCAGTGATTGTCCTTACCGTTAAAAACGATATAACCAGTTTGAATGATTGTGTCGTTAGATTAAACGTGAAAAACTATTTGATGAAATCAAAGTATACTTTGGAAAAAATTGCTGAGAAAGTTAAAGAGTTGATTGGGTAAAGAAATGCAGTATACTTCCAGCATACCAGCACCATAATCTCTCAATATGAAAAAACTCATTCTAATTACATTAGCCTTGTTTTTCCTGTCCACACAATTCGCCCTCGCGGCGGAAGACCTGACTTCCAGACCCGACCTCGGTGAACCGGAAAGCGTGGAAATAATCGAAAACCCCGACGGAACAACTGAAATCAGAGAAACGTACAAAATTTACGAATTTATAGAAATTCCAAAAATTCCAACAGAACCTTTTGAAAGAGAAAAATTCGGCTACGAAAACCCAATTCTCAATGATGAATACATAGCAAGCCCCTCAGAAATTTCAAAAGACCCAAAAGTAATAGGAACAAACGTTCTCCTCGCAATCATAATCTTCCTCGTGGTCGGAATAGCGTGCTTCCTTTTTAACAATGTAATAGAGGCGCACGGCGATGACATCAACAAATTCATGAAACGCATCCCGATACTCGGACTTTTGACGGAATCAAAAATATCCAGACACCCTCTGACCAGAAAAATAACGCTTCTCCTGCTCCTCCTGACTTTTGGAGTGGTGGCGGCCCACATAACCCCCGACTTTAGCCTTTTTGGAAAAAAGAATTTGGGGATATTGATAATCACAGTCGGTGCAATCATCCTGGCAACATACGCAAAAGATCTTTTCCGTTTTCTGGTCGCGCGAAAATGGAACTGTCCCGCAATTTTCAAGCCCAACGTCCTTGGACTTTTTTTGGCGATATTTTGTGTGGTTTTGAGCCGAAACCTCGAAATACCACCCGGCTATCTATTCGGAATTCCAATGGGACTTTTCATTTTTTCGGAAAAATATAAGAGAAATGAAGGTAAACTCGAATATTACAGTCTGCTTTGGATGTTTTTAATGGCTCTGACGGCATGGTTTATCACGCCGTACACAAAGGAATATGAAGTAATTTATGACCTTTTCAATCTTCTATATATAATTCTTCTTGAAGGTGTGTTTTTTGAACTTTTCCCGCTTACATATCTTCCCGGAAAAGCAATTTACAAATGGAGTCGTTTTGGATGGGCGGGAATATTTTCAGCCGTTTCGTTCCTGCGTCTACACACACGCTTTAATCCGAACAGTGCCTTCAGCACGATAAGCGAAAGCAACCCAACAAAAAACACCATAATCATTCTCGGGGTTTTCGTTCTGGCAAGCTTCCTTGTTTGGGGAGTGGCAAAATTAACGTTAAAAACAAAACAGGCATAGTCCCTCACCAGATCATGTCACACTTGACGTCGCACAGTTTTAATATATAATATAAACTCATTTGTTCTTTGACTTTTTGGTGAATCTTAGATTCAAGGAGGGACTTGATAGCAATGATTTGTTGTTAGCTTCCTCTTTGAATCATCCAATTGAGGCGCGCAGTTGCGTGTTGTTGTGATCTTGCCAATTATGGTAAAAAACACTGCAGTTGCAGTGGATCGCAGGAATTTTTACCCCAGGATGAAGTGCAGTTACACTTGGGGATTGCGACTTGGTTGCTTGGTCAGCAATCTAGTGTCCTCAGTTGAGGATTAAGTGATAATTCCAGACCAGAGGTTTGTGATGACGACTGGAAAGAAAGAGCAGAAGTGGGAGCAGATGCTTCATGACTTGGATTTGGATCATGTTGGAGGAGTCAAGGTTCCACAGTTTAGTTTTCCGCGTTTGAAGGGGGCGGATTCGGTGCTTGGCGTGGATAGAGCCTATGCAGTCATTCTCACTCTGGCAACGAGCCAGAGTGATATCGAACGGCTCCACGATCTGCTCCCACCCGATCAACAGGTTTTTGGAGAAGAACTGGCGTCCCTCCGACGGGTGCGCAAGGCCATGTATGATGGTAAGCCTCCTAGCAACGGTACTCGCCCGGATGATGAAGTCTGCAGGGCTATGCTCAGGATGGTAAGCCCCGGCTGGAGGCAGGAGGAGGCGTATTACAAGGAGAAACTGAGATTGTCCTACAGGCTGCTCCCCTTAAGGTCTTACCCATGAATTGAGGATCTTGGGGAGCAGTGGGGACGGAGCCGTCTGGATGCTCAAGGAAGGATTCATCGAAAAACTGGAGAGTGCGTTGCGCGATATGGACCTGAAAATCGACCCGATCGTGCCTGTCCTCACTGCTGCCGACGATGGCGAGTAGAAGGCAAAAGCGTGATCTCATACAGGTAAGGTGCTAACAAAATTACTGGAGTGAAGGTCCTTACCACCTTCACTCCCACAACAATTTATAATATATATTAGACCGCATTTGATAATGAGGTTTCTTACATTTACGATCACAGTTTTAAGCCAAAAACTCTTTCAAGTTAGGTAAAATCCTTTTTGCTTGGACAAATCATTATTTTACAGCGATTGTCTCAAGCACGTTTTTGTGGTATAATATAACATTGAGAGCAAAAGCAAAAACAAAAACCTTAAACACCCATGAAAAAAACGACCTACCCCATAATTTTAGTATTGGCGGCCTTGCCTCTCTTAAGTGCAGTAGGTGATAACGATCCTGAAATCACAGCCTTTTCTCCCGCTACAATAACTCCGGGAGAAACAGTCCTGACAATCGATGGAAACAATTTCGGCTCTCCATTCAATTCCACAGAAAACCAGATTTGTTTCGGAGCTGACAATTGCTACGACGCGACAGGTTTAAACGATTATCTCCAGGCATGGGGTGACGAACAAATCCAGCTTTTGGTTCCCGAAGACATAGGAACAGATCCGAACACAATCGATTTAAGAGTTTATTTTCCCGACACCGAGACCTTCGACTACATTCAAAGCGCGGACATGTATAGCGTCCAGCTCCCTCCCGACCCGGAAATCACATCTTTCTCCCCAACAGAAATCACCCCGGGCGAAACTGTCGTAACTGTCAACGGAAGCGATTTCGGAGACGACTACAATTCAATGGTAAATGAAATCTGTTTCGGACAGGAAAATTGTATCCCGACATTGGATATAGACACTTATCTCCAAAACTGGTCGGATACGCAGGTCCAGGTTCTTATTCCCGATTTTGTAGATACCCCTAGTGAAATTTGGCTTCTTTTATATACACCGAGCCTGGAAAATTATTCTTACATCAAAAGTGGAACACAATTCACAATCGCAGAGGATGATCCTCCCGCGGACGATCCTCCCGCTGACGATCCTGACGACCCCGCTGACGATCCTGACGACCCCGCTGACGATCCCGATGACCCCGCTGACGATCCTGACGACCCCGCTGACGATCCCGATGACCCCGCTGACGATCCTGACGACCCCGCTGACGATCCTGACGACCCCGATCCCGTTTTAGCTCCGGAAATTACTTCATTCTCTCCCACCTTGCTCGCTCCGGGAGAAACTCTTCTCACGATTTTAGGAACAGATTTCGGAGATTCTTACGTACCGGATTCAAACCAAATTTGTTTTGACGAAACATGCATTACGGATGACGACATCGATACCTATCTCCAAAGCTGGTCGCCCACACAGATAGAACTTACCATTCCGGAAAATCTGACGGGTCCCGGCAAACTCAAACTAAAAATTTATTCCACATCCGCAGGAGGATACACCTCTATTGAAAGCACAAGCAATTACAGATTACTCCCAAAAATCACGTCATTTTCCCCGGCGGAGCTTACTCCCGGAGAAACAACTCTGACTATTTCAGGATACGAATTTGGAAATGAATACACACAAGGACAAAATCAAATATGCTTCGAAAACAACAGTTGTATAGATGACACAGCCCTGGATACCTATCTCGTAAGCTGGTCGGACACCGAAATACAGGTTCTGGTACCGGAATTTGTTGATGCACAAGGAAGAATAAGCCTGATCCTCCAAATTCCAACAAGCGAAGAATACGGAATAACTTATTCAGGAACCCAATTCACACTTACAGCGCTTCCCGACCCTGAAATAACCTACATTTCTCCGAAAATCCTGATTCCGGGAGAAACAGACGTAACAATTACAGGACAGGGATTTGGAGATTCATATGTAAACGAATATAGTCAGATCTGCTTCAACGAAAATTGTATAAGCGACGGCAATTTAGATTTCTATCTCCAGCAGTGGAGTGACACGGAAGTCATCGTAACAACACCTTCTTTCATAAATGAGGAAGATTCCGGAACAATTGGTTTGAAAGTATATTTCCCAAACACCGGTTATTATGACTTTATCGAAAGTCCCGCCTATACAGTCGGTCACAAGCCGGTTATAGAATGGTATTATCGTCAAATGGAACAGGGAGAAACATATACTTACAGCGGATATTATTTTGGAACAAGCCCGGGAAAGATTGTCATAAATAATCTTGAATGTGACATAGTAAGCTGGAGCAATACGGATGTGACTTTTACAGTTCCGGACAACGCTATAAGCGGAGATGTATACGTAGAAAATTCACAAGGAATAAAATCCGCCACCGTATATACGATAATAATATCTATTGATAGATATTCGAATGATGAATATTCCCAGCACCAATGGCATTTGGGAACAATAAATATTGAAGACGCATGGGAGATAACAGAAGGCTCAAGCGACGTAATAGTTGCCGTGATAGATAGTGGTGTCGATATTAATCACGAAGATCTTAGGCACGCAATCTGGGAGAATGAGGACGAAATCGCAAATAATGGAATTGATGATGACAAAAACGGATATGTCGATGACGTTTACGGATGGGATTTTGTTCTCGATTCCAACTCAATGTCTCCGCGTGGCGAACACGGAACAATGGTTTCAAGCGTTATCGCGGCTAAAAAAGACAATACCAAAGGAGTTGCGGGGATAGCCCCAAACGTAAAAATAATGCCTTTAAACATAGCAAATTATGACGGATACACCGTGAGTATTGACGGGGCTCTCATGGCGATGAAATACGCCGTTGATAATGGCGCGGACATTATAAACCTGAGTTTTGGCGGAATAGATTCGTTATCTTATTACGAAGATGTGATTCAATATGCTTATGACAATAACGTTTTTGTTGTGGCCGCGACCGGAAACGAAGGGTCGGATCTGGATTATTACTCTTCCTACGCTCCTGTATGCGTAGATGTTAATAAAAATGCTATTGTGGGAGTGGCCTCAACCGATGAAGCCGACAGACTGTCTTATTTTTCCAACTACGGAAATGTGTGCACGGATTTATCAGCACCGGGTGAATATATTCCGGTTGCTGTTCCTTCAGATTACGGATACTACGGAACAGCGGACGGAACATCTTTCTCAAGCCCGATAGTGGCGGGAGTCGTGGCTCTGATTAAATCCGAACATCCCGATTGGAATATTGAAGAAATAAAATATGTGCTTTTGGATACGGCAAAAAATATTGATGATACAAATATTTACTACAGCAATAAAATGGGAGAAGGTATTCCGGATGCATATGCCGCACTGACTGCTCCCAAGCCAAATGTTTCATATACTTATAATCCGCATTGGGATCTTGTAATAGAAGAAACAAACGAGAGTATTGGGATAGAAGTTCCGGATATCGATCCGATTACGGACGATCCTGAACCGATCAAAGATGAAATTATTGAAGAGGATATGACGGAAAAAGATGAAGAAGCAAAACCTTATGTTTCCCAGGGAACTTCGTTTTATGACGTATGGGGACACAAATACGAAAACGCGATCGCTTATCTGGAAGGTATAGGAGTGGTTGATGGACACCCCGATGGCTCATTCAAGCCGGATGACGGACTAAACAGGGCTGAATTCGCGAAAATAGTCATGAATACATTTGTGGAAGGCATCTACGGAAATTATTGTTTCCCCGATGTGAATGATGAATGGTTCTCCACATTTGTTTGTACCGCAAAACGACTGGAAATAATTCACGGAAATCCAGACGGAACATTTAAACCCGGTAATCCGGTAAATACCGTGGAAGCCCTGAAAATCATTTTGGAAACACAGGGACTGGAATTTTATGTAGAGTCCGGTGAAGAATGGTTTGTTCCGTACGTGCGTTACGCCAGAGGAACAACGCTTAACTTTATATTACAGGAGAATGGGCTTGATCAGCCTCTAACAAGAGGGGAAGCGGCAGAAATGATTTACAGGGGAACATAATAGTGAAAGAAAAATACCGTTATTAGCGTATAATAAGAATGAATCAAATAAGCTATTTGCATAAAAGAAATAAACAGCAAATCAGATACGCAACTGGTCGCCTTGGCGTTGAAAAACGCCGATGATTTTGTTTTTTTGATACAAAGGTACGAAAAAAGATTGTTCATATATATCAAGCGTTTGGCTAAAATTTCCGACGGGGACGCGGAAGACATTCTCCAGGAAGTTTTTATAAAAACTTACGAAAACTTAAACGACTACGATACAGATCTGAAATTTTCCAGTTGGATATACAGAATCACACACAATCACACAATCAGTTTCTACAGAAAAAATAAAAAAGCGTCACAAACGCTTTCATTGGAAGATAACACGATGTTACTCGAAAAAATAAAATCGGAATTCAACCTGAAAGACAAAATCCACAACAAAATCCACAACAAAATCCAAAAAGAAGAAATATCACACCTACTTTCAAAATTGGATAAAAAATATAGAGACGTACTCATCCTAAAATATCTGGAAGACAAAAATTATCGGGAAATTTCAAACATTCTGAGAAAACCGATGGGTACAACCGCGACACTGCTAAACCGCGCAAAAGAAAAATTCCGGGAAATCCTAAAAAATAACCACTTTAAATATGAGTAAAAAAGATTTATCAAAATCGGTCTTAAACAAGATAAAGAAAGAACACATAAAACCAAAACCAAAGTGGGAGTTTCTCCTCAAAAACTACGTATTCTGGGGATTTTTTGGACTTTGTGTAGTGATAGGAGGTCTGGCCGCATCCATGATGATTTTTAAGCTGACTATTAATGATTGGGAAATTCACAGACAATTGGGGGTAAGTTTTGTGGGATTTTTCTTCAGATCAATTCCGTATTTTTGGCTGATTATTCTTGGGGTATTTATTTTAGTCGCCGACTACAATTTTAAGCATACAAAGAAAGGATATAAATATAAATTACCTCTTGTGGTTATTTTGACCGTACTGGCCAGCATAATCCTGGGATTTGCGTTTTTCGGAGCGGGAGTAGCGAAAAGAATGGACGCAAAAGCATTGGAGCATCTTCCTTTCTACAAGGAGATGACTTTGGATAAGAAAATCGATATCTGGTCACAGATAGAAAAAGGATTGGTGGGAGGCGAAATCATGAAAATTGAAGAAGACAAAATAGAGCTCAAGGGGCTGAAAGGGAATATTTTGGAAATCAACACAGAAATGGTCCCTGATTTTATGCTGAAGGAGTTAGAAGAAGGAATGATTATTGGTGGAATGGGCAAAAAGGGCGAAAAGGGAACGTTTGATGCTGAAAAAATCAAACCCTGGAAAGGAAATTTCATAAAAATGAAAGAAAATTAAAAGTTTTCGCGTACTATATAGTGCAAGCTTGTTATATAAAAATATTTAACCCAAAAACGATGACAATCAAAGCAAAACTCACTGTCTTATCACTAATTGTGGTAGTACTGGCAACTTCTTTTGTAACAGTCTTCGCGGACTCGGTAGAAGTTAAAAAGGAAGTTAAAAAGGCAGAACTTCTCCAAAAATTAGAGCAAAAAGAAATGCTGAAGGAAGCTCTGGAAAATGGCGACTATGACGTGATCGCAGAGAAGCATCAGGAAAGAACCGGAGAAGAGCTGTCAGAAGAGCAGTTTGGTTTAATGCAGGAAGCTCACACCATGATGCAAGAAGGCAACAGAGAAGGAGCCAAAGCACTATTTGAAGAAGCTGGGGTCAAACTCCAAAATATGCAAAAGCTAAAGAAGATGGAGAAAAAATCCTACAACCTCAACTGCAAATGTGGACTAGGAAATGCCGAATAAAAGGAATAAATGGGGCATAATAAAAAGCGACTCTGTACCGGAGTCGTTTTTTAATGGGTTGACAAATCAGCAAAAAGGTCGTACTGTCTACCCGATTTAACTAAATATAAAGATGTTGGGAGAAGGTCCACAATCGGATGATCCAAATTCAGAAAATATATCGGGAGCGGTTGAAAGATATTTGGATGAAAGTGAAACAGCACAAGATGGTGGATATTTTACCGAGGAAGTAGCAATAAAAAGCATTCTAGAAAAAATCAGACGAGCTTCTTTTGATTTAACTGAGGAAGAAGCAATAAAAAGCATTTTAGAAAAAACCAGACGAACTTCTTCTCATGAAGAAAACACTCTGGATGGAGATAACGAAAATTTGGAAATTGCAATGGGGCGTGTTTACATAAGCAAACGATTACTTGAGGAGAATAACAAATTTTCAAGAGAGACATTGATTAATGTAGTTTTCGGATTAAATGAAGCAAAGAAAGCGCTTGGAAAACTATCCTATAGAGACCGAAGCTTAACAGACAGGCTTCAAATAGGCAGGCTTCTAAAAAAACTGGATACAAAGGCTACCAAAATTTTTAACGAATTAGCTAGGCATACGCGCAAGCAGATGTCCGGAGATGAACAAGGGACAGAAATAGAATTGAAGACAATTTTAAAAGAAAAAATAATAAAATTTCTGAGAGAGGCGGAAAAAAGTATTAAATCTATATGTGAGTCCTACTCATCAGATTCAGAAACTCCGACCTCGTAGCCGCATTTTCGCGAAATAATCCAAGCATCGCGGAAGTCTGCATCACGGAATTTTGCTTTTCCACCCCCCTCATCATCATACAAAGATGTTGAGCTTCCACCACAACAGCGACCCCAAGTGGCTCGACAAATTTCTTTACAGTATCGGCTATCTGCTTTGTCAGCCTTTCCTGAATCTGCAACCGCCTCGCGTAAAAATCAACAATCCGTGAAAGCTTCGACAGACCAATCACTTTTTTATCGGGAATATACGCTATATGGCATCTGCCAATAAACGGCATCATATGATGCTCACACATGGAATAAAGTTCAATATCCTTACAGATAATCATATCTCTGGATTCGCTCTCAAAAATCGCTCCATTAACAATTTTTTCAAGATCCTCATCGTATCCCTTCATCAAAAACTTCATAGCCTCAGCCGCACGTTCGGGCGTTTTTTTAAGCCCTTCACGCGAAGGATCCTCCCCGATAGCTTCTATAATTTTTTTATAACATTCTTTCATGGCCACCGCATTTTAGCGCATTTGCAATTTTCGTCAAAATGGAATAAAACTAATGAGGTTTCTGCAAGAGTCGGTAACGTAACAAAATTTTTCCAAATGCCAAGAAAATTTCCTTTCAAAGAATTCTTTCTGCAGGAGGTCCAAAAAACTCCGGGAATGGTTAATTGTCATGCGCACTTGGATCGAGCATATACGGTCACTCCCGAAAACTGGAAGCAGGCATCGGCACTAATGGAGGAAAAATGGATAATCAATCGGGATATTAAGAAAAACCATACAGCAGAATCGCTTGAAGAACGATTCATCTACTGTATAGAAGGGTTTATCGAACAGGGGATTGTGGCTTGCAGAACGCATGTAGATGCGGATAGTGTTGTTGGAATGCTGGTTGTGAATTCTGCCGCAAAAGTCCGAGAGAAATATAAAGATAAGTTTGAACTACAACTAGTTGCTCACCCTCTTGAGGGTTTTTTGAATGAAGACGCTACGGATTTTGACAAAGCAAAAACCGATTTATTTGAAGAAGCATGCGAAAAGTGTGATGTAGTGGGAGGCCTGCCGTCACGTGACAGAGCCATGGAGGGTGGAGACCGGAAACATGCGGACTTCATTCTCAATTTAGCTAAAAATCTGGGAAAAGACCTCGATATCCATATCGATCAGGAAAATAATCCACTTGAAAAAGACACAGAATGGTTCCTCGATAAAATAAAAGAACATAAAATGGAAGGAAGAGTTACATTGGTACACTGCCTTTCAGTAGCGGCACAGCCCGAAGAAGATCGAAAAAGAATCTACAAAAAACTAGTAGACACCGACACAAGTGTCACAGTTTGCCCTTGGGCCGCAATCGGCATGAAGCAACACAAAGACAAAGTCGCGCCACTCCACAATTCCATAGCTCCGGTTGATGAAATGATAGAAGCGGGAGTAAATGTATCAGTAGGAACAGACAATATCTCAGATCTCTTTGTTCCGGAAGACAGGGGAGATCTATTCGAAGAAATAATTTTACTTGCAAGCGCGGTCAGACTATATGATGTGCCGACACTTGCAAAAATAGCTACAGTAAACGGCGCAAAAACACTTAAACTCAAAGACTATGCCTAAGAAAAAACCAATTAAAAGAAAACTTTGGTACAAAAAGAAAGCGGTTTCTATAGATCCGCTTGTGGAAGAATACAATTCTGGTGATGATATTCTTTATGATCAGGAATTAATCCCGTATGACGTTCAGGGGACTTATGCATATGGAAAAATGCTCCACAGGCATAAAATTCTTAACAACACGGAACTAAAAAAATTAAAAAAAGGACTCGACGAAATAATGAAACTTTATAAAAAAGGTAAATTTCAATTAAAACTCGAAGATGAAGACTGTCACACAAAAATAGAAAACTATCTCACTGAAAAACACGGAGATATAGGCAAAAAAATCCACACAGCCCGCTCAAGAAATGACCAGATACTGGTGACAATGCGTCTTTTTATGAAAGAAAAACTCAACCACCTCAAAAAAGTGGGGAAGCAGCTAACAGAAGATCTCCTAACCGCCGCAAAAAAATACGAATTTGTTCCAATGCCGGGCTACACCCACATGCAAAAAGCCATGCCAACAAGCCTCGGGACATGGTATAGCGCTTTCGCAGAGAGCCTAATGGATGATCTAAGAATATTAACCTGTATAAACGATGTATTGGTCGATCAAAATCCCCTCGGCTCAGGAGCCGGCTACGGATCTCCATTTGATTTCGATCGCGACAAACTTTCCAAAGACTTAGGAATGAAAAGAACCCAAAGCAACGTAATTTATTGCCAAAATTCAAGAGGGAAAATCGAAGGAATGGTTCTGGAAGCCTGCTGTCAAATAATGCTCACATTAAACAAACTCGCAAACGATCTTTTATTCTACACAACTCAGGAATTCCGCTTCTTCACAATTGCCGACGAAGTTTCTACCGGTTCATCAATAATGCCACAAAAGAAAAATCTCGACGTCGCCGAACTGATCCGAGGACGAACAGCCACAGTTGTAGCTTGCAGAAACGAAATGACTATGAATATTTTGAATAAAGTCTCCGGATATCATAGAGACGGCCAGGAAATCAAACGCCCGCTCTTCCTCGGCCTGCGATACACAGAAATGTCACTAAAAGTAGCCTCGATTGTCATCAGAAAACTCAAACCAAACGAAAAAAATCTTCTCGATGACATGAACCCGGAACTTTTCGCGGCCCACAAAGCCTTTGAAATGGTAAAAAAAGGAAAATCTTTCCGTGACGCTTACATAGATGTCGGTGCGAACCTCGATAAAATCAAAATCGACAAGAAAAACATCGTAAAAATGCTGAAAGAATCCCGCCACCAAGGCGGAACGGGGAACTTACAGTTGGGGAAATTGAGGAGAGAACTTACGAAACTGTAAATGTCACACACTAAACAAATCATCTACAATAAAACCTCAGTAAAAATAATCATTCGTTCCGACGCGGATGATTCTGTCTTTAATGAAATTTTCGTTGAAAGAGAATACAAAAACGTCGAACCGATTATCAAAAACGCAAAAACCCAAATTATTGATATCGGTGGGCACACGGGAATGTTCTCAATTTACGCACGAACTCTAAACCCAAACGTCCCCATTCTAACTTTCGAACCGGAAAACCAAAATTACAAACACCTCAACGAAAATCTCAAACTTAATCACATCAAAAACATCAAAACAAAAAATCTAGCGGTATCAAACAAAGAAGGACAAACAACATTATTCCTAAGCGAAGACTCTCACAACCATTCATTAATAAAAAAATTCGAAAAAACCCAAATCACTCAAACAACAACACTCGAAAAAATCATAAAAACCCCTGCAGATCTCGTAAAAATGGACTGCGAAGGAGCAGAATTTGAAATCATAGAAAAAACACCACTAAAAACACTTCGGCTAATCAAAAACTTCTACATTGAATACCACACAAAAGACCCCAAACCAATCACACAAAAGCTCCAAAAAGCCGGATTTCGTGCGAAAATCTCACCTTCTCACTACGAATCGTCAATGGGGATTATTCAAGCTCATAAGTCCTAACGCCCTCTCGGCATTGACAAAAAGCGTATAACCAGTATTGTATTCTCCTGATTGTAATTTTATAAACATTATGGAGGAAACAGTAGGGAGAAATCCGGAAGAAATGGATTCGTCAGAAATTTTAAATAAACCTGAATTTCAACAATTTCTTGAAATCCAGGGAACGGAAAGGGAGTTTTTAGAAGAGTCCCTGAGACTTTTGATTGAAGGCGATGTAATACAAGAAAAAAGAAGCGCAAAAGCCGATTCTTCCCAGATGTCCATAGATCACCTTTTAGTACGATCAAGAGTCACAAGAAAATTCAAGAATGATGAAGAAAGAAATGCTTTTTTAGCGAAACTGTATCGCTTACATACAGTATATAATATTGAACGTTTACAACAAATTTTCCAGGAAGAACATTTATCCGAATTATTATCAATGTTTCAAAAACTTGATGCGAAATTTTCGCAATTAGGTATGTTTGAAATCCAACATTTTATTGAAACTAGTGGTGAAAAGTTGCAAGAACCAATAGATCAATTAAATAAATTGATAGAAGCGCTACAAACTAATCATGAAAAACCACCTTTCGATGAAGCAAGTAAGGACGATAAATGGCGGGAATTGCCGGAGTTCAGTGCGGATCTAACTAATATTTCCAATATTATAGAAATATATTCTTATTTAAAAAAAATTCAATCACTTGATTCGGAAAATGAAGACCCGGATCCTCAAGACCAAATTGCCAAATACCCTGTATATCTACAATTCCAGGCAAAAGCGTTACAAGGATGTTTAAGATTGCTCGATAATTCAAAAAGAGAACTTCTTTCAGCACAAAAAACCGAAACAATAAGCGATTGGTCATTTCTCGATGACCTTAAACATCTTTTAAGCGCGCAACAAATCCAAAGAGAGCACGCGGTTACACCTGTTCCCATGAAAATCGAAATTATACCTGAAAAAGATGGCACTTCTCCACAACTCCAAAATGTAGATCAAAATCAACTATTTCGGGCATTACTGTGTATGGCTGAAGAAGCTTTTGAAGAAGAAAAAGTAACTCCCGAAACATTGAATAGTCATCTGGCATCGAATAAGCCCTACCTTTATCTAAAAGTAACAAAGATGCAAGATCATCAAGGAAACGACATGATAGCAATTCTTGTTGCAGATATGGGAAAGCCAGCCAATTTTGAAGAAATAGAGGCTGATACAGGACGAAAAATCAAAAATGGATCAGATCTAATGGATGCATTATCTTCAAAGGATTATAACAAAAAGCTCCATGCCGCCCGTGAAATTGTCCGGGACAATCACGGAGATATTATGTGTAGTGAAGTTAGGGATGGGGGAATTGGTTTTCTTATTGCGCTACCGATGAACGGGAAAAAAGATCCATGTAATCTTCAGTTTGTTAAGGGTAAGCTGGGATCTCATTACCCTCGTAGGATTTTAGGGATCGCCGATGGAATTTCATCAGAAGTGGAAAAATATATTTCCATCGAATTTTCTTCAGATTCTAGTGCTGATGCTCAACCAGAAGAATCAGAAACATTACCCCGATCCCCAAAGTGAAAAACAGGAATTGCAATAATGAACGGGAGATTTTAACCGTTTTATGCATTTCAGGAATCAAATCCGCGCTTGCGATATAAATGAAACCACCTGCCGCGAACGGAATCAAAAACATTGTCAAATTTTCGACATACGAACTGATTAAAAGCGCTACTACAACTCCCAAAACAGCGGTCAAAGCAGTGGCAAAATTTAACATCAATGCTTTAGCCTTTGAAAATCCACCATGAATCAAAACTCCAAAATCTCCAATCTCCTGAGGAATTTCATGTAAAACAACAGCAATAGTAGTAGCCACACCAACAGGAATACTAACCAAGTATGCGGCGCCAATAACAAGTCCATCAATAAAATTATGAACCCCATCCCCAAACAAATTCATCAAAGCAAAAGGATGCGGATGGTCATCACAGGTGGGATGATGACAATGCCTCCAATGAATTACTTTTTCGACTACGAACATTACTCCCAAACCGACCAAAACATAAATAGATATATTAAGACCAAATCCATGCTCCTCAACCACATGCGGCAAAAGATGGATGAAAGCATCCCCGAGCAAAGCACCCGCCGCAAAGCTGATCATGTAGATCAAAATCTTCCGAAGCTTCTCAATCTTAATAGAAAGCGTAAAAATTCCAACCAAAGAAATAAGACTTACCACAACAACACTCCCCAGAGAATAAAGCCACACTTCCATAATTATTTCAATTTAGAGAACGAATAATAAGTCGCAAGTCCACCGGCTCCCAGAGCCAGATAAACTCCCATCCCGACAAAAGAAAATGAAAAACTAGAATCAATTAACCACAAAACAGGCCCTGCCAACATCGCCACGGACAAGATTTTAAACAAACTTTTTTCATTCCAGGGTAATGAAAATTTTACCCCGACTTTTGGAAGAAGCCACATCAAAACAATCAAAATCGAAGAAATCGCGGTCAAAAGTCCATAACTGTGCCATCCATTTACAGCGGCGCTTCCGAAACCGCCAAAAGAAAAAGACCACCACGGCAAAAAGCTCGCGATCACGCCGGCCACAGCCGCCCCAAGCACAACTTTTACACCCACAGGTTCTTTGTCAAAATTCTTTTTTAGATCATCCATAGGAAAGAGATTAAATTATTTACCCGCTAATCATACAGAAACAAGTCACCTCCCTACAAGCCTTTTTCTTATCCGGTCAAACTTCTGATATAATCCACTCAACTTAATCATTTCAATGGAAGATTTTCACAGCCTGCTGATTTTAATGGTAGTTGTGTGGTTAATGGGAAAACTGTTTCGGATGCTTAAATTCCCGGTAGTTTTTGGTGAGCTTCTAGGTGGAATTCTCGTTGGCCCGCTGGTACTAAATCTCATTGATCCGGGTAGCTTTACAATAAAAATTCTGGCGGAGCTGGGAATCTTCTTTCTTATGCTTCACGCGGGCTTGGAAACAGACCCAAATGCACTTTTCAAAGGTTCAAAAAAATCAATATTAATAGCTATAGGAGGGGTCGCAGTTCCTCTCATTGGAGGATATCTGGTTTCGCAATATCTCGGTTATCCACTCGTGAAATCCCTGTTTATAGGTACCGCAATTTCAGCCACATCAATAGCAATATCAATAAGAATTTTAAAGGACTGCCACATCAGAAATACTTCTTTTGCCAACAAAGTCCTCGGCGCCGCCTTGTTAAGCGACATAATAGTCCTGGTCGTTTTCTCCGCCGTGATTAAACTTGCGGAAACGGGAACAATCAATGCGTATGAAATAATTTTCCTAATCACAAAGGTTATCATTTTCTTTTCGGCGGTAATTTTCGCGGGATTTAAGTTAAGCAAATATGCGAAGAGATTTTTCAAAAACAAAGGATTTACGCTCACTCTTGTTATAGCGATGCTTCTTGGTTTCATAGCGGAATGGATAGGCCTTCATGTAATAATCGGAGCATTCCTCGCAGGATTATTCATTCACGAAGAATTACTCGAAGGAAAAACATTCAGAAAAATCGAAGATAGGATTTACGGCTTAAGTTATGGATTTTTGGGGCCAATATTTTTCACAAGTCTCGCGTTCAACCTCGATTTTGGAGGAATAATTAAAGCGCCAAGCCTTTTTCTAATGTTATTTGCAATAGCTTATCTTGGAAAATTCATTGGAGTCGCACTATTCTCACTAGTCCAAAAAATTCAACCAATCAAGTCTGTCCTCCTCGGCCTCACCATGAACAGCAGAGGAACGGTAGGCCTGATAATAATCTCAATCGGACTCCAATATAGAATAATTGATCAGCAGATTTTCTCCATGCTGGTAATGATAGCCTTTACATCAACTTTCCTCACAATAATTTTCATGAGATTGTTAAAAGGGCGTGTTAGATTTAAATACGCAAGGAGACGGTAATTATTCAAATTTCACCTCAACTTCTTCGCCTAACGAAGGAATATGTACATCCTTGTAACCATTCTGAGTTAAGGCTTCGTTGAAAGCCACGAGCTGTTTTTCCTCACCATGAACCAGAAAAATCTTTTTGAGACCTTCAACTTTTCCTATGTAATCCAAAAGATCACTCCTGTCGGCATGGGCGGAAAAAGCATCCATTACATACACAGACGCTTTTACTTTGTATGCGTCACCAAATATATTTACCTGTTTATGCCCTTCAATAAGTTTTCTTCCCAATGTATGTTCAGCCTGATATCCAACAATTAAAACCATGTTCTTGGGATCTTCAATATTGTTTTTTAAATGGTGAAGAATACGACCATGCTCACACATTCCTGAAGCTGAAATAATAATCATAGGGCCGGGTTTATCATTCAAAGCCTTCGATTCTTCGACGGAACGCGTATAAGTAAGCTCCCCAAAACCAAACGGATTTTCCCCGTGCTTTATAAATTCATCACGGGTTTCCTCATCAAAACATTCCATATGAGTTCTAAAAACTTCGGTAAGATTACCGGTCAAAGGGCTGTCAACGTAGACAGGAATCTTCGGTATTTTATTTTCATTACGCAACTTATGAAGATGATAAACAACTTCCTGCGCACGTTCTAAAGCAAAAGATGGAATAATAAGTCTCCCTCCGTCAGAACAGACTTTATTGATAATAGTCGCGAGATCTTCTCCAATTGTTTGCAAAGCGGAATGCAATCTATTTCCGTAAGTGGTTTCAGTTATAAGAATGTCAGTTTGGGGAATAATTTGAGGATCCCGAAGAATAGGAAGTCCGCGTCGTCCAAGATCTCCGGTAAAACAAACTTTCAAATGCTTTTTCGTTTTTTCATCATAAAAAATCAGATGGACAAGGGCGGAACCTAAAATATGTCCGGCATCATAAAAAGAAGCAACAATTCCTTCGCCAACAACAAAACTCTGTTCATAATCAACGGCGTGAAACTTCCGCAAAGTTTTCTCCGCGTCCTCTGTCACATACAAAGGCTCCTCAATAAAACCCTTATTTTTTTTCTTCTTCTTCAGCCATTTATATTCACGTTCCTGTATGTAAGCGCTGTCAGCCAGCATATAATTGCATAAATCCCGGGTAGCGTGAGTACAGTAAATAGGCCCGTCATAACCGGATTTCACCAAATAGGGGAGAAGACCACTATGGTCAATATGAGCGTGAGAAAGAATAACCGCGTCAATTTCTTTCGGATCAAAAAGAAACTCCCTGTTTTTCTTATCGGCTTCCTGACGGCGTCCTTGAAACATTCCGCAATCCAGAAGAATCTTTTTACCATTGAAGGTGATCAGATGTTTTGAACCGGTAACCTCCTTTGCGGCCCCTGCAAATTGAATTTTCATAGCAAAATTATATCACATATTTATTTCAATTACACCGCTTCTTACCTGCTCTTTCATTTCTTCATCATAATCGCCATAGGTTAAGAATTCTTCAATCCACACCGCATATTCGTCATCATTAAGCAGGCGCGACCGCGAAAATTCACTTTTCATGGGAAATAATTCAACCCGGACATTTTCCTCATAAAATCCAATTTTAATAGCCAATTCCTCCTGCGTTTCTGTAGACCAATATTGATCAAAAACAAAATTTCCCAAAGAATAAAAAATCAATTTTCCGTTATATTCCTCAAAACTCTGAACAACATGAGGATGATGCCCTATAACAAAGTCCGCGCCCGCATCAACAAACGCATGAGCCGGCTCAATCTGCAATCCCCGATCCGGATAATGATTATATTCAATCCCCCAATGAATGGTGACAATAGCATAATCCACATTCCGGCTCACCTCTTCAATAAGTGAAACAGCCGCCTCCTCATCAAGGTTATAACCAACATCATTAAAACACACAAACGCAAAAGTCTTGTCCCCGGCTTTTCCATAATAAACACTATCATAATCAACCTCGGTGGGGTGCCCACACCAACCCACACCGATACGGTCCAAAGCAAAAATAGTCGTTGCACGCCCCTCCCAGCCCTGATCAAGAGAATGATTATTCGCTATTGTAACCACATCAAACCCATTATTTTTCAAAAACGGACCAATATCTTCATTAAACGAAAAATTCATAGAAGTACCCCCTTTTTTACCTTCACCATGTATCGGCCCCTCAAGATTCGCGAAAACCACATCCGCATCATCAAACAAATCCGAAACGCCCTCACCAAAAACATAACTCATGCCACCCTGCTCCATCAAGATTCTCACATATCTTCCAAACATCATATCCCCGAACGCCATAATTTCAAGATCTCCACGCTCCTCACTGGTGTCAAACCTGAAAATACCAAAAATGTCATCAGTTCCAAGTTTTCCCGATTGGATCTGAAACACCAGAACCGAAGCAACAATAAGTCCGGCAAGTATAACCCATCTATTCATGTGAATATTTATATGGAATGTTTAAAGATTCAGCATTTCGTTCAACTTTCCCTGAGAATCCAGCGCTTTCAGATCATCAAAGCTTCCAATATGATGATCATTTATAAAAACCTGGGGGGTATCGGTCCTCCCACCGGATTTTTGCTCCATTTCTTTTACTAAGGTCACGTCTTCATCGACTATCATCTCGCTGTATTCCACTCCTTTTTCGCTTAAATACTCTTTGCAATTTTTTGAATAAGGACAATATGATTTTGTGTACAAAACTACTTTCGCCATAGGTCATTGAGGTTAAATTCTTATCTATTATGATACCTTTTTTCGTAAAGAATAGAAAGACCTCTGTAGATAAAATGGGCACATGCCCACTTTTTTGCTAAAATCAAAAACATGAAAGACGATAAGATTCACATTTACACAGACGGCTCCTGCATCGGAAACCCCGGACCGGGTGGTTGGGGAGCGATCATTCTACATGACGAAAAAGAACACGACTTAAAAGGTGGAAATAAAGATACCACAAACAACCGCATGGAAATGACCGCAATAATCCATGCCCTAAAATGGCTCAGGCAAGATAAAAACATCCCCACAGAAGAACTCGATCAAGCCCACATCACTATCCATTCCGATTCAAACCTCATAATTCAAACTCTGAACAAAGGTTGGAAACGCAAAGCAAACACCGACCTCTGGGCGGAAATGGACAAAGTTCGCGCCTGGCTGAACATTGAATGGGTTTGGGTAAAAGCCCACGCCGACAATCACTACAATAATAAGGTGGACGAAATGGCTCTGGCGCAAGCGAAAAAGCACTAGCCCCAAGTACCAGACACCAAGCGACTCCTAAAGCTCATCCAGCTTCGCCTTCAGAGCTTCTTTACTTTGGAATCCCATCATTTTATCACCGGCCTCCTTACCTTTGAATAAAATTAATGTTGGAATACTTTGAACCCCATATTTTTCAGCTGTTTTGGGGTTTGCGTCAATATCCAATTTTCCAATTTTTACTTTCCCTTCATATTCTCCGGCCAATTCATCGATAATCGGCGCGAGCATTTTGCAGGGTCCGCACCATTCCGCAAAAAAGTCCACCAAAACCGGCAGATCGGATCTCAAAACCTCTTCATCGAAATTGTCATCGGTAAATTCCATTTCAGCCATAATATAAAAATTAAAATTTAATCAGCCACATATTACACAAAAAAAACTTTATTTCAATTCAGCTGACCTGAAAATATCTTTAACCTGTTTTTTCCATTCTTTTTCATCAACAGCGCTGACTTTTCCAATATAAGATTTTCTCAAAATCCTCAAAAAAGGCAATTTTCGGATCGCATACTGATACGGAGAATGCCGCAATTCCCTCTTATCCATATAACAGGGGTCTTTCACAAAATCCAGCGTCACCAGAGCCTGGTCAATCTCACGGATCTTATCTTCGACTTTTTCAGCGGGAGTTCCTTTTTCCATTATTATCTTAAAGAAAAAAGTATCAAAAGCCTGAACTTTCGCGGAATCCACATCAACGCTCCCTCCCTGTTCCCATCTCGGAAGAATACTGAAAGCGACAACATTCTTCTCGGGAATAGCAAACATTACCCATTTAATAAAATTATCCTTAACCGCCCTATCCTGGGCGATTCCATAAAAAACACCATATTCATCCACCAATTCACGCAGCATTTTGGTTTTGCTCACAAAATCCTCATTTTCAAAAATATATCCATCCACAGCCACCGCAAGTTCTTTATCCATTTTCTGAATATCTTTCAGACAAACGGCCTTTCCACCTTTCATCTTATATGCCAATTTCAACAAAGTTTCCGCATGAAATTCCGGAAAAACCTCCTTAAGAACATTATTCACAAGCCCTTCATACATACCACCCAACATCTCGGTCATTTTCTCCTGGAAAAATTCAAAATCATTGCCGAGCTTGGAAAAAAGAATAGTCAAACCATCATCCATCACAACTTTCAGAACATATTCCATATCGTCAAACTCATGGAAATTCACAAAATCATAGTGAATAGCAAACGCATCCTGGTTCTCAGGAGCAACAACAAGACTTTTCTCAAATAGTTTCAATTTCGCATGGCCCTTATTTATCATCTTCCCAAACTTACTCAATCTCTGGAAATCACCTTCAAATTCAGCCTTCAGCCTCCCACGTTTCATGAAAAGCGCGTCTATCAAAAATTCATTTCGAGCTTTATACAAATCCAGCAAAAGCTGATCAAATAAGGTACTTGCCTCAAGCAAAACATATTTTTCCTTCGAAAAAGTAATAAAAAATATTTTACTATCTCTATAATAAAACTCCTTAATCTCAGAAAAATTTATAAGCTCACCTTTGTCGGCGGCTCCCTTCCCTTTCAGCCGAAAGCCCTTTGCGTACACAATAACCTCACCCTCTTTATCGAGGAGAACCTTATTCGAAAAACTGGATTTTTGATAACGAAGATTATAAGAGACTTCCATAAAAAGAATTATATTTGAAGCCGGTTAGCCCCGAATGAAAAATGAACATAAAACGCATAAGCGAAGGCTCGCAGAGTCAGCTCTCGGGCACCCGCAGGGTCGAGACAGCGTTGCGCCTGCGAGCTAAGGCGAGCATAACGCGAGCGGATGCGAGCTCAATAAAGTTACCGGAGAGGACTATAACGGGGACATAGAAATTTGTAAAGAAAAAACTGTATTTTTCAAACTTTATTCCCCCACAATTCCTGCAGCTACGCAACCCCCGCATTATTGATAAACAAGCGGAAAAATGATACAATACCCAGACTAAAACGTATATAAATACATGAAAAACCCAAAGAAAACCGCAATAGGAATAATTCTGGGATTCGCGACAGTAGCGTTGGTCTTATTCGCGCAATCTCAAGCCCGACCCGAAGCACAACCGGAAGCCCAAACCCAGGTACTGACTATCCATCAGGAACTCAATTTCAAAATAGATTCCAAGACGGCGTCTTACCAGCCAATGCTGGTCGCTCCGTACAAAACCATGGATATTTTCCTCTCAAACGAGGAAACAGCTGGATTTGAATTTACATCAATAGGGGGATCATGGGAGGAAACCACACCGGAAGGTACAAAAGTGGAACTGGAAGTAAAATTCAAAGAAGATGGAGAATGGACAGACTGGATAAAAACGGAAGAAGAGGAGGACGCGATAGATATTCAAAAAAAATACGCGATGGCGGCAAGCAATCCCGCCACCGCAATGCAGTACAGATTTATTCTCTATGGTGATGGCACAAACAGTCCGACAGTAAAAAATATAGACCTTACATTCATCAATACAGCGGAAACCCTCGACCTCGACCCTCCGCCCCAACCAAAATTCTCCGCGATCAGACCCCTTTCAACCGCAACTTACATCGCGCTGACATCATCAAACGATCCAGCCGGCATCGTTTCCAGAAGAGAATGGGGAGCGAACGAATCCCTCAGATATCTTTCAAACAACTCTGTGGATCCGGTACTTGTAGAAATCGATGATTCCGTTTATGAACAATTCAAAGACGAGCTTAAATATTCACGCGTTGTGGAAGAAGACGAAGATGGGGACAAATACAAATGGCCACTTCAATATCCGGAAGAAGTAAAAAAAGTAGTAATTCACCACACCGCGACCACAAAAAATCTCGATGATCCGGAGCAGGCAATCCGTGACATATACTATTACCATGCCGTGACAAGAGGATGGGGAGATATAGGATACAACTATATTATCGACACAAAAGGCAATATTTATGAAGGGCGCTATGGAGGGGAAGGCGTGATTGGCGCGCATGCGGGAATTGGGAATACTGGGTCCATCGGTATTTCGGTGCTTGGTAATTATGAGTATAACGAAGTTCCGGAAAAGGTGACAAAAGCTTTGGGAAAGCTCATTTCAATAAAAACGAAAATTCATGATATAGATCCGGAGGGTTACAGTGTATTTAGAGGACAGAATATGCCAAATATTTTTGGGCACAAAGATATTGGGAGCACCAGTTGTCCGGGCGCGTTTCTATATGAAAAATTCCCGATAATCAGGGCAATCGCGGCGTCTTATTCGGAGGAAAAAACAAAATACGTGAAAGATTATGATTATCAGGATAGGTCGGAAATTTATTATAAAGAATTAAAACCGAATGAAACCGCTATTCTGACATTCAAACTTGAAAATATAGGAAACAAAGACTGGAATAACAAAACAATGCTGGTTATTAATAAAGATCCGGCATTTGAAGGAATAATTTCATTCCCAAACAAGACCACGATTGTCTCGGCATCAATGAAAGAAGGCTTGGTTGAACCCGGAGAAAAAGGAACATTCAAACTTGAAATAAAAGGAGGTAAAAAAGGAGAAATCATATATATGAAGGTCTACCCCGTAATAAACGGAACCACTTATTTGAAAGATCCGATAATAATCCCGATAGCAGTCCAGCAATCTGATTATAAATATGAATATATAAGCTCAAAACTTCCGGAAAAAGCCATGGAAAAAGGAGAAGAATTCACAGGCTGGGTAAAATTGAAAAATAAGGGAAATGTGACATGGAAAAAAACGGGAGACTTCACGGTAACCCTGGCAACCGATCACGAACGGGATAGGAAAAGCCCTTTTAACGTCTCCGATCCGACAAAAATCGGATATCTTGTTGATGATGAGGTCGCCCCCGGAGAAACAGGAACTTTCGAAATTAAACTGAAAGCTCCCGATGAAGCCGGATACTATAAAGAATATTTTACACCGATAGTGGGGGACGAAACATGGATGGCGGACTCCGGGATGTATTTTGAAACAACAGTTTACGGAGATTTATATGAAGCCGAACATGTAAGCACAACAGCGGCATCAAAATGGGAAAGAGGAAAGAAATACCTGATAATCGTGAAAATACGAAACCTTGGACAGGAAACATGGAAGAAATCAGACATGACGATAGACCTTTTAAGGGAATTGGATCTAAAAATAGAGGACGCTGAAATCATAAATGATGAAGTTGCTCCGGGTGAAATCGGAACAATAACTTTCATCGCAAAAGTGGCGGAAGATGATGACCTGGGAGATAAAAACGTACTGGTCAGGCCAAGAGTAAAAGGG
>JAUVQE010000024.1 GCA_030598325.1 Nitrospirota bacterium | reverse complement strand
TCCGGTTTCAATTTCTGCGTCTTTGGTTCCTCCTGTAGCTGTGTCTCCTTTTACTCCCGGAGTTGTTTTTGTTATTTTGAAATTCATTTTTGGGGGGAGTTGGATTGAAACGGGGTTTCCTTCAATGTGTAGGACGTGGACGTCGGTTCCGTCGAGTAGGAATTTGACGTCATTTCCGATGGCGTCTTTTTGGAGCACGAATTGGTCATATGTTTCATTGTCCATGAAATGAAATTCGCCCCCGTCTCGATAGAGGAACTGGCATTTTTTGCGGATTGTATCGAGGAGTTCGACATTTTCTCCGGATTTGAAAGTATTTTCCAGAACTTGTCCCGTTTTCAGGTTTTTCATTTTGGATCTTGTGAATGCGGCTCCTTTTCCCGGGTTCTCAAATTGTGTACTTATTACGATATAAGGTTGATCTTTGAATTTTATGGTGATGCCTTTGTTTATGCTTGTGGTTGTGGCCATGTTATTTCTTGTTTGGTCTGAAATCCTTATATGTTTTTAGAATTATCCTTATCGCGGTTTTGTTGTCTTTTGCAATGTGGATATTGTCGAGATCTTTTTTACTGATCAGGCCTTTTTTTAATGGATATTTTTTTACCCATTTGATGAGCTCTTCCCACATTTTTCCGACCAGAATTAAGGGAATAGTTTTTATATGTCTTACTTGGACAAGTTGCCATGCGTAGAATAATTCCAGGCATGTTCCGATTCCTCCCGGCATTATGATCGCGACTTTTGATAATGCCATGAATGTATCCAGGCGTTTTGAGAATCGGGCAAACTCTTTCTTTATTTCCAAGTGTTTATTTCCACTGCTTTCCCAGGGGAGTTTTATGACAAGGCCTATTGAATCCGCTTTTTCACCTTTATCTCCTTCTTCGTGGCCCGCGTTCGCGGCTTCCATTAGTCCGGGGCCTCCGCCTGTTACAACATCGAATTTGTGTTTTCCGATTTCTTTGGCTAGTTCGAAAACTTGTTTATAGACTTTGTCGTTTTTTTGGAGTCTGGCCGATCCGAAAATGGCTACGCGGAAATCGTGTTTTTTCAACTCTTCTTTCATGGATTTCATTTTTTTCATAGGTAATTTGGGGTGAGATGTTTTATTTCGTTGCACATCCGGCGATCGATTCCGGATCCATGCCGTTTTTGGCGTAGAGTTCGGATGCTTTTCCGGAAAGTTGGTATTTTTCGACACCTATCATTTTGATGATTTGGATTTCATTGAGATTTTCTTTTTGAATATGTCGCGCGAGTTGTCCGCCAAGGCCGGATAACGTGTTGTGATCTTCAACGGTTATTACTTTTTTGGTTTTTTTGATTGAGTTTGTGAGGGTTTCATCGAATTTTTTAATAGAGGAAACGACGATGAGTTCCGCGGAAATGCCTTTTTCTTTTAGGATTTTTACCGCTTCAAGGGAGTGTGAAACCATGGTTCCCGTCGCGGCTATGGTTAGATCTTGCCCTTCACGGATGAGATCGCATTTTCCGTATTCATATTTGTAATTTTCGTCGTAAAAAATTGTGCCGTCTTCTTTTGTGATAATCGGAAGACCGTGTCGACCCATTCGTACGTAGAAATTTCCATAGTGGGAAGCGATATATCTGATGATTTTGTCCGTATGGTTTGCGTCGGCTGGTTCTATTACCATTGTGTTGAACATTCCGAGAAATGATCCCGCGTCATCGATTGCCTGGTGTGTTGGGCCGTCTTCGCCAACCGACAGACCGCCGTGAGTGGCAACCATTTTTACGTTTGTGTAGTTTATATCGTTGAGGCGGGCTTGGTCTTTTGCTCTGCTGGACATGAATACCGCGTATGTTGAGGTGAATGGTACGAAATCGGTGAGGGAAAGTCCGCCCGCCACCGTTACCATGTGTTGTTCCGCAATTCCGCATTCTATATATTGGTCGCGGAGTTCATTGGCGACGTAGCTTGTCATAACTGATGGATTTACATCCGCTGTGAGCGCTAGAACGTTTGGGTTTGATTTTGCCAGGTCGAGGAGCGCTTTCCCATACGCCTTCCGGCATGGGACTGTTTCGCCCGCTTGGTATGTTATCGGTGTGCCCGTATTTATTTCCATTTTTTCGAGTAGGGGAGGGAAATTGGCCGGTTTTGGTTTCCATTTGATGAGTTTTCGGAATTCGGCCATCTCTTTTTCTTCTTCCTCGGTAAGTTTTAGGTTTTCGATGTGTGGAGATGCCTCTTCTTCTTTTGGAGGCTTGCCATGCCAGTCGGATTTGAGTTGGGCTCCGTCCGTTTCCATAAAATCAACACCTTTCCCCATTATTGTGTTGCCGATTATGACAACCGGTTTGTCTTTTTTCTCGTAAGCTTTACCGATTGCGTCCCAAATTTCTTCAAAATTGTGGCCATCAATTTCGATTACGTGCCAGTGGCCCGCTTCGAATGTTTTTTTGATGTCTATGTCCAGTATTTCTTTAATGCTTGCTGTTAATTGGACTTTGTTGTAGTCGATGAACAAGATCAGGTTGTCGAGCTTGTAGTGTTTTGAGAAATGGATCATTTCGTGAACCTGGCCTTCCTGTGTTTCGCCATCTCCCATAAGTGTAAATACTTTTTTGTCTGTTCCGCGGAGTTTTTCCGCCAGCGCGAATGCCGATCCCGCTGATACTCCCGCGCCGAGTGGGCCTGTTCCGTAAACAACTCCATCAACGTGTCTTGTGATATGACCTTCGTATTTTGTGTCGATTTTTCGAAAATTTTGTAGGACGTCTTCTTTGTCAATGTAGCCGAGTTCCGCGAGTACGCTGTAGACGGCGGGGGAGATGTGGCCGTGTGAAACGACGACGTTTTCTCCGGTTTGGCTGATTATGTACGCGTAAATTTCTGCCAGATAGTCGATTGAGGAGAGTGATCCGCCCGGATGGCCGCTTTGCGCGTTTGTGGTCATTTGTAGAATCGACCTTCTGCAGGATTTTGTGAAAGTTTTGAGAAAATCGACGTGTTCCTGGTCGAGTGGCTTGCCGATTTCTGGGAGGTTGGTGAACATTTTATTTGAGTAAAGCTTCTTTTGTAAGTTTTTTTGAGAGCTCAACGCCGGGTTGGTCGAAAGCGTTTATTTGGAAGAATTCGCCCAGGAATGCCGTTGCTCCTTCGAAGAGTAGAAAAAGTTGCCCTAAGGACTCTTCGGTTACGGAGTTTACTAGAATTGTAATATTTGGTCTACTTTTTTTTATTAATGATTCTGCAGTGGCGGTTTTCTCTATTTGCATCAGTTGTCCGAAAGTTGTTTTGTGTGGATCTTTTACTTCGATGAAAATTATTAATTTGTCGTTCGGGCCGTCTGCGTAAAGTTGTAATTGGGAATGTTGATCGGTTACGCCGAGTGCTTTTATCGGGGTGATTCCTTTTCCGTCTTTTCCTGTTGATTCTGCGATGAGTTGGGCTGTCCAGTCCGCGAATTTGATCAGTTTTTGGGAATAGGGCATTATCACGTTTATTGTTTTTCCTTTTTGGCTGAGGAGAAATTGGGTCGCGGCGAGTTGGAATGGAAAATTATCTTCCGCTTTTGTGCTGAGGAAGCTATCTCGCATTGTTTTGGCTCCTTCGAGCAGTTTTTCAATATTTATTCCGATTAATTTTGCGGGGAGCAGTCCGACTGCTGTTAATACTGAAAATCTTCCACCTACGTTTTGTGGAATGTCGAATATTGTGAGATTTTCTTTTTTTGCTTCTTCTCTGATCGGATTTTCTTGTTGGCTTGTGATTACGACGAGGTGACTTTTGAGGTCAAGATTTTTTTCCTTTAATTTTTTGCTGAAATAGTCGTACTGACTGGTTGTTTCTATGGTTTCTCCGGATTTTGTAATTACGATGAATAAGGTTTTTGAGTAATCGATAACGTCTTCGAGCTCTTTTATAAGTACTGGATCGATGTTATCCAGTACGTGAAGAGAAGGGGATTGGCTTTTGAATAAGTGTGTCAGGCTTTGTTTCAGGCATATTGTGCCGAGAGCCGAGCCACCGATTCCACAAACTACAATGTTGTCGAATTTCCCTTCCGCTGATTTCGCGAATTTATTGATTTTTTCGACTGTTTCGTTGTCATCTATGACTTTATAAAAGCCTTGTTCTCTTTTATGGATAAGCTCCAAGAACACTTCGAGTTTGTTTGCTTCTTCAAAAAGTTCCTCTTCCGGGAGCCCGTTTGTGAGATCCAGTGAAATCATAATTGTGCTTATGTTTGCCCAACAAAAAACAGAATCGCACACATTCTGTCTTTTGTTAAGTTTTCTAAGGTCTAAATTAGAATTCTTTTTTTGGACGAGCTTCGTTTACGACCAATTTTCTTTCTTTTAGTTCGTAGTCGTTCAGCTCTTCGACAGCTTTGTCAGCGTCGTCATCGTTTATAAATGTAACGAATCCAAATCCTTTTGAACGGTTTGAAAATTTGTCTTTGATGATTACGCATTCTTCTATTTCACCATATTTGGTGAATAGTTCCTGCAAATCCTCATCTGTTGTCCCCCAGTCGATATTACCGACGAATAGTTTCTTAGCCATACAATTTTTGTATAAAAATTAAATAAGCGAACCTGTCTTTATACTATATTTGAATAATTAAACTGTGCACATTTAACCGTAAACATAAGAAAAAACGAAAGTTCGGTTGAAAGCTTAGCAGAAAGGGGTGGGATTGCAAGGGAAAATGGGGTTTTTGGTGGAGATTATTTTCTTAATTTTTCGTATTCCTCAATTGATAATTGAATGTTGCTTAAAATTTTTCTAAGCAGTCCCTTACTTAATTCTCGATTGTGAATTGGGACTACTGTTGTTCGTCCATCTTTATGCCGAAAAAACACATGCGATCCTTCCGCATCTCTCTCAGAAAAACCGAGATCTACAAGTATCTTGATAAGCTTTTTTGGTTTTATTGGAATAAGTTTAGGCATTTGAGAATTCTAAATTTTGAATGCCAATAAATTTTGTTCGCATTACCTCTTTCTTATTCACATTTCTAAGACATAGCTTTAGTACTTCTGCCAGGTTTTTCATCATTCCAGCCTGTGTTTTTCCTTCTGCATGGCAGCTAGGTATTGCGGGGATAGAACCTATAAACATTCCATCCTCATCTTGTTCAATGTAAACAGTAAATTGTTTTATTTTCATGGTAAAATTTTAAACATTTTCATTTTATCAATTCAGAGTAGATAAGGCAAAGGAAAGTTATCGGCTTTAATGGGGTTTTTTTGGGGGGAGCGACTTTAGGAGCGAACAGAGAAATACTTTTATTATTTGAATAATTTCCTTAATCTTTTTTCAAGTTTATGTACATCCTGATAATTAGTCTTTGCTTTGCACTTATCTACAACGGTATTGAACTCGTCTACGAGTGCGTCATAAGCAGTAATTTTGTCAGGGTCACTTAATTGCATTACATAATCAACAGCAGGTTGTATAAGATTTCTATTTTCTGGCGGTGCTTCTTTGCCTGTTTGAAAGTTTCTGCCTGTTAGGACCTTGGTTATTGCTTCCGTTACGGCTTCTCTATAATGCTGTAATGGGATGAAATACCAGCATTTGCTTGTCTGATTTTCTGCATAATAAAATAGTTCTTTTCCCTGTTTTACACTTCTTTCAATCCACTGTTGTTCTTTGTGTGGAAGTGATTCTTGGGAAGGAGATTCCGTTGTGTTTTTTTCCAGATTCATATTTTTTGATTAAATGCACGGTCTAAATTTGGTGTAGCTGTTTTCGTAATAGTAATTAAAGGGGTTATTTTAAATAAAAAACACTCTTTATGTCAAGGCTTTACCACAAAAATATTTATTTCGTCCAATGGTTGAATACAGGCGATGATGTCTGGCGGTATAATATATCGCGAAGCGATCTACCGCCAGACAGTATGGGTGAGCGAAGGAGCGAAGCGACTGAGTGAACCGCATATACCCTGTTGTGTGATGTTATTTGGTCTTTCTTTTTGAAAAAAATGCTTGTTTCTCGTATCTTATATACATGGAAGTTTTAGGAAAACGTTTGCCTTCACCGGAAACGGTTGGCAGATTTCTATCAAATTTGGCTCGCCCTGAAAAAGAAAAAAGACCTTTGGTTGCAGCCTTTTACTTAACTTTTAATTGTAATGCCAAATGCGATTTTTGCAGTCAGGGTGAAAACGTCTATGGTGACAGTAAAGGTAAATATAACGGAGATGTTGGACTTGAAAGACGTTTGGCAGTATTAAGAGAATTGCGTAAAGATGTTCCAAATGTTTATTTTCTTGGAGGCGAACCTGCGGTTTATCCCGATTTTGAAAGAATGTTGGAGGAGAGCGTTGATTTGGGATTTGATACTATCGGCGTAAATACAAATGGGCTTTTGTTTAAGCCTGAAATTTTAAGGAATGCGAATTTATTGGTGGTGAGCCTCCATTCGGTTGATCCTGCAAAAATCGCATCGGTTTATGGTGTAACTCCAAAATGGGGAGTGCAGGCATTGGAAAACATTAAAAGATATGCAAGTGAGCGTGACGACTTAACAGTACAAATGACAATAAACTGTGTAATAACTGGTGACAATATTGAGGATGTCTACGGAATTGCTGAATTTTGTAGTGAACTTGGAATACAACTAAATGTTACTCCCGCAATTTTGGAAGGAGGAAAGCCTGATGATAGATTGATAGGCAACCCTGAATATCAGGCTTTGATAAATTGGTTGCTTTCTCAAAATGGTTTGATTGCGTCAAGTCGCGTGTATCTTGAAATAATCCGTGATTTTGAACCATTTTCCTGCACTCCACATGTGGTTCCAGGAGTTTATCCGAATGGAGATGTGGTAATTCCTTGTCCCGCACTCTCAAACGGATATGAACCTGTTAATCTGTTTAAAGTTGGTGGCTTAAATAAAGCTTTAGAGTTCGGGCGAGCCAAATTTGAAGTTGAGCATGGAATTTTGGACACAAGAACGAGATGCGTAGAGATGTGTCATAAGACTTGCTATGTGGAAGGTTCTACAATTAGTACAATAGGTGGTTTAGCTCGACTTGTTCGTGGACAAATCACTTCTCCGTTGAGTGGTAAATATGAGAAATAAGCCTTAAAGACCAAATAATTTTACACAATTTTTCCACAAAAATATTTATTTCATCCAATGGCAGAGACTCATACGATGTTTGCCAGTGCTAAAATATCACGAAGTGATAGCACTGCCAAATATGGGCGAATGAGCGAATGCGAAATGAGCCGAACATACACCTGTTAAATGTAGAATTGCGAGGGCGTAATGCTCAAAATAGACAATTTTTTAATATGATGTTAAATTTCAAATGTTAGTTGGATAACGAACATCACAATCAAAAAGTGTAGGTGTTCGTTCGATACTAACGCCTGCTCTTTGAAACTCGCGCGGAAGGAGAAGATTCCTTGATAACAGTTGAGAACTTACAGATAATTGATATCGTTGTTCCTGGCATCATCGGTATTGTTTGTTGGATTCTTTCAACAGGATACTATGCAGAGAAGCTGGAGAGAGTTCAATTGCTTTCTTTTCAGCAGAATGTTCTGCGAAAAAAACGAAACTACATATTCGGAGTTTGCTTAATTTGTTGCTTCTGGGCTGGTTTGTCAGGTGGTGGAAGCGGTCTCTTTACATACATTTGTTTACAATAGAGCAGGCGTCAACTTACGATGAAGCGCGAGCATCGTGAGTTAGACCTACGAGAATGCCCGAGTAATATTACATTTAATTTCTTTCAATCCGCAGTATATGTAGAGATAGGGTTTGCAAAATCAATTACTTCTTCCCCTTTTTCTCCTTTTCATCAACAACTTCCGCTTCGACTACGTCTTCTTTTTTGTCGCTATCGGGCTTCTCGCCTTTTTTGTAGACTTTTGTGCCGTCGTCTTCTTTTCCGGCATCGTTGGCATCGCCGGTCTTGCCAGCTTTGTCGCCTTCGGCGGCTTTATATAATTCTGCGCTGACTTTTTGGATTTCGCTACTTAATTCTTCGTAGCCTTTGCTGATTTCGTCTACGGTGGCGTCTTTGTTTTCCAGGGTCTTTTTGAGTTCGTCGATTTTTTCCTGGATTGGTTTCTTGGTTTCGTCTTTTACTTTGTCGCCGGCGTCTTTCAATGTTTTTTCTGATTGGAAAACCAATGATTCCGCTTTGTTTCGAAGTTCGATTCCTTCTTTTTTGGATTTGTCTTCTTCCGCGAATTCTTCGGCTTCTTTTTTCATTTTCTCAACATCGTCGTCGGTCATATTTGAACTTCCTGAAATTGTGATGTGTTGTTCTTTGTTTGTGGCTTTGTCTACAGCTTTAACATTTAAGATTCCGTTTGAATCAATGTCGAATGTTACTTCGACCTGCGGAACTCCTCGTGGGGCCGGTGGTATTCCTTCCAGTACGAATTTTCCAAGTGATTTGTTGTCGGCGGCCATTGATCTTTCGCCTTGAGATACATGAACTTCTACCGCGGGTTGATTGTCTGCGGCTGTTGAAAAGATTTGGGATTTTGATGTTGGGATGGCTGTGTTTCGTTCAATCAAAACTGTGTTTACTCCTCCCAAAGTTTCGATTCCAAGCGATAGTGGAGTTACGTCCACGAGCAAGATGTCTTTTACGGTTTCATCTCCGGATAGAATTCCTCCTTGTAGCGCGGCTCCTATTGCTACGACTTCGTCCGGGTTTAGTCCCTGGTGTGGGTCTTTTCCGAATATTTCCTTAACTTTTTCCTGAACTGCCGGAATTCTTGTCGCTCCTCCAACAAGGATTACTTCGTCGAGGTCTGATTCGAATATTTTTGAATCTTTCATGGCGTTTCGGCATGGTTCGACCGTTTGTTCGATTAAATCCGCTATTAAATCTTCGAATTTTGATCGTGAAAGTTTTATTTCGAAGTTTTTTGGGCCTTCTTTGCCGACTGTTAGGTAGGGGAGTGAAATGGTTGTTTCGTGCAGGCTTGAAAGCTCGATTTTGGCTTTTTCCGCGGCTTCTTTGATTCTTTGGATAGCCAGTTTGTCTTCTGATACATCTATTCCCTGTTCTTTTTTGAATTCGTCGATGATCCATTGCATTACGAGTTGATCCATATCGTCACCTCCGAGCTGTGTGTTTCCGTTTGTGGCTTTTACCTGGAACACTCCTTCTCCAAGTTCAAGAATAGAAATGTCAAAGGTTCCTCCACCGAAATCGAAGACCGCTACTTTTTTGTCGCCTCCTTTTTTGTCTACTCCGTATGCGAGGGCCGCTGCTGTCGGTTCGTTTATGATTCTTTTTACTTCAAGACCGGCGATTTTTCCGGCGTCTTTTGTGGCTTGTCTTTGCGAATCGTTGAAGTAGGCGGGAACTGTGATTACCGCTTCTTTAACTTCGTGACCGAGATAAGCTTCTGCGTCTGCTTTGAGTTTTTGTAGAATCATTGCTGAAATTTCCGCGGGTCGTCTTTGTTTGCCATCGAGTATTATTTCCACTTCTCCGCTTTTTCCTTTTACACATTTATAGCTTACTTTTTTGATATCTTTTTCGGATTCGCTGAATTGTCGACCGATGAATCTTTTTGTTGAATAAATTGTGTTTTCCGGGTTGGTCGCGGCTTGATTTTTCGCGGCTACACCTACACGACGTTCGCCGTCTTTGATTGCGACTACGGATGGGGTGGTGCGAGCACCTTCTGCGTTTGGCATAACGGTTGCTTCGCCTCCTTCCATTACCGCCATACAGCAGTTAGTGGTTCCCAGGTCGATTCCTATGATTTTAGACATGATTTTTTTAGTTAAATTTTTAGCACTCGGTATTATAGAGTGCTAATTTGAGTGGGTCAAGGGTTATTTTGTGGGATAAGGTATTTCCCCGCCTCTGGCGGGTCATGCTACGCTCGCCTTAGCTCGCGAGCCGTCTGCTTCGCTACTGGCTGCCATCACCTACTTTTACTTTGGCGTGGCGAATGATGTAATCTCCCAGTTTGTATCCTTTTTCGAATTCTTCGGTGATAGTGTCCTTTTCTCCCGGACCTTGAGTGATTGCTTCGTGCTTTTCCGGATCGAAAGGTTGTCCGACGGTTTCCAGGGGAGTGAGGCCGGCGTCCAGCATTGTTTGTTGGAGCTGGTTTATGGACATTTCGATGCCTTTGTACCAACCTTCCGCGCCTTCTGGCATGTGTTTTTTGGCGAGATCGAGATTGTCGAGGATTGGGAGGATACGCTTCATCAGATCGGCGTTTGCCATTTTGATCCAATGGATTTTTTCCTCTTCCTGTCGTCGTTTTAGGTTTTGCAGGTCGGCTATTGCGCGTTTTGCTGTTTCGGTTACGCGTTGTAATTCCTCATTGGTTTTGTCTGATTTTGCTGTTTTTTGCTTTTTTTTGGGTGTCATTCGAGTAATTTTTTAATTTCTTCCACCATTACGATATTGAATGCGTAGCGCATTCGTTTTGGTCCGAGTATTCCAACATATCCTTCAAAACCTTCTTTCTCGTATTTGGTTACGATTATACTACAACTTTGGGTTTGAGGGAGAATGTTTTCTTCTCCGATAAAAGCTCTTACTTTATCTGTAATTTTTAGCTCGGATAGTGTTTTTACGAAATTGTCGCTTCTTTCGAGGACTTCCATGACTTCGCATGCTCTTATTGAGTTTTGGGCGAATTCCGGTTGTCGTAGTACGTTGGACATTCCGAGGAAAAATGTTCGCGGATTGTCCGGAGTTGTCGCGAAGCTGACTAAGCTTGTGGCTCTTGCGAGTAATGAAACTACATCATGAAGTTGTTCTCTTATTTTTTGGGTTTTGTGTTCTTCTCTTATGGTCGTGAGGGCTTTTTGTGCTTCTTTTCGGGCTTTTTCGTAATCTGCCATTTCATCGACGAATACTCTGTAGCCTTTGTCGGTTGGGATTCTTCCCGCTGAGGTATGGGGTTGGAAAATAAACCCTTCGTTTTCTAGTGACATCATGTCGTTTCTGATGGTGGCAGGAGATACGTGGAATTGGTAGCTAACAAGTATGGTGTTGGATCCCACCGGTTCGGCGGTTTCAACGAAGTGCTTTATGATTGCCTGTAATACTCTTTTTTTGCGTTCTTCGGACATTTGTTTTTGATAAGCTCGCGTCGTGCGCTCGCATGAAATTAGCACTAGGCATTATACAGTGCTAATTTTGAGAGTTCAAGCGGTTCACATTCAAGCCTTATCTCCAATCATTTTCACCAAATCCACGATTCTCGCGGAATATCCCCATTCGTTGTCGTACCACGAGAGGACTTTGACCAGATTGCCGTCTATTACTTCGGTGGAGAGGCCGTCTACGCTTGATGAGTGCGGATCGCCTTTGTAGTCGATTGAGACGAGTGGTTTTTCGCTGTATGCGAGATATCCTTTCATTGGTCCGTCCGCCGCGGCTTTCAAGGCTGAGTTTACTTCTTCTTCTGAAGTTGATTTTCCGGATACGAATGTCAGGTCTACGAGTGAAACTGTCGGGGTTGGGACACGGATTGCCATTCCGTTAAGTTTGCCTTTAAGTTCGGGAAGAACGAGTGCGACTGCTTTTGCCGCACCTGTGGTTGTTGGGATGAGTGATAATCCGGCGGCGCGGGCTCGTCGCAGGTCTTTGTCTGACATGTCCAGGATTTTTTGGCTTGAAGTGTAGGCGTGGATTGTAGTCATCAGGCCTTTTTCGATTCCAAAGTTGTCGTTTAGGACTTTTGCTATTGGCGCGAGGCAGTTTGTGGTGCAGGAAGCGGTTGAGATGATTTTGTGTTTTTCGGGGTCGTAGTCCTGATGATTTACTCCGAGAACTGTTGTGAAGTCGATTTCGTCTTTTCCGGGTGCGGTTAATATTACTCTTTTAGCTCCCGCTGTTAGGTGTTTTGTGGCTCCTTCCCGTGTTCGGAATACTCCTGTTGCTTCTATTACTATGTCCACGTCGTGTTCTTTCCAGGGTAGTGCTTCCGGATCTCTTTGTGTGTGAACGTCGTATTTTTTGCCGTCTACAACTATGTCATCTCCTTTCGCCTCTACTTCGTGAGGTAGAGTTCCGTAGTTTGAATCGTATTTGAGCATGTGTGCCATTGTTTTTGCGTCCGATAAGTCGTTTATGGCAACGACATCAAAGTAATCTTTTTCGAGATTTATGCGGAAAACCTGTCGGCCTATTCTTCCGAAGCCGTTTATTGCAACTTTTGGTTTCATTTTTTTTGGGTTATTGATTTTCGTTGGCAGTATAATGTATATAGGGGATATGGAAAAGATTAATATTAATGATAGAAATGCGGTTTCGCGGGCTGTTGAGGTATTGCGGAGCGGGGGAGTTGTGATGCATCCGACTGAGACTTGTTACGGGTTGGCTGTGGATGTGCGGAATGAAGAGGCTCTGCGGAAATTGTATCGGTTGAAAGGGCGTGATGCGGATAAGCCTTTGAGTATTTTGGTTGATGGGTTTGGAATGGCTGTTGAATATGGGGTTTTTTCGGAGAAAGCTGAAGAGGTTGCACGGAAATACTGGCCCGGAGCTTTGTCTATTGTTGTTCCTCGTGGGAAGGTTTTGTCCGGGTTTTTTAATGAAGGTGAGGATTTTGTTGCTATTAGGTATTCTTCGGATGAATTTAGTACGCGGATGGTTCGTGAATTTGGTGGTCCTGTTACCACTACGAGTGCGAATAAGTCGGGGAAAAAGCCTTTATATATGTCTTTTGCGCTTGATGGTGTGGATTTGATTGTGGATGGGGGTGAGATTTCCGGAAATAAGCCTTCAACTGTGGCGAAAGTGGAAGGGGATAATGTTCAAGTACTTCGTCAGGGGGATATTGATTTATGTGAAGATGTCTAGAATTTTGAAGATTGAGCCAAAACCCGCGGTTAGCAGCATTGCTCCAATGATTGTTCCTATTAGCATTAAAGTTATACTTTTCCAGTAGTCGACACCAAATACGAATGAGATTAATGCGGCTACACTGGTTCCACTTCCGGGAAGAGGAGTGGCTATTAGTATTATTAGGAGTATTGCCCCATATCTGTTGAATCTTTTTGTGTGCTCTTTTCTCGTTTTGCTGAATAGTTTTTCGAAGAATTTGTCCATGGATTCCGATCTTTCTCGTAAAAATCTTGAAATTGGTTTGATTAGGGCCAGCATTATTGCTCCCGGTAGGATTGCTCCCGGAACAGCAAATAAAAAAATTGTTGTTGTGGAAAGTCCAAAGCCCATTCCGACCGGAATTGCCAGTTTGAGCTCCAGGAAGGGAGCCATAGCTGTAAAAAAGACTATTAGTTCTGATGCCATAGGTCTAATTTAACTCTTTATTTTTTGCGAGGTAAAGAGATTTTTTTATTTATATAGCTCGCTTCGGCTCAAAACTGGCAGAGCCAGATTTTTAACCTTGCTCGCCTTCGCGCCGTGCGCTCGCATTGTGTGCAAAAAAGTTATACTATAACTGTGAAATCTATCTATGTAAAAACTTAAAGCTTGGTTTTTGTTTATACATAGCTGATAGTTATGGGTTTTGAGGGTGGCTTGACTAGTTTTTTTGAACTTTTTTGTTTTTATGTTGTTGACTGAAATGGGGTTTTACCTTAGTTTTAGAGGTAAGTTTAGTGTAAAAAAGTTGTACACGATTTGCGCACAAGTTTTGAACATTCGGAAGGATGGAGTTGGAAATTTTCTTTATTTAGAGCTGAATGGAGCATGTATCGGTTTTAAAAAGTGATGTTCAAAAATATCTGGAATTGAAAGATGGAGATATGGTGGTGGACGCGACACTTGGACTTGGGGGACATTCTCTTGATATTTTGCAGAGGATAGGTGAAAACGGGAAGTTGATAGTGTTTGAGCAGGATGAAAGAAACTTGGATGAGGCGAAAAAGAGACTAAAGGACTATGAAAAACAAATTATTTACATTCACGATAACTTTCGTTACTTAAAAAGTAGGGTTACCGACTGTGAGATAAGGCAAAATGGCAATATTGAAGAAGTTGACGCGATTTTGTTTGATCTTGGTCTGTCTTCTCCGCATGTGGATGATGCACAGAGAGGTTTTTCTTTTTTAAAAGAAGGTCCACTTGATATGAGATTTGATCCACAAGCCGATTTGACTGCAGAAAAGGTGATTAATGCGTATGAGGAAGAGGATTTAGTTAGGATTTTCTTTGAATATGGAGAAGAAAAGATGGCAAGAAAGGCTGCAGGAAAGATTTGTGAGCGAAGAGATGATAAAAAATTTAGTTCAACAACTGAATTTGCGGAGTTTCTGGAGGGGATATTGCCCAGAAAGAGATCGGGAAGGGTGTCTAAAACTCATCCCGCAACCAAGATTTTTCAGGCCTTACGAATAGAAGTCAATGATGAACTAAATGCTTTAAAGGAAGCTTTACAGCAATCGATGG
>JAUVQE010000006.1 GCA_030598325.1 Nitrospirota bacterium | reverse complement strand
TGCTTGTACTGAAATTTGGAATGCATTCAACCAGTTTTTTCATAATTGTTTACATTCAGAAACATTTGTCTTAATTTCCTCTATTATTTCACTATCGTTTTCATATTTATCGAGAATTTCAATCATCATCGCGTCATCGTCTGTCGGGAATCCATATTTTTTATATGCCTCGTCCAGAATTTGTTTTACTTCATCTTCGTCGTCGGCGAGATCCGGATTTTGGACAATTTCGCAGGTAAATTCCGTATTGGCATAAACGAAAGAATCTCTGTACATATCTACATCAAATGTTTCTTCCGTGAGTTCTTCGGCGGATTCTTCCTGAGATTTTTTATCTACGTCACAACCGCGAAGTAAGAAAAACAGGGCGATTATTACCGCAATCAGAATTAAGACTATGAGGAATTTCTTCATGAGTCTATTCTATCATAGTCACTGTGGAATTCTTACTTTTTCTTTTTTTTCAATTTGTCGAATTCTCTTTGGAAGAATTTGACGGCGTTGAGACATTCTTTTGCTTTTTGGTTGTCCGGTTCAACCTGAAGGGTTTTTTTGAAAAGTTGAGCGGATCGGTCGAAATCTTTTTCGTTTAGGTAGCAAACTCCAAGATCATTTAGAATCAATGAATCGTTTGGAGCTAAAAATAAAGATCTTTCAAGTAGGATTACTCCTCTTTTCTTTTGGCCGTAATGATACATGCTCCATCCGAGGCATCTTAGGATTTCCGGATGGTTTGGGTAAACTGAATCAGCGGTTTCGAGAAGTTCTACCGATTGATCCCAATTACCTGTGCAGGAATGAACAAATCCAAGGAGGTAATTTGCATTCGCGCTGTTTCTATCTAATTTCAAAGCCTGTCTTAGCGCTTTTTCCGCTTTGTCGTATTTTCTAAGGCTAAGGTAGTTGTCTCCGATTTCTTCATAGGCCTCAGTGCAACTTAAATCACTTATCAGAAGCTTTTCACAAATCCTGATTGCTTCCAGGTGTTTTCCTTCGCTTTTCTTTTTGTCGGCCTCCTCTATTAGAGGATGGGTTTTTGTGTCTTCCATCATTTTTGTTTTTGTTTTTGTTTTTTTTAAATCTAAGTATTGTATACCAAAATTAATTTTTAATCAAGCTTTGTTTTTTTGGCAAAATGGATTACCGCTTCCAAATAGCCTTTTTTATCGCCTGCGTCGAATCGGCGACCTTTTATTTCGTAGCCGTGGATGGGGGATGTTTTGAGGTGGCGGATCATTCCGTCGATGAGGCGGAGTTCTCCTTTTTCTTTTCCGTTTGCAGATTTTAGGTTATCGAAGAGTTCTTTTGTGACGATGTATTTTCCGATGATTGCGAGATTTGATGGGGCTTTTGTAGGTTTTTCTACGAGGGATTTTATGAGATGGAGGCGACCTTTAGATTTTTCCGGGACGATCATGCCGTATTTTTTGCTGTCTTTTTTGTCTATTTTGAGGAGATTTATTATGGGGGTCTTAACTTTTTCGTATTGTTGAATGAGTTGCTTGAGCGCCGGGACTTGGCTGTCGTAAATGTCATCAGCGAACATGACGGCGAAGGGTTCGTTTCCGATTTGCTCTGAGGCGCAGAGGAGCGCGTGGCCGTCGCCGAGTGGTTTGTCTTGCTTTACGAAGGTGATTTTTGCCATTTTTTCGATTTTTTCAAGATCGCGAACCAGATTCGATTTTCCTTTTTCTTTTAACTCTTTTATTAAAGCTTTATCGGGAGTGAAATAATCTTTTATTGAATTTTTCCCGTTTCCGGTGATGATTATTATTTCTTTAATTCCGCTTGCGACCGCTTCCTCCACTAAATATTGAATGCAGGGCTTGTCGACTATTGGGAGCATTTCTTTTGGGATGGATTTTGTTATAGGGAAAAACCGTGTTCCGAGTCCTGCCGCCGGGATTACTGCTTTGCGAATCTTCATGCTTTTATTTTGATGATCTTGGTGTGTTCCAATTTTTCTTTGGGAATGCGGATTTCCAGAACGTTTTTTTCAAACGCGGCATTGATTTTTTTTGTGTTTGCCTCGAGTGGCAGAACGATTGATCTCGCAAAATTTCCCCAGAAGCATTCGCGAGTGTAATAAGATTCTTCCGTGACTTTTTCTCTTGCCTCTCTTTCTCCTTTTATTACCAAAACGTCATCTGTTACCGAAATTGAAATGTCTTTCTTCTCAACGCCCGCTATCGGGGCGAGGATTACGATTTCTTTGTCTGTGTGGTAGATATCCAGGGAAAGCTGGCCGACTTCTTTTTTAAGAGGTTTTTTGTCATCGTGGGGGAGGGGGTGGATTTTTATGCTTGAGTTTTTCATGTTTGTGATTTTTTAGGTACTTTTGTGTTGCTGAAGTACTTTTTGAATTCTTCGCCTGTTAGGGTTTCTTTTTTGATAAGGTCGGTGGCGATATGGTCTATGAGTTTTTTGTGTTTTCTTACTATTCTTTCGGTTTTTTCGTGAGCTTTGTCCAAAATTCCTTTGACCAATGTATCGATTTTTGCCGCTGATTGCTCGGAATAATTTTTCACGTGTCCAAAGTCTTTTCCGAGGAAGATTTCGTTGTTTTCATCACCGAATATTATTGGGCCAAGGTCGCTCATTCCGTATTTTGTGACCATGTTTCGTGCGAGGTTTGTGGCTCTTTGAAGATCGTTTGAGGCTCCGGTTGTCATTTCGCCAAAGAACATTTGTTCTGACGTATATCCTCCGAGAAGTGAGCATATTTCGTCTTCAAATTTACTTTTTGAGCTTAAGTGTTTATCTTCTTCCGGTAAAAACCATGTGACTCCCAAACTCATTCCTCTGGATATGATGGAAACTTTGTGGACGGGGTCGCATCCCGGGAGTACGTGTCCGGTTACTGCGTGTCCGACTTCGTGGTAGGCGGTTATAGCTTTTTCTTTTTTGTTTAGGACTTTGGATTTTCTTTCCGGTCCCATTACCACTTTTTCTATCGATTTCTCCAGTGCTTTCATTCCTATCGTTTTTTTGTTATTTTTTGCCGTCAGGATTGCGGCTTCGTTCGCGAGATTTTCTATGTCCGCGCCGGTGAATCCCGGAGTGGATCGGGCGATTTTGCCTAGGTCTACGGTTTTTGCTAACGGTTTTTTGCGGGTATGTACTTTTAGGATTCCTTCTCTGGCTTTTGAATCCGGCATGTCTACAACGATTCTTCTATCGAACCTTCCCGGTCTTAGTAATGCCGGGTCGAGAATGTCAGGCCTGTTTGTGGCCGCGATTACGATTACGTTTGTGCCGGTTTCGAATCCGTCCATTTCCGTAAGGATTTGGTTTAATGTTTGTTCTCTTTCGTCATGTCCTCCTCCCATTCCGGCTCCTCTGTGCCTTCCGACCGCATCTATTTCATCAACGAAAATAATACAAGGGGCATTTTTTTTGGCTTTACTAAAGAGGTCTCGGACTCTGGAGGCTCCGACTCCCACAAACATTTCCACGAATTCCGAACCGGAAATGCTGAAAAAAGGAACATCAGCTTCTCCGGCTATCGCTCTCGCGAGAAGGGTTTTACCTGTGCCCGGGGCGCCTATCAGCATTACACCTTTTGGGATTTTTGCTCCTATTGCCGTGTATTTTTGCGGTTTTTTGAGGAAGTCCACGATTTCCGAAAGTTCTTCTTTTGCTTCTTCCGCTCCGGCGACGTCATCGAAAGTCGTTTTTTGTTTTCCTTTGTCGTAAACTTTTGCGCGGCTTTTTCCGAATGACATTGCCTGATTGTTGCTGGATTGCGCCGATCTCATCATGAAAACAAAAAACGCTATAATAAGCAGGAATGGCACTATTCCTATTAGTAAATCTGTCCAGAATTTGCCTGATTCCGTATCTATTATTGTTATCGGGATGGTGGCTATTATATCTTCGTCGACTCCTGATTTCTCCAGAATTTCGTATATGCTTGAGCCTGATTCTTTGAATGTATACAGTTTGCTTCCGTCTACGAGTTCAATGTCGATGCGATTGTCTGACACTTCAACTTTGTGGATTTCTCCGGATTGGGTTTTTTCTACAAACGTATTTAAGGTTATTTCTTGCGTTGTTTGTTCGCCTGTGTTGAACATCATTGTTGTCGCGGCAACGATCAGGGCTGCTATTATAAGGTAGAGGAAGACGTTTCTTTTTTGTGGAGGATTTGGTAATGCAGGCATAATAAAAGTGTTTGTTTAGGTTTTTTAGCGTCTTTTATAGTGGACGAAATTGGTGATTTTTGCAATGAAAATTTAGGATTTTTTGATGGAAATTGTGTTTTTTTTGAGTATGAGGTTAAGTTTTCCGAGTTTTTTTTGTTTGTTTCCGATGTTTTGGTTGATTAGGTGGAGGGCTTCTTCGATGTGAGTGTTTTCGAGGTTTTTTGTGCTGTTTGTGAGGTTTTTGTGGATTTCGCGGAGAATTGTTTTTTGGAGGGCGGGATGGAGGAGGCGGAATGGTTTTGCGGGGATGGTGGATGCGATGGTGGTTTTATTGCGTTTGAGCCATTTTTGGGCTTGTTTTGTGATGTAGTCCTGGATTTCTCTTAGGTTTTGGGTGTTTTTGGCTGTTGTTTGCGCGATGTTTGGGTTGATTTTTTTGAGGTGGGGGAGTGCGCGGTTCCGAATCAAATTTCTGTTGTATTCATCTGTGAGGTTGGATTTTTCGATGATAAAGGGGATTTTGCGGGATTTGAGGTAATCGATGATTTGTTTTTTTGTGATCGTGAGGAGTGGGCGGAAAAGGTTGTTTTCTTTGATTTGCATGCCGATTAGGCCTTGTAATGTCGCGCCTCTGGTTAGGTTTAGGAGAATGGTTTCCAGGTTATCGTCCGCATGATGGGCGGTTGCGATAAGTGTTGCGTTGTATTTTTTGGCCAGTTTTTTGAAAAAGTCGTAGCGAACTTTTCGTCCGGTTTCTTCGATTCCGGTTTTGTGTTTTTTGGCTAATTTTTTGATATTTTTTTCGGTGGAATGGAAGGAAATTTTTGGCGAATTTTTTTGTTCACGAATCGTGTTGTTGTTTAGTTTCTCAGTAAAATCTTTGACCAGTTTTTCGTCTTTCCCGCTTTCTTTTCGGAGGAGATGATTTACGTGGGCAGTGATAATTTTGTTTGGAAGTTCGGCGAGAAATTTGAGTAAAAAAATGGAATCCGGTCCCCCCGAAACGCCTACAACAATTTTATCTTTCTTTTTTAAGTGTTTTGAAAGGATATTTCGGATTTTTTCTTCTAATTTTTTGGTTTCTTGTTTATTCATGTTGGTTGTGAGAGTTCTACGATTTTTTCGAAATTATCGTCTTCTGCTGATTTGTTCGGGATTATTTTGCCGCATTTTGTGCATTTATGATAGATGATCCAGCCTTTTTTGCCGGATTGTTCTGTTTTTATCGGTTCCATTAAGGATTTGCAGGTGGATTTTCTGTCTCCGGGAGTGTTTTCGTCTACATGCATGGAATATAGGCATTTTCTGCAGTGATTTCTGCATGATTTTTCGAGTTTGGGGTTGTTTTCACCACAGTTTTTGCAGGTGAATGATTCGTTGATCGTAATAAAGTTTTTGCGATTCATAGTTGTGGTATACGTGAAGTGCCGTTGTTTTTCAAGCCTTTACGATTTTGTTAAAATGTGGTAGAATATACAGAGGTAAAAATAAAAATAAAACATATGAAAAGAACTTCTACATTACTGATTTTGGGGATTCTGATCGTGCTTGTTGCAGGGTCCTATACCGGTTATTTGTATTGGAAGCAGTCTTCTATCGCTGAAGAATTGAAGAGGGTTGAGGGTAATTTGGCGGAATATCAAAACAAAATGCTCCAATTTGAAAGTAAGGAGATTTTAGAGGCTATAAACGCGAAAAAGACGCTTGCTGATCTGGAAGGTGATATGATTGAGTGGTCGAAAGTTATTAAGAAAATTCGGAAAACCATTCCAAAAGAAGATGGAATGGCTATTGTGGAAGTTTTGTCTTATTCCGGATCCGCATCTAATGAAATTTCTATGAATGTGAAGACTTATCCTGATCGGGGTGAGCCTTATTTTGATATTGCGGATTTGATAAAGGCTTTTGATGAAAGTACGTCGTTTGAAGGTGGTTTTGTTCCTTCTATTTCTTCCGGAATTGATGAAGAAGGGAATGAGATTTTGACTTTTCTTTTTGGAGCTGAATTTGTGGAGGAAGATCCGTTTGAGCTTTTGGAAAGTGCTGATGTGGAAGAAGAGATGACGGACGAAGGCGAAGCCGTTTTACGTTAATTTAAAATTTAAATCATATTAATATGGCAGATAATCAACCAAAAGGTGATATAGAGTTCAGAACTCCTTCGAGAGCGGGAACTTTGATAGGAGTGCTGTTAATTTTAGCCGTGATTGTGGGATATTTCTTTTATACGAAACCGTTGGGCGCGGATATTTCCGTGGTGGAGGACGATATTTCCGCAAAAACCGGCGAAATAGAGGTTTTGAAACAACAGATTGATGATTTTGAGAGCGCTGAAGAGGAATTGGGGATTTCTACCGAGGTTCAGAAGCTGGAGAGTTTACGGGCTATTCCCGCGAATATGCATCAGGATGAGGTAATCAAGGATATTATTAACATTACCGAAACTTATGATACGGGTCTTAAGTCTCTTAGTTTTGGGGAGGGAAGTTCCGGTTATGAAGGAATAAAGTCTCTTCGAATAAACGCAAGTTTTGAGGGGAACTACAGTGATCTTGTGAGTTTTCTTGAAGGAATTGAGCAAAATCCGAGAATTTTTAAGATTGAATCTATAAATGTTCAGCTTGATGAGCTTGATATTTTGAATTTGAAACGAGCTACATTTTCGCTTTCTATGGAAGCGTTCTTTTCCGAGGAACTATAATAAATTTATATGGATCCTGATATAAAAATAACAAGTGGGGGAAAAGCCGGACATGTATCTTCAGCCAAAAAAACTCATAGAAAAGACGCTGATGCGACCGATTATATGGTTGAGGGGGTTGTTGGTGGAGCTGAAATTCTGAAGAGTGTGAAAACACTTCGTGACGTCGAGGAGGAAGATGTTATTTATGGGGTTTATGACAATTCTGATAAGGGAATTTTTACCCGGATTAATGATTTTTTGATTGATCGTTCCAAAGTTGGATTGAAAGACAGGTCGTATTTTTTCCATATGCTTGCGGTGATGGTGGATGGGGGGATTCCTGTGATTCGGGCTGTAAAATCTTTGGCGGGAAGGTCTACTAATAAACGTTTTCAAAGAGTTTTGAATACTATTGCGTATAATTGTGAGCATGGTTCCAATTTGAGCCAGGCGATGAGCAGATTTGAGGATGTTTTTGATGAGGCGGAGGTTGGAATTGTGAAGTCCGGAGAAGCTACCGGGCGTCTTGACGTGATGCTTTTTAAACTTTCCGAGCAATTGGATAAAAAACACGATCTTCATATGAAATTATGGGGAGCGGCCGTTTATCCTTTGGCTGTTTTGGCGGTTTTATTGCTTGTGAGTATTGGAATGCTGGTCTGGGTTTTCCCGACTTTGCTTAATTTGCTGAAGGAAGGAGGGATCGCTGAAGGTGCTTTGCCTTTGCCTACACGAATGCTTATTGTTCTCCAGTCTTCCGTGGTGAATTATTGGTGGGTGATTTTGATTGTTTTGTTTTCCGCGTACGGATTGTTTAGTGTTTTTGTGAAAAGTGATTACGGGGCTTTGACCTGGGATTATTGGAAGCTTAAAATGCGGATTTTTGGTCCTCTTTTGCGTAAAGTATATGTTCTTCGATTTATTAGTTTGCTTGGACTTCTGATTGAATCCGGATTGCCTGTTATCAAGTGTTTGAAAATTGCGGGAAGTTCCCTTTCAAACAGGGTTTATAAAGTTCAGGCGCAGGAAATTATTGATAATGTTCGTGTTGGAGGAAGGATTTCCGACACGTTGAAATATAGCGAGTTTCTTTTTCCGCCGGAAGTTGTTCAGATGCTGAGAGTTGGGGAAAAGTCCGCTACGCTTGGGACAATTTCTCAGAAGATTGCCGACCAGTATCAGCGTGAGATAGATAATTCGCTCAAGAAATTATCGTCCGTGTTTGAACCGTTTATGATTCTTTTTGTAGGGCTATTTGTGGCTCTTCTCGCATTAGCAATAATGGCTCCGATTTTTAATTTAAGCGGAGCTATTGGAGTTTAAATTTATCGCGATTATTATGAAAATTCTAAAAAAAAAAGACGGATTCACGCTTATCGAAATATTGATTGTGCTTTTTATTATCGCGATGCTTTCAACTTTGGCTATTAACGGGTATACGCAGTATAGGCGTATCGCTCTTCTGGATTTTTCTGTGGATAGTTTTATTTCCCAGTTTTATGAGCTTCGTGACAATACGGTTCACGGAGATTACGGTGGAAGTGATTTTGAGGGGATTAGCGAGGCGATTGAGAATATTGGTGATCCGGAGTGGGAATATGATCCGGAGGCCGGTGATGGTGGCGAGGTGAAGTGTTATGGGTTGTATTTTGTTAATGATGGGGAGGTGAATTCCATTAAAAAGCTCGAATTGCCTTATAGCTATAAAAAAGAATTTGATTCCGGCGATTGGGTTTCCGCTGGATGCGATTATGAAGGTATAGTTTCCGGTGAATTTTCGGATGTGAGTCTGGACGACCAGATTTCGGTGCTTGGGATTTATCTTGATGATACTTTGTTTAGTAATTTCGCGGTTTCTTTTGTTTTTGTTCCGCCGAACGGTGAGATTGAAGTAAAAGATGTTCGTGGTAAATCTGTGGACGCTGAGGAAATTAGAATTGAAATTAAATATGGGGAAAGTTTGGAGGGGAAATATAAGAGAAATATTTTTGTAGACCTGAAATCGGGTCAGATATACGTAACCAAAGATGAAAATGTGGAATAAATTTAGGAAAACATCCGGGTTTTCGCTGACTGAAGTAATGATTGGAATCATGATTTTGACCGTCGCTATTGTTTCCGCGTCGAATTTGCTGGTGAGCCTGGTAAAGACGAATAGGCTGAATGTGCAGACTTTGCAGGCTTATTATTTCGCGCAGGAAGGGATTGAAGCGGTGCGGAATATTCGTGACACGAATTGGTTGCATAATCTTGATTTTAAAGGGGAGGGTGGTGTTTATCAGGAGCTTGAAGTTGGTGTAAGTTACGCGGTTTTTTTGGAAGATAGAGGATGGAGTGATTCCAGACTTGAGGAAGGTATGAGTTTGTACGATTTGCGGAGTCTTAGTCCCTGGGGTTTTACCCCGTCTTCAAGTTCGGATCCTTTTAATGATGTTTTTGCGGTAGTTAAGGATGATTTTGGCGGAAAGACTTATTATTCTTCTTCTGTGATTGGATCTTCAGATGAATCCGTTTTTTACAGGCATGTTGAGATTTTGGATGCGTGTGGTAATGATCCGGCGCTGAGGGAGGCTGTGCTTGAAGTGGATTGTGGGGATTTTATTTTGGTGAGATCGATTGTGAATTGGAAAGACGGTTCGAGGGATCGGGAGTTTTCCATTGAAGAGGTTTTAAGTAACTGGAAAGGAGGGGCATTGTAATAATTATTATGAAAAAAATACTAAGAAATAAAGGTTTCACTCTGATCGAAATGCTGGTCGCTATGTCGATTTTCGTGATTTTTATCGGTGTTTTGATCAGTTCTTATACGGATATCGTGAAGTCTCAGCAGGAGGCGAATGATTATCGTGTTCTTTATTCCGACGCGAGGCGGGTTTTTGATAAATTGACTGAGGAAATTCGTGGTAGCGCGGTTTATTATCCTTCTGAATCCAGTACTTATTATACAAATGTTAATGAATCTTTGAGGTTGGTTTCTTTGGATGGGCAGAGAGAAGTTGTTTTTGAATATTATGGCGAGGAAGGTGAGCTTTGGTATGGGGAGGCGGTTGGGGCTGTAGGGAATGAATATTCTTTGATAGGTTCGGAGGACAGTCGGGTTTCGGTTTCCGAGTTTAATGTTTTTGTGTCGCCTGTAGATGATCCTTACAAAGAAGAAAATGTGTTCGCGGATGGGGTTCAGTTTCAGCCGAAAGTTACCGTTTTTGCCACTTTTGAAATGGAAAGAAGGAAGGGTGGAGATCCTTATAGTGTGGATTTGCAAACTACCATTTCTTCTCGTTTTTATACTGAATCGCCGAAGTTAGAAATTCCTTATCTGTTTACTTTTACCAATGAATAAATTTTTGCTGAAAATCTGGAAGGATAGGTCGGGAACCGCGTTACTTGTGGCGCTTTTGGTTATGGGGGTTTTGATCGCGATATCTTTGGCTTTGTCGGCTTTGATTTTGGGGGAATCCAGGTCTGTGCGTGAGCTTATTGATGCGGGGCGCGCATATTATGCGGCGGAATCCGGTATTGAGCAGGCTCTCTACAAACTGGATACGAGTTTGCCGGGATGGGAGGGGATGGACGCGAATTTGGGGAAGGTTGGGGAGAATGCCGTTTTTTCTTATAATGTTCGGAATAAGTGCAATTCTTATCCGTGTTTTGAGGAAAATGAATATAATACCGCTTCGATGTCCGCTTTTGACTTTTATGATATTTTGCAGTTGAATGAAAGTATTACGATTCCTTTGTTTACTGTTGATGATGGTGGGAATGTTAATTCGGTTGAGCATTTTACGGTTGAGTTTTTTATGGCTTTTAATCCGGCTACCGATTTGATTTTTTCCGGTTCAGTGTCGGGTTGGGATGTTTTGAGGTGGAAAGTTTTTGGATTGAGAGAAGTGGAAGGCAGTTTGGTAACCGAGTCGATTCATGATTTCACGGCTGTTTCGTCGGCTGTGAACACATATACGGGTGAGGAGTTTGTTTCGAACGCAGACAACCCGTCCTGGTTTGGAACAATGGCGTGTAATTCTTCTGTTGGCGGTATTGAATGCTCCAATTACGCTCCTTCTTATGGGGACTGCACTCATATGCAGGCAAGGGATTATTATTTGTATGATGGTGGGGAATTTACGGCAAAAGTGGATTGTTTTGATATAAAAACTTTTTTGGATATGAATCAGGCCGGTGTGGATGGAGCCACAGGCCTTAATTATCTTTCTCTTACTAATCTTATGAATCCGGCGATGTTGAAGTCTTCTACTGAAGGTGGTCCGACGGATTCGATTGAAGCTTCCGATATTTATTTTCGGGTTGAAACTTATGAGAACGATACTGTTCGGGAATTTGCCAAGATAACTTCTGATGGTTTCAGCGGGGACAGCAAGCAAAGTATAAGCGTGAATATAAAGCGGGACTCATATATGCCGGTGTTTAATTTTTCGATTTACAGCACTTATGGTAGCGAGGAGGGGTTTTATACAGAGAATGATCCAAAACCGGAGTTGTCGGAATAGAGAATCTTGACTTTAGTTATGATTTTTAGGTAGGTTTTCGGCATGAGTAAATTTTATGTGACAACGGCAATTGCTTATGTGAACGCGCCTCCGCATATCGGGCACGCACTTGAGTTTATTCAGGCTGATGTGCTTGCGCGGTATCATCGTGCGAAGAAGGATGACACTTATTTTTTGACCGGGACGGATGAACATGGAGTGAAAGTTTATGAAATCGCGAAGGAAAAGGGTGTTGAGACTCAGCAGATAGTTGATGAGAACGCGGAGATTTTTATTTCATTGAAAGAAATTCTTGAATTGTCGAATGATGATTTTATTCGTACCACACAGGATCGTCATAAAGCCGGGGCGCGGAAATTATGGGAGAAGATGGAGGAAGCGGGGGATATTTACAAAGACACGTATAAAGGGAATTATTGTGTTGGGTGTGAGGCTTATATTGCGGAGAAGGATCTTGATGAGAATGGGATGTGTCCGAATCACAAGAAAAAACCGAAGCTTCTCGAGGAGGAGAATTATTTTTTCAGGCTTTCAAAATATTCGGACAAAATTCGTGAAGCTATAGAGAGTGATCGGCTGAAGATTGTTCCGGAAAGTCGTAAAAACGAGATGTTGAATCTGATTGGGGATGGCTTGCATGATGTCAGTTTTTCACGTCCGAAAGAGGTTTTGCCGTGGGGGATAGATGTTCCGGGGGACGATAGTCAGGTTATGTATGTCTGGGGAGACGCGCTGAGCAATTATATTACCGCGATCGGGTACAGTGCTGAGAGTGAACATTTCAAGAAATATTGGCCGGCGGATGTGCATCTTATCGGGAAGGATATTTTGCGGTTTCACGCGGGGATTTGGATTGGAATGTTAATGTCTGCCGGGGTTGAAATTCCGCGGGCTATTTATGTTCATGGATTTGTTACGAGTGAGGGGCATAAGATGAGCAAGAGTTTGGGGAATGTGGTTGATCCTTTGGAGTATGTTGAAAAATATGGCGCTGATGCTTTGCGATACTTCTTGATGCGTGAAATTCCGACTGCCGATGATGGGGATTTTAGTCACGGGCGTTTTGTTGATGTTTATAATAGTGAGCTTGCTAACGGTTTGGGGAATTTGGTTAATCGGGTTGTGATGATGACTGAGAAGTATGCGAAAAGTAGGGTTCCGAATAAGGCAGGTAGTGATGTTTATGAAGATTTGAAAGAATATTTTGATAAATATGATGTGGCGATGAAGGGTTTTGATATCAAGGAAACCTGTGATGTTGTGATGAGGGTAATTGATTATGGAAATAAATATCTGGATGATAAGAAGCCCTGGATTTTGGCGAAGGAGGGGAAAGATGACGAGGTAATGGAGGTTTTATATCGATCTTTGGATATACTTCGATATGTTTGTATGTTGATTGCTCCTATTATTCCAGCGACTTGCAGAAAAATTATTGATCAGTTGGGGATTGAGGTTTCTGAAGATTTTTCGGAATTTGGTGAGCTGAAAGTTGGAGGTAATGTCAAGAAAGCTGATGCTCTATTTCCACGGCTGGAGGAGTGATAATGCCGGTGGTTTTGCTCGGCAGGGCTTCTACATTCGCGGATTGTGAAACAAAAGTTATTACTATTCTTACTATTGAATAGGATAGTATTATTAGAAGCAGTCCTATTACAAGCCATGTCAGGTGTTTTTTTGATTGTTCGATTTTTTCTGAATCGGCTCCGCCCATGACCATGTTAAAGGCTGCGAATCCGATTAGGATTACCGCGAGGGGGGCGGCAAAGTAGAGGAGAGCTCCCGCTATTGTTTGCAGGATAATTACTGTGGCGGTTGCGCTCTGCGTTTGTTTAAAATATTCTTCTCCGTAGCCCAGGTTTTCCGGTCTGTATTCATCGGGTATCTGGTATGCTTGCGCGGCAAAATTCATTGAAAAAATTAGGAAGAGAATTGAGCAGATTGTGATAAATATTTTTTTCTTCACTATTATTTTGCTTTAAAGAAATCAAATTGGACAATTCCGGCTACTAGCCCGTAGGCCGCGGCCATTATTACCATGCCGATTATCAGATATAATATTATATTTTTTGCTTTCGATGTTTCTTCTTCGTTTCCTCGTGAGAGTATGTAAAAAATTGCGGCTACGACAATCGCGGCAATTGTTAACAGCATGGCCGCTCCCAATATTGTTTTTATTATTGTTTTGATGAGATCTTCTAGACCAACTTCGGGGAGTTCCGCGACTGCTTTTATTTGTTTTCCTGCGTCTGGAAGGTATTCATCTTCTATGTCCTTCAGGTGTTCGCCAGGTCTGAGCAGCAAAACGTCAACTGGATCGGAGGCACAAAGTTCGCTTATACATGTTTCACCATATATATGACAATCGTTGTCGGTTTTACATGGAGATAGGCTTGATTTGGCGTATGTGGTTCCCATTAAGACCATGCTTAGAATTATTGCGCTTATTGTGATTAGAATGATTTTTTTCATTTATACGATGTTTGTTTCTATTTGGTGATGGGTTGTTGTATTTCCTTCATATTTAATATTTGTGATGATTCTTACGATCGCATATGAGAGAATGGCTATGACGAGCCCGATTAGGGCATACATTGCCTGGCCTTTGGCTTTTTGAATTGCCTCGTCGTTACCGTATGCTGTCGCGAATCTTACGCCGGCGATTATTAAAAATACTATGGATAACATTCCTACGAATCCGATTATCCCTACACCGTAAAATGGGAGAATTGTGTTTATAAGAATGTTTCTTGTTCCTTTATCTTTTTGTTTTGCCTCGTCCGGGCCGGGGAGTAGGTCCGGTTTGGGAATAGTGGGGGCTATATATGTGATTTCGCTGGTACCGCTGTCTGTATTCGTGGCACCATTGTTCGCGTCCGCGGCAAGCGCGGTTGTTCCTATCGTTGAGATAGAAATCAGGAGAGCGAGCAATATGTAAATGATGAGTTTTTTCATTATTTTATAAAAAATGTTGGATTTATTGTGTAGAGAATCAGTCCCGATAGAAACAGAACCACTATTCCCGAAAGTGATTTAACTATTCTGGCTTTTGCGTTTTCGACCGCTTGGGTGTCGCCGCCGGCCAGGGATATCTGAATTCCGCTGATTATGACCACGGTGACCGCGATTATACCCACGATGCTTGCGGCCCATTTGTATATTGTTGAAATGTAATTGAGAAGTAGTGTGGTTCCTCCTTTGCTTAGGTAAACCTGGACGGCTTTGCAGGAGGCGGTTACTTTGTATTCTTTGTAATCATCTGCTTCGAAGTCGCCGTTTTTGATTTTGTCTGAGCAGTCTGTCGCGAGTCTTGATTTTACTTTTTCCGATTTTTTGGGGAGTGTGTAGGAGAGGGTATTGCTGTAGCATAATCTGGCTTCGAATTCGTCTTTGTTTTTTGTTTTTGTTTTGCTTTCTTCGATGCTGAGTGGTTCGTAAATTATCGTTACAAGATATCCAGCATCATCGCCTTTGCTTCCGTCCGTTTTTTCTTCTTGTATACAGTCTTCCAGGTCGTCGAAGGCTTTTGTGAAGGCTACTGCTGCTGCCGAGGAGTCCGCGTATGTAAGAACGGAGCTTAATGAAATTAATATTAAGCTTGTTATTGCGAATAGTGTTATTTTTGCGAGAAATTTTTTCATTGGGTAAGTATTGATTGTACGAATATTACAATTATATATGACAAAAAAGTGACTATGAGTCCGATAATGGCGTATTTAAATACGTCTTTAGCTTCGTCGAGTTTTTGCTGATTTCCCTGTGAGAACATCATCATAAAACCGCTGATGATTAATATGATAATTGCGATTGAACCTATTATGGTTAGGGCGAAGTTTATTGTTCTTAAAATGAATTCAACTATTGGGTTTTTTCCTTCGCCGAAATATTTTTGTTCCTGACCTTCGTCGAGTTTTAAATATTTTCCCACATCGAATTGTAATTCTTTTAGTTCATCAATGGCCGGGTCTGCAAATGCCGGGCTTGTGATGGCTGGAGCCAGTGACGCGAGCATGAATGCCGATAATAGTATTAATGCGATTTTTTTCATGGTTTTATGTTTTTATACTTCGAAATCTTTAGGCATGTTTTGGAAAACGCTTTCTTCCGTAATTATTCCCGCTTCGAATAGATCTGTGAGAGCTTTTTTCATTGTCTGCATTCCTTCTTTTGTCGAGGTTTCTATTACTGAATTTATCTGGTGTGTTGTTCCTTTTCTTATCATGTTTGCGATTGCGTTGTTTGTGAACATGATTTCGAATGCGCCGACACGGCTTTTTTCATCTTTGGTTTTTATTAATGTTTGCCAGAATACCGCTTTTAAACTTTCCGACAATTGTGCTCGGACCTGATTTTGTTGATCGGAGGGAAATGCATCTATGATACGGTTTACCGAATCCGAGCATCCTCTCGTGTGGAGTGTTGCAAAGACCAAGTGACCGGTTTCAGCGGCTGTGATTGCTTGCTGTATTGTGTCCAGGTCTCGCATTTCTCCCAGTAGAATCACATCGGGGCTTTCTCTTAGTGATCCTCTTAAGGCTTTTTGGAAGCTGTGAGTATGTACTCCGACTTCTCTTTGCTGGATTATTGATTGGTTGTTTTTGTGGACGTATTCGATCGGATCTTCGATTGTGATTATGTGTTTTTTTTGATTTCTGTTGATTTCGTTTACCATTGCGGCCATGGTTGTTGTTTTACCTGATCCCGTTGGTCCTGTTACGATTACGAGTCCGCTTTGGAATGTGGTTGCTTTTTTGAGTTGTGCTGGTAATCCGAGTTCATCCATTGTGTGTACGTTTTCGGGGATAAGCCTGAAAACCGCCGAAATTCCTTTTCTTTGGACGAACATATTTACTCTGAATCTGGCTATTGTCTCCATTTCCAGGGAAAAGTCGATATCCAGTGTTTGTTCGAAGCGTTTTTTTTGTTCCGGATTTAATATTTCAAGCAGATACTCTTCTGCCATTTTTTTCGTTAATTCCGCGTGTTCCTCGATTTTGATGATATCGCCATTGATTCTGAGCATGGGCTTTATACCGGCTGCGATGTAAATGTCTGACGCCTGGTATTGGAGGGCCGTTCTAAATATTTTAGATAGCTTGTACATAGATGTACCGTTTTTGTGTTTATTTTTCCTATTATTATAGCATTTTTTGGGGTTTTGGACAAGGGTGAAAGGGAGGGGAAATGTAGGGGATTATTCGAAAAAACGGTACTTGATAACAAGTCCGACAAGATCTAAAAAAGATGTTTTTTACCTTAGAACCTTTATGTCTTCACTTACGGGTTCTTCGGGAGTTTCCTCTTCTTCCGGGAGTTTTAATGAAGGAAAATCGTCTTTTTCGACTTCTTCCAGAATGGCTTCTTCAAAGACTTCCTCTTCTTCCGGTGGTGCGTAAATTTCTTGAAGTTCTTCAACTATTTCTTCAAGTTCCGCCATTTCTACCGAAGGGGCTTCCGTTGCTTCTTCCGCCGGTTCTGCTCCTGAAGAAAGGGTGTTTTCGGTTTCGGGCGTTTCTTCTTCGGGCGTTTCCGATGGTCCGGAAAGGAAATAAGTATATACGATATAGCCTATCGCAAGAGCTCCTATGAGTGACAGACCTATAATTAGATATGTTTTGGTGTTTGTGGTTTTGTCCGGTACTTCCGGTTGTTCTTCTGGTGTTTCCGGGAGTTGTTCTTCAAGTTTTTCATCTACTTCTTCAGGGGTTGTTTCTGGTTCAGCGGGTTCAGCAGGAGCTTCTTCGGCTGCGGGTTCAGCAGGTTCAGCGGTAACTTCTTCGGTTGCGGGTTCAGCTGGTTCAGCGGGTTCAGCGGGTTCAGCGGGAGCTGGAGTTTCTGCCGGCTGTCCACCACCTGTATTTAGGGGGTTTTCCGGTGTTGATTCCGGTGTTGATTCCGGATTTTGATTTGCTTGAAGTTCTTCGGAATTTATTTTAAATGTACCTTTTCCTTCCGGGTTTGGTGTGTTTTCATCAGGCATTGTAATTAGGATTAAGTTGTTATTCTAAAATTGGAGGTTCTTCAGATTTTGGGAGAACGTTTTCAATTGATCCCCATTCACTATCTTCGATTTCCGGGACCACCAATGTGATTTCGTCACCGACTTCCGCTTTAAAATATGTTACAGAAGCGAGTAAAACGCTGTACGCTTTCCCATTCGCGATCACTTTATATTGGCCGTCTTCGTATGTCAAAGTTCCGACGATTCTTTTTCGTTCTACGGGGCCGATTTGTTTATATAAGAATCCACCGTCATCTTTTACGGTGAGTTTTAGAACGTCTCCGGGAATTAGTTTGGATTTTGAGGCGTAATTTGCAGGGACGGGGTATTCTTTACCGTTTTTGTCGGTCATTGTTTGTCCGTTAAATACGCCTTCTACGATTTTTCCTTCTTCGTCTTCTTCTTCGCCGGAAGGTTCAATTTCTTCCGCGATTTTCGAATAAATATTTTTGGAGGATGTACCGGTTAGTTCCTGCACCATTTGTTTTGCCGATCTTAAACTTGATTCCGTGGAATCAAGCATTTCTTTGATCAAAGCTAGTTTGGAAGCCTGAGACATTTTTATTTTTCTTTTAGATTTTTTACGCGTTTATTATAGCAAAAAACGGCTGAAATATCTATTCGTACAGGTTGACGTATGATTAAAAAGATCATCTTCTTTTATATATGATTTTATCCCCATTTCCTCCTGCAATTCTAAGGTCAATGTATTCCAAATCTTCATTGTAAATGTCCAATTTTACCAGTGCTTTTTTTAGTTTTTTCAATTGTTCCTCTGCGGGATTTTGGATGTCCAGCCAGATCGCAAAATTTCTTTCCGTTATAAGGTGAATTTCGCGTGGAATTTTTTTGTAGATAACTTCTACAACGCGCATTCCGAATTTGTCTTCGAAATATATAATTGTTTCCAGAATGTATCTTAATTTATTGGCTTCTACCAGAGGGCTTTCCGGGTTTAGGGGCTCGTCGGATTGTATTCTTATGTATGGGAGGGAGGTGCTTTCCAGATCTTCTTTAATGGCATAGCCGATTGAGTTTATTATGTAGGTTTTTTTGATTGTGGTGCTTTCGTTTATTATGTTTGCCACGAGCGGATACTGCGAAAATGTGACTATAATTTTGTTTGGGTAATCTTTTCCCACTTCTACTTCTTCGATTTCGGGGAAGGAATCGAGGATTTTTACCTGCAGGTCTTCCGTGTCTATAAAAATGAGGTTTTTACCAATTGAAGTGTTGATTGTGGTTGAAATTTCATTTCCGAGGGCGTCCGAATCGAGTAATTCGTCCGAGACGTTAATTTCTGTCACTTTGAAGTAATCGGAAAAGAAGATTAGATAAATTGAGAAAATTATTGCTAAAAGGATCACGAGGATTAGCACGAATTTTTTGATTTTTGCCGTGTAAGGGTGGGATCTTTTTAGGAGTTTTTTTGAATGATATCGATTAGTCGATAAATTTCTTGAAGTTGGCGAGGGGCTTTTCCCGTATTTGAATTTGAATTTTTTTAATTTTCTTTTTTTGTTGAACATAATTCGGTAGGATTTGGCTTGGTGAGGTTATCTTATACAAATTATATGGATTTTGAAAGTGCGTGTGAATTTTTGGAGACATTGGTTTCTTATGAGCGGGATAGGGATTTTGAATATGGGGAGAAGGTTTTTGATTTGGATCGGTTTGAGGAAATGGTGCGGGATTTTGGAGTTGATTATTCGGGGGTGAAATTTGTGCATGTGGCTGGGTCGAAGGGGAAGGGGAGTGTGTGTAATTTTATTGCGGAATATTTGGCGTGTTGTGGTGGGATGCGAGCTGGGGCGCGGACTGGTGTGCGTGTGGGGCTTTTTACTTCGCCACATTTGAGAGATGTTCGGGAGCGTGTGAAAATTGATGGGGAGATGATTTCGTGTGATCGATTTGCTGGATATGTGGGGGAGGTTAGGGTTTTTTTGGAGGGTCGTGGCGGTGGGGCGACGTATTTTGAGGTTTTGACTTTGATTGCGTTGAAGTTTTTTGTTGATGAGGGTGTGGAATTTGCGGTTTTGGAAGTTGGATTGGGAGGTCGGCTTGATTGTACGAATATTGTTGTCCCGGAGTTGTCGATTTTAACTTCTGTGGAGATGGAACATGTTGGGATTTTGGGGAGTACTTTGGGTGAGATTTTGGATGAGAAATTAGGGATTGTGAAGGAGGGTGTTCCTTTGTTGGTTGGGGCGCAAAATGAGGAGGTAATGGGCTTGTTGAAGCGGAAATTGTCGCGAAAAGTGGATGTGTATTATGTGGATGATTTTAGGAGTGAGATTGGAGGTTTGAGTCTTGATAGTGTTGATTTGGCTAGAATTAAAAATGCTGAGATAAGCTATTGTGCTTTGAAAATTCTTTTGGGAGGTGTAGAGAAAATGCTTTTTGAACGGATTTTTAGGGAATTCAGGGTGGATGGGCGATTTGATGTGCGTGAAATTGAGGGGAAAACTGTGATTTTTGATGTCGCGCATACGGTGGGAAGTATAAGTAATTTGATTGGGTCGCTTAAGGTCGGATTTCCGGAAAAAAAATATGTTTTTTTGGTTTCTTTTTTAGAAGATAAGGATAAAGAGGGGATGATGAAGCGGATTGATGAGGTTGCTGAAAAAGTAGATTTAGTTTCTTTTGAGGGGGAGGATGTGAAAGTTGTGTATAAAAATTCTTTGAAAAATCTAAAGAAGGACCGGGTTTTGATTGTAACCGGGTCTCATTATCTTGTTGGAAAAATTTTGCCTGTCCCGACCCTTCGGGTGCCCGGGAACTGACTCTTTCGAGCCTGTCCCGACCCTTCGGGTGCCCGGGAACTGACTCTTTCGAGCCTTAAGCGGTGGCTTTTTCTGCTTGTCTTGCTTCTCTTCTCGCTCTTGCTTTGGCTTTGTTTTTTCTTTTACGAAGTTTGCTTTTTGGTCTTATATTTCCTACGAGGCAGTGTTGTTTGCTTGCGTGTTTGTTTGACATCGGATTTTTTTTATTGTTTTCGCTGGGGTAATTTAGGGGTTTTTGTTCTTTTTGTCAATTTTATGTTGTAAAAGTGGGGATTTTTCTTTAAGCTTGGGTCTTTATTGATTAAGTAATAAAAAATGTCGGGAAGTTCTAAATTGTCTGCTTACAATTATATTAGTGAAGTTTATGGGAATGACTTAACCAATGAATTGGCTGAACGAGTACATGCCGGTATGGAAAATCCGGATTTTCAGCGGCAGAAAATGAGAATGTTTAAGATGTCGTCATCGGGAAGAGTAAAAAAAGATATGTTGGTATATGCTTATCGATTTTTTAGGAATAATATTGACGACAATTTTTTTAAATGTATCAGAGATGGTAGTTTGGTGGATTTATCGGGAATTGATGCGGAAAAAAGGAAGAAATTTTTTAAGGAAATTGTTAATAAATTTATTGAGTCAGAAAGTGATCTGTCATCCGGTCTGGGTTTTAAAAAGCTGTTGAGAGAACAACCGGAGTATATGTGGGAGGTGTTTGAGGCGGCTTTTTCGGATTTAAAAATTATTAATATAGCGAAAATTGTTAAGAGGAAAGTCGATGATGTAGGGAAAAATTAATATTTTTCTTGTTTTGTCTTCTGTTTTGGGGTAGGTTTTTGCCGTTGTGTGCTTTTTATAAGTTTCCACACATTTCTAACTAAACTTAACCAAAAAACCTATGAGTGTTATTGATTCCGTTCAGGAAAAACTTCATTTAAAGGAGTTTAAGTATTTTGTTTATATCGCGGTGATTTTTGTTTCGGTTCTTTTGATTTCGAATGTTGCTTCGACTAAGATTGTTTCGCTTTGGGCATTTGATTTTGATGGGGGAACGCTTCTTTTTCCTCTAAGTTATATTTTTGGTGATATTTTGACGGAAGTTTATGGGTATAAGAGGGTGAGGAAGATTATTTGGATTGGTTTTGCGATGAATGTGTTGATGGCTTTGGTATTTATGGGTGTGATCGCGCTTCCTGAGGCGGCTGAAGGTGGTAATGGTGAGGCTTTTAAAGCGGTTCTCGGTCTGACGCCGAGGATTGTTTTGGCGAGTGTTCTTGCTTACAGCGTTGGTGAATTTTCGAATTCTTATATTTTGGCAAAAATGAAGGTTTGGATGAACGGGAAGATGCTTTGGGCTCGTACCATCGGGTCGACTCTTATCGGCGAAGGATTTGATACCGCTATTTTTGTGACGATTGCTTTTTATGGAGTTCTTCCGAATGATCTTCTTGTTGCAATTATTATTTCAAATTATATATTTAAGGTTGGGGTTGAGGTTTTATTTACACCGATTACATATGCGATTGTTGGCTTTTTGAAGAGGAGTGAGGGTGTCGATGTTTACGACAAGGATACGAATTTTAATCCGTTTAAGTTGAATTGATGAGAAGAATTTTGTTAATTTTGCCGTTGTTTTTGTTTGCTTCCTGTATTTCTACAGGGGGAGGCTATGTTTCTTTCGACAAATCCGAGTTTTATGAGATAAAGGTTGGGGGTGAAGATGAGCTTGGAGATGAGGATTTGGTTGAGGCTGAAGCTGAGGTGTCATATTTTGTCAGTTATCCGCAGTTGGGTGTGATTGAAGAGAGTGATGGTGTTTTTGAGATGACTTATAATGGATGTTTTGTTGAATTTGGGGAGGGTTTGAATTATGAGGCTGGTCTGAATGATTTTGTTGAAATCAAAAGGCATGACGAGGGGGATGTTTCGTATCAGGCCTGGTATGAGGATGATATTTTGGTTAGATATGGTGGGTTAGTGGATGGTTATGGATATAATTTTTGGCTTTTCGATTATGAAAATGGAGTTTCTGACTGTATTTTGATATTGGAGGGAATGGCGGAGTCTTTTACCGATAAACCTTTTTATTATAATGAAAAATTTGGGTTTAAAGTTGATCTTTTGTCGGATTATAAATTGGAATATTTGCCGAGTGGTGAGGGGGTTTTGATGAAGAAGTGGATAGAGGGTGTGTGTGCGGATGAATGGGGTGAAGAGTATGAATGTGGATATAAAGTGGAGATTTACGCGATGGCTTTTGAGAATATGATGGGATATGTGAATTTAGCGGATTTTATTGCTAATAAATATGGAGGTTTTAGTGCGGAATTCGCGGACTTTGGAAATGGGGCGGGTGTTTTTATTGATGAAGGGGCGGGGGAGGACGGTATTCGACATTATTTTATGATGAATGCGAATTCGAGCGTGATTTATGAGGCATATTTAAAAGTTCCGAGTGTGAATTATTCCGCTCACAAGATGGGATTTGATGAATTTGTGCCTAGTTTTGAGATTTTCTGATAAATTTTCGTTTTATTCTGGAGGGTTCGGTTGAATATTTGGCCGAAAGGAGTTCTTTGAGTTCAGATGTCGTATAAAGTTTTTGGTGGAGGAGTTCTTCTCGGATTGTTCTGTTGTTTTTAAGTGCTGATTTTACTATTTCAGCGGTTTCTTCGTAGCCAAGATATGGGACTAAGATTGTCGCGTTGCATAGGCTGTTTTCCAGTTCTTTTTCAATTTTTTTTACGTTCGCTTTTAATCCTTTTATGCAGTTTTTTCTTAATGTTTTCATAGCGTTCGTGAGAACTTCCATTGATTCGAGGAGTTTAAACATGATTAGCGGGCACATTACATTTAGCTCAAATTGTCCTCTTTGTGCCGCTAATTCAATTACTTTGTCGTTTCCGAGGACATGGAGCGCTGTCATTATTACGGCTTCGGGTATTGATGGATTGATTTTTCCCGGCATTATTGAAGATCCCGGTTGTACGCGTGGAAGTTCCAGTTCTGCTATTCCGGCTTTTGGTCCCATACTCATTATTTTTAGATTGCTGGAGAGATTTATGAGGTCGGTTGCCAATGATCTTAGAGTTGATGAAAAATTCAGAAATACGTTCATATTGTTTGTCATTTCTGTTGAATTTTTTGCTCGTTCAAATCTTATTCCAAGCAGTTTTGAGAGGTTATGGATAATCATTTTTTTATACATTGGGTCTGTGTTGATTCCGGTTCCTACCGCTGTTCCGCCAATTCCCAGGATTTGTAGTTCTTCTGATTGTTTTTTGATAAAAGCTTTTGATTTTTTGAGAGCCTCTCTGTATGAATCGAGTTCTTGTCCCAGCGTTATTGGGACGGCATCCTGTAGATGAGTTCGTCCGCATTTCACTAAATTTTTGTATTGGACTTGTTTTTTCCCGATTTCTTTTTCGAGTTCTGTTAATTCTTGAAGAAGTTCAGGCAAAAGCAAAAGAGTGGCTATTCTTGTGGCGGTTGGGATAACGTCGTTTGTGGATTGTGCTAAATTTACGTGATTGTTTGGGTGAATGTGTTCGTATTTGCCTTTTTGTCCTCCGAGAATTTCGTTTGCTCGGTTTGCGATTATTTCGTTGGCGTTCATGTTGTAGGAAGTGCCTGCGCCGGCCTGGAATACATCTAAATCGCATTCTTCTTCGAATTTTCCGTTAATAAATTCTTTTGTTGCTTTGATGATTGCATTTGATTCTTTTTTTGATAAAAGGCCGAGTGTTGTGTTTGATTGCGCGGCGGCGAGTTTTACCATTCCCAAAGCTTCTCTGAATATTTTTTGTGCCCGGAGGGAGCTTATTTGGAAGTTTTTTTGTGCGCGTGCGGTGGAAGAACCGTAGTATGCTTCTTTTGGAACTTCTATAGTCCCCAGAGCGTCTTTCTCCGTTCTTGTGTTTTTCTTGTTGTGCATGGTGGGATTTTATTATTTTTTTTTTTTAATGTCCATAAGATTTTTGCGGGTAGGAAGTAAAAAGGTTGCCAATTGTTGGAAAGTTGCTAGAATAGCTCTGCTTTTTACAGAATTTCAAATGTCTAAAGTTTGTCAGATCACAGGGAAAAAACCTTCTTCCGGTAATAACCGGAGTCATGCGTGTAATGCTACAAAACGTAGATTTTTGCCGAATATAGTTAAAAAAAGGGTTCTTGATCCAAAAACAGGAAAAATGAAAAAGATGAGAGTGGCTGTTTCCACTCTTCGCACAATGGATAAGAAGGCGAGGTAGATTTAAAGTCCGTTTTTTGGTATAATTACCGGATGGATTTTGAACTTTTAAAACAAGTAGGTATCGCGGTTGTGCTTGCCAGTCTTATTGGTCTTGAGCGTGAGCAGAAGTACCAAAAGTATGGGAGTGATGCTTTTGGTGGTATCAGAACATTTGCGCTTATAGGGCTTTTGGGAGCTTTGTCGTTTATACTTTCAGCTTATTCGATAGTTTATTTTGCGATTTTGACTGCCGGATTTTTCTCGTTGGTTGTGGCTTCGTATTTTATTACCTGCAAGAGAAATAATGATATCGGCGCGACTTCGGAGGTGGCCGCGATTTTGGTTTATATTGTTGGGCTTTTGTGTGGAATGGAAAAATTTGTTTTGGCGACGGTTGTCGCGCTTGCGGTGTTGTCGATTTTGCATTTTAAGGCGCCTCTTCATAAGTGGGCAAAACATTTAAAGAACGAGGAGATTGTTTCCGCGATTCAATTTATAGTGATTGCTTTTGTAGTTTTGCCTTTGCTACCCAATCAGGAGTTTGGGCCTTTTGGATTTTTCAATCCTTATATTGTGTGGCTGATGGTTGTTTTTATTTCTGCTATTTCTTTTGTGAGTTATATCGCTATTAAACTTTTTGGGGCGAAGAGGGGGATTGGGATTACGGGATTTTTGGCCGGATTTATTTCGAGTACCGCTTTGGTGTTGAATTTTTCGGGTGAAAGTAAACGAAATAAGGGCATTGTGAATCCGTATGTTTTGGCTGTTGTGGTCGCGAGCAGTGCGATGTTTTTTAGGGTGCTTTTGGAAGTCAGTGTTTTGAGTCCCGCGTTGCTGAATAAGTTATTGATCCCGTTGGTGGCGATGGGAGGCGTCGGAATTTTGTCGGTATTGTTTTTGTGGGTTAAGAAGGGTAAAAGTTCAGAAAAGATTGAAAAAGAGATGTTAAAAATAAAGAGTCCTTTTAGTATTGCGCCTGCTCTTAAATTTGGAGCTTTTTTCGCGGCGATTTCATTGCTGACGAAACTTGGTAGTGAATATATGGGTGACAGTGGGCTTTATTTATCCAGTTTTATTTCCGGGATTATGGATGTTGATGCGATTACTGTGAATATGGCTGAAGATTTTGTTTCAAATAAAATAACAGAGAGTGCGGCGGTTGTTGCCATTATTATAGCCTCGATGACAAATACTTTTGTAAAAGGTGGTATCTTTTTGGCTCTTGGTCATAGAAAAGTTGCATTGAAAATAATTTCTATTTTTGCTCTGATGCTTTTGGTGGGCGGGGCTTCGCTTGTTTTTGTTTCTTGATTGAGATAAATTTGTAGGGTGTTTAATTTAATCCTCTATCCTATGAAAAAATCTTTTGTTTTTTTGTTGTCACTGTCTTTTTTGGTGACAATGCTTTTTTCGAATGTTGCTTATGGCTCGACCATTTATTTACCTGCCGATGATAGTGATGAGTATTTGCCGACCGTGAAAATATTTGCTTACAGTCTGGCGTATGATGGAAGTCTTACCGCTGAGGCTTACGGTTCGGGGACTTTGATTGATTCTGCCGGGACTATTCTTACAAACAATCATGTGATTGAAAATTATTGGGATCCCACTTTGCCGAATGACGCTTTTCAGATTTGTTTGACTAAGAGTAATGATCCCCAGGAGCCTATTTGCAGGTTTACCGCTTCTTTGATTACCCAGGACGCTGATCGTGATATAGCGCTTTTAAAGATGGATTCCAAGGATGCGAAAGGTGCGTCTGTGGATTTTGATTTTTATCTGCCCTACAACAATGCCAGTGATTATGCGGTGGGGGATACAATTACCGTGATAGGTTATCCTGATACGGGTGGAAGGACGATCACTTATACTTCAGGGCTTATAAGTGGGTTTTTGACTGAGGCTGGTGTTAAATATATTAAAACGGATGCGGATGTTTCTTTTGGGAATTCGGGAGGGACCGCGGTTGATGAGAATGGAAATTTTATTGGTATTCCAACTTATGTTGTGGGAAGTTATTCTTATGAGGTCCTCGGTTATCTTTTTCCTGTAAGTGAAGCCGTTTCGTGGATTAGTACAAATAAAAATTCCGGAGTTGTCCGGAATGAAGTCGCGGATGCCACTTTAAAAGATACGATGGTGGCTAATATAGATGCGAATGATACCGGTGTTTATGAAAATGATTATCCGCCTTACAATATTTCTTTGGTTGATGGGTGGAAATTTGGAAATATTTTGGAGGCTTCTTTTGAAGGAGGGGGCTATGGATCTTATTATGGAAGTTCTGATGTTGTTATTTATCCCGTTGATAGGCCTGAAACGTCTCAGCTTTATGTGGAAGTTTCAGTTACGGATTATTCTTATGACGTAACTTTGGATGATATTGAATATATTTTGGGGGATTATG
>JAUVQE010000028.1 GCA_030598325.1 Nitrospirota bacterium | reverse complement strand
GACTAAGCCGGGCATTCACTTCAATCACACGATAATCTTCGCTCAAAGGATCCAGCGCGAACTGAATATTACATTCCCCGATCACTCCAAGATGGCGAATCACTTTTATAGATAATTCACGGAGCTTATGATATTCGCTATTGGTCAAAGTCTGAGAAGGTGCAACCACAATACTTTCCCCTGTATGAATTCCCAGCGGATCAAAATTTTCCATATTACAAACAGTGATGCAGTTATCTACCCTGTCACGAACCGCCTCATATTCCACCTCTTTCCAACCCTTCAAATTTTCCTCCACCAAAACCTGCGGACTGTAGGCAAAAGCGCTATCCAGCATCTCATCAAGTTCTTTCAGATCCCCGGCAAAACCGCTTCCCTTTCCCCCGAGCGCAAACGCCGATCGAATTATCAAAGGAAAACCGATCTTCCCCGCCGCCGCAAGCGCCTGCTTTTTTGTAGTACACGCAAAACTTGTCGGCATTTTTACGCCAATTTTTGTAAGTTCTTTATTGAATAATTCCCGATCCTCCGTTTTTTGAATAACATCCATGGGCGTTCCCAAAACATCAACTCCATATTTTTTCAAAATACCCTTCCGATTCAACTCAACCCCGCAATTCAGCGCGGTCTGCCCGCCAAACGCCAAAAATATGCCATCAGGTCGCTCCTCCCGAATCACCTTCTCCACAAAATACGCATTCACCGGAAGAAAATAAATCTTATGTGCAAGGCCTTTAGACGTTTGAATAGTCGCGATATTTGGATTCACCAAAACCGTCTCCACCTCTTCCTCGCGCAATGCTTTTATAGCCTGAGACCCGGAATAATCAAACTCCCCGGCCTCTCCGATTTTAAGGGCTCCACTTCCAAGCACCAAAACTTTTTTACCGGAAAAAGCGAAAGCAGTTTTTTTAACAACTTTCTTCGAATTTTTTCCCTTGAGTGCTGGCATGAATTTAATGAACTTATTCCGAAAAGATTGTATGCGAGAACAGCACCAAGGTCAAGAAAACAAACCGCAAAAGAAGGTTAAATCTAATCTGTCTCTTCAGTCCCTTACTCTTTTTTTAAATTTTCTGCCAAATCATAATATCTCTGAACGGAATTATTAAAAACTCTTCCATCAAACTTCAACATGCTTACGTACCAATCAATTTCTTTTTGCAAAACTTCCAAATCAGAAGTGAGCAATCCGATTTCCAATTCGCGATCCAATTGCCAAAAAATTTCTTTAATTCTGAATGCCGCTTCGGTAATCCTTTCCGATTTTTTAAACTCCATACCTGAAGAAGCGGCGTGAATGGTGGTCTTTAAGCTATGATCAATATGTTCTTGAAAATCTTCAGGAGTTTCTGCCTTAAACAATTTACTTTCAACCGCGTCATTGGCAACGCCTTTGTAATAATCAATGATTTCATCAATAACCCTTGCGCTGGGTTTATTTAAAGGATCTTTCAAAAGGTCGACTTTTAACTCCCGCAAAGCCTCAGAAAAAGGTTTATCGGTACTCGCCAAAACGCCCGCGATTTCTCTACGAATTTCGCCGGACAACCCCACACCAACTTCTTCCTCAAAACTTTGCACCCATTCTTCAGAACTTGCCATTTTTTGTGCAAAATTTTCAGAGCTTCTTTCAGGAGGATTTTTGACATCATAGGCCTCATAAGGCCCTTTCTCTTCTGAAGGATCCACAAACGCATGATTTGAATTAACCATAATAAATATGTAAATTACTAAACATATTATACCACAAAAACCCCTGACCATCAACACGCGACAGTCAGGCACACCTAAAAGCTTATATCCATTTCATGCGCTTCCCCACCGGCCTTCGGCGTCACTTTCCAGCTCATCACGGGCTTAAGTTCCCCTTCAACCCCAAACCCACTCGCCTTCGGATGACCTCCGCCACCCCATTGCCCTGCCACTTCCGACAAATTTACATCATCCCGTTGAGTCCGCAGAGAACCCTTTACCCTGCCATTATCATCCTCACTCAAAAGCACACAATATTTACTCCCCGGCACCGCATTCAAAAGATCAATCACCCCGCCCGTGTCATTGGAAGAAGAACCGGTCGCTTCATAATCCGTCCGAGAAGCCGCCGAAACCGTAACTCCGTCATCATTCACATAAGTACGCTCCAAAATCCGTCCCCAAAGTCGCAACTTATTCACAGGAGTCGTATGAAAAAGTTCTTTGGAAATTTTCTGAACGTTTGCCCCCTTCGACATCAAATTCCCGGCTATCCGAAAAACATCAGCGGTAGCGTTGCTATGCATCAGACCCCCGGTATCAAAATATATTCCATGAAGGAGTGCGGTCGCCACGTTAATCGAAATCTTCCATCCGCAAAATTTAAAAAAATGATACAGAACAAAAGCCGTCGCACAAGCGTCGGAGTCCACCGGATTTATAGTACCAAAATTACTATTTGATTCATGATGATCAAAATTTACAAACGGCTTCTCTCCGGACAAAATCTCGGGTTTGGTTTTATTGAATTTTACAAGTTTGACCGCTCCGCAATCCATACTTACAATCACATCAAAATCCTCATAATTAAAATCCAGAACAAAATCATCCGCTCCTTTCAAAAACATACTGTTTGCTGGCACCGGATCCACACACGCGCTCGTCACATTTTTTCCGAGAGCCTCAAGCCCGTACCGGAGCGCCAAATTACTCCCAACCGCATCCCCGTCAGGATTTCTATGCGAAATAATGACAATATTCTGGGCATCATTAAACGCCTTTTTTGCCTTTTGGAATTCAAATTTTAGATAATCGGAAATTTGCATAAAAAGAAAAACAAGAAAAAATTCTAATCCTTTTCTGGAGGAAAGTTAAGTCTCGACATCAAAAAGGAATTGCAAAAACTCGACTATTATTGAAGGATATAAATATGAAAGAAAAAATTGAAAAATATGCGAAAAAATTGGGATTTGATTTAATCGGATTCACTTCGGGCAAACTCCCGAAGAAATATACAAAAAAGTATGAAAAATGGCTTAAAGAAGGAAACGAAGCGGGCATGAAGTATATGAAAAAACCCCGAAAAACAGAAGACACATCGGTAATAGTCTTAGGCGTGAATTATTACTACGACCAGCCAAAGCTCAAACCAAACCACGGTCGCATCGCCCGTTACGCCTACGGTCGCGATTACCACAAAATCATCGGGAAAATGTTAAAAAAACTTTCAGCTCATGTCGTAGAACTTGATCCGAAAGCCAAAACGGCGTCCTACGTCGACACCGGTCCGGTCCTCGAACGCGCCTACGCCGAACAAGCCGGCCTGGGGTTCATCGGCAAAAATTCCTGCATCATCACACAAGAATTTGGATCGTGGATTTTTCTGGCAGTCATATTCACCACATCAAAAATTTTCAATCCCCGTGCCAAAATCTGCAATATATCCTGCGGCACCTGCACTCGCTGTATCGACGCCTGCCCAACCGGCGCAATCATCGCACCCGGAGTTATTGACGCAAACAAATGCATTTCCTATCACACCATCGAAAATCGCAACAAAATCCCACCAAAAATCGCCACCCAAATCCACAAAACCAAACGAATATTCGGCTGTGACATCTGCCAGGAGACCTGCCCACACAATCTAGCCCGACAGAAAACCGTCAAACTCCCAACAAAAATCGCTGGCGACCAACTTTCCCTAAAATCCCTCGCCACAATGAAAACCGACCAACAATTCCTCGCCCGCTTCGCCGGCTCCCCCTTAATGCGCGCAAAACGCAAAGGCCTTCAAAGAAACATCTTTAAGTCTCAAAGCCCAATCGATTCCAAACCTTCTTTTCTCTAAAGAAAGTTATAATCGCCCAACTGAAGTCTTATTAGTTTTATGCACTGCGATACCGTAAAAAAAGGATTTGTTTCTGAAAAAGTAGACTTGTGAAGAAAATAACGATAAAAAGTCAATCTCTACATAAAACTACTCATCACCTCCTGCACATTCACATCAGAAATATCCGCCTTCATAGGATTGCCACTCTTCAGCCCGACATCGCTATCCTCGTATGTTGGCTTCTCCACCTTATAAAAAACGCCAATTGGAATCTTATCACCCCATTCCCCGGCAACCTCATATGCCCGAACCAAATTCGACACATCATATTCAGAAACCTCCGAAAGTTTGTAAACTCTCTCCCGGAAAAAGTCATGAGTATTCACTTTATTAAATGTCACACACGGCTGAAGTACATCGATCAAAGCAAATCCACGATGCTTGACCGCCTCCTCAATAAGCCCTGTCAAATGCGGAATATCCCCCGCAAAGCCACGAGCCACAAAAGTACAAGCGCTCGAAAGAGCCAATCGAATAGGATTCACCGGCTCCTCGATCACACCATGCGGAGTCGAAGGACCGACAGCACCTTTCTCCGAAGTCGGCGAAGTTTGGCCGAGCGTCAGCCCATAAATCTGATTATTCTGCACAATATAAGTAATATCAATATTCCGCCTCATCGTATTTATAAAATGGCACATCCCGATTCCGTACCCATCTCCATCACCACTCAGGTCAATCACAGTCAATTCAGGATTCGCCAGCTTAATTCCCATCGCAACCGGAATACTTCGACCATGCAATCCCGCAAATCCATAAGTTTCTATCCATTGATTAATTTTCGAACCACATCCGATTCCTGTGGATATAGCTATATTGGAAGGTTCCAGCTTCAGATTGACAATCGCGGATTTCAGCGCCGCCTGTATGCCGAAATTTCCGCATCCCGGACACCAATTTGGATTCTGCCTGGTTTGTAAATCTTTTAATTCCGCCATTAAATTTTATCGGTTATATATTTTGCGGTCATCGGTCGGCCGTCATACCTAAGAATCCGTTCCTCAAGAATAATTCCGGTATGCTCTGCGATAAGCCCTCCCATTTGTCCCCCATAATTATGTTCAACCAGAATCGGTCTTTTTGCTGATTTTAAAATTTCCTTAACTTCTTTTGTGTGGAATGGCCACGCGGTTTTTATTTGTAGAATGTTTGCGTTTCCGTGAATCTCAGCCGCTTCCTTGCAAATGCCGACACCGGATCCCCATGTTACAAAAGTAATTTCGGCACCCTCGTCTCCGATAATCTCCGGTTTTGGACAGTCAGACATTGCTAATTCGAGTTTTTTCATACGTTTTTCAACCATAAGATTCCTGTTTTCCGCGTCCTCGGTCATATCTCCGTATTCATCATGTTCATCACTTGTAGATCGATGAATTCCACCTTTCACTCCGGGAATTGTACGCGGACTCATTCCATCCTCGGTTTGCAAATACCTCTTATAATCTTCCCCAGGATTTTCGGTAATCAATTTTCCTCTATCAACTTTTAAAGTAGAAACATCAAACGGTGGCACAGTAAAATATCCTTCCCCCATATGCTTGTCGAAACAAACAATCACGGGAAGCTGATATTTTTCCGCCAAATTAAACGCCTGATACCCAAAATAAAAACATTCTTCCACCGAACCGGGAAGTAAAACGATCTTCACCGGATCTCCCTGCCCCGCATGAATAACTTGTCGAAGATCTCCCTGATCAGTTCGGGTGGGCAAACCGGTAGCGGGTCCGGGCCTCATCACATTTGCAATCACACAAGGAACTTCATTCATTCCGGCAAGTCCAATAGCCTCACCCATCAAAGCCAGCCCTCCTCCGGAAGTCGCGGCCATCGACCGCACTCCGGCAAATCCGGCCCCAATCACGCTATTACAAGCCGAAATTTCATCTTCGGTATGCTTTACCACAACTCCGTATTTCTCCGCCCACTTCGCCATAAAATGCAAAATCGAAGAAGAAGGAGTCATCGGATATTCACCAACGTATTTACATCCTGCTTTCAAAGCGCCAAGCGCAAACGCGTTATTTCCCTCGATAAACATATTTCCGACAGCCTTTCCCCCCGACATCTTCACATGAAAATCACCGGCCCACTTCCCCGCCAGCTCATGCCCAATATCTACAGCCTTTTCATTTAATTTAATAATTTCCGCTCCCTTTTTCTCAAAAACTTTCCCCAAAACTTTTTTAATAACTGAAACATCAAAATCCACAAGCCCACAAACCAGCCCGAGCGAAATCACATTCACCATTATTGCATTACCAAGTTTTTCAGTCGCCATCTTTTTCAAAGGAACTCCGATCATTACAGCTTTGCCCGCATCAATTTCGCTCAAATCCAGATCATCACTATCATAAATCACAGCCCCTCCATCTACAACTTCACCGATATGCTCCTCCACAGTCTTTTTATCCAAAGCAATCATGACATCAATCTCCTCTACGTGACTGGCATGAGGTTTTTCATCAATCCGCAATCTCAAAAAATTATTTCCCCCACGAATCCGCGACATATGTTCGACATTCCCAAAAACAAAATATCCCCCCCGCAAAAAAGACAGCGCGATAGTCTTTCCAGACTTCTCAATGCCCGCGCCGGCAGGTCCCCCAATAAGCAAATTTAGAGCTCCTTGTTTCATAGCCCAGACATTGTAGCACTACAACTAAAAACGGCAATAAAAACTACGCTTTGCCTTTCTTCTGCAGTTCATCCAACAACTGATAAGCAGCTTGAACTCTCGCCGGATCCTCAGCGGTATCGGTTGTTATCAGCCTTAACTGATCAAGATCCACCCAACCCTTATTGAATTCCGAATGTAGTCTTGTATGCCAAGCTTTAATTTCAGCCTGTTCCTCCTGACCCATATGTTCCCCCTGTTCATTGTGAATAATCATAATAATTTTATTAAATTACAACTAGAATTATACTACAAATTTACACCCTTGTAAACACCTCTATTTTCTACCGAAACTTTACCCCCAAAACAAATAACAAATCCGATAACCTGTTCAAATATTTCAAAATTACCGCCGAACCCACGACCTCAACGTCATCTTCCGCAAAATAGCGAACAATTACTCTCTCAACCCGCCGGCAAACAGATCGCACAACATGAAATCTCGCAGAAGCCTCATTTGTTCCGGGCTTCACAAAACCATCCAGCTCCTCCACACAACGCCCGTGCTTCTCCATCACACCCTCCAACCATTCCACATCCGCATCCCGCAAATTCCGCACCCGACCTTTATGACACCCAACCTCAGCCATCATCTTCGAAATATCATCCTGCGCCCGATCAATCACACCACAAACCCACTTGCCTCCACGCACTCCGGAAGCAAACCGACACCACCCCAAAAAAGTTTGCAGCTCATCCAATTCACCCAAAACCTCAATAACAAAAGATCCCTTCGACACCCGCGCCCCTCCAAAAAGCGAAGTTTCACCCTTATCCCCCGTTTTTGTGGTAATTTTCATAACCTGATTATATAATGACCGCGACAAATAACTCAATCCCCATGCCACCAAAAACTACCAAAACCACCAAGACCCCAAAAACAACTGAAGCCGAATTACAGCTTACAAAAGAAGTCAAAGAGCTCTCAAAAGAAGTCAGAAAACTAAAAAATCTCGAATTCGTCCGCATCCTCAAGCGTCCCTGGAAATTTCTATGGATGGCATTTCTAAAAGGATTGATGGTGGGCTTCGGATCGGTGCTTGGGGCATCGGTACTGGTAGCGCTTTTCATTTATATTATTGCCCAAATTCAGGTTGTTCCGTTTCTCGGCGACTTTGTACAGGACGTTATTAAAGAGGTAAAAAATGTTCAGTCTTCAGTTGAAGAACCGGTTGAAGAACCGGTGAAAGCAGAGTAAAATACGCCAGCATCTAATACACACGAAATGAGAAAAACAGGAGAAAGATTTATATTTTGGCTCGTTGTTGTAATTCTGATTGCGGGTGGTGTTTACGGAATAATCCGGGCCGTTAATTCGGGTGAAGACATCCCTCTCCCATACGAACTTACGGAAGAAGACTGGATACAGGGAAATCCCGACGCTGAAATAGTTTTGATAGAATACAGCGATTTTCAGTGTCCGGCCTGCGTTCATCTTTACCGGTTTATGGAAGAAATAATGGATGAATTTGGAAGCCATATTAAATTTGCATTCAGGCATTTCCCGCTCACGACAATCCACGATAAAGCCCAGTTGGCGGCTCAGGCTACGGAAGCGGCAGGTCTGCAGGGAAAATTTTGGGAAATGTACGAAATGCTTTTTGATTATCAAGTGACATGGAGCATTTTGACCGTGAGCGACGCCGAAAACCAATTCATAGGATATGCCAGCGACATAGGGCTTGACCAAAAACAATTCATAGAGGATTTGCATTCCAAAGAAGTGGAAGAAGCGGTAGACATAGACTTCCAAAGCGCAATAGATGGGGGGCTCAATGCAACCCCAACATTTTTCTTAAACGGAGAAAAAATAACTCCTCGCGACCTTGAAGAATTTAGAACCTTAATCCGAACTGCAATTGAACAAAATAATACCTAATTGGTTAATTTGGGCTGTCGTGGCCACAGCGTTTATTGGCTTTATGGACGCGACTTACCTGACGGCCGTTCATTATAAAGGTGCGGAACTTGGATGTACCAACTGGGGAAGTTGTAACGCGGTTACAACAAGCAAATACGCTGTAATTTTTGGAATTCCCACAGCTCTTCTTGGAGCCTGTTATTATCTTGGCATATTGATCCTTGCGTTAATCCATATCGACACACGCCGAATTCTTCCCCTAAAACTTATTTCGCTGGGAACAGCATTTGGATTTCTCTTTTCAATTTTCTTGGTTTACATCCAGCTTTTCGTAATTCACGAAATCTGCATCTACTGCATGTTCTCCGCGGGAACTTCAACAATACTTTTTGTATTTGGAATTCTAATTCTTCTTTTGCTTCGGAAAGAAAAACACAAAATAACTCACAGCAATTAAAATTGGGAAAAGACTAAGAGTCTGCCCCATTGACAACGGAAAAGATTCGGGCAAAGCGTGCAGGTCCTTCCAAAATTCCACCACAAACCTTCCAATAAAATAAAGCCCCATATACAAAAATAGAAAAAATCCACGAGGAGTTTTCTTGTAAAATTTCTTATAAAGAATCATCAAAACCGCAAAAATCAACAGATTCATAAAAGCCGAATAAAGCTGTACCGGATGCCTGGCAAAATCTTCTCCGAGTTTTTTGAAAACAACCCCAAAAGCGCCATCGGTAGGAGTTCCCACTATTTCCGAATTAAAAAAATTGCCAAAACGAACCGCCGCCGCAACAAGAGGAAATACCAAAACAAAAACATCCGCGTATTTAAAAAACTTAACCTTATGAACCCAAATCCACACCAAATATGCGACAAAAACCCCGATAGCCGCCCCATGACTCGCCAACCCACCATTCCAAATCTTAAAAATCTCCACAGGATCCTTCCAAAAATAATCAAAATTATAGAAAACCACATGTCCCAGCCTCGCCCCGATTATCAGCCCAAAAAACAAATAAATCACAATGCTATCCAGGTGTTCAAGTCTATATCCGCGCCCCTTAAAAATCGCGCGCATAATAAAATACGCCAAAATAATCCCCGCGACAAAAAACATCCCGTACCACCTGACAGTCAGCGGTCCGACAGAAAAAACTTCCGGAGAAATGTCATGAATAAACATAACGACAAAAATTAACTCCCCAAAAATCTACATCACAATCCTGATTTTTTCAATTTTTTCGTTCACCTAACCCTACTGAAGAATGTTGTAATATGGATTGTAGTATATCTCGTAGGATGGATCATAGGATGTGTCATAGGATGGATCGTACCAGGTCTCTTTGTTGCTATCCCAGCAATTTCCATAAGAATCACATTCCCACCAGTAATCTTGGGAGGTGTCATAAGACGAATCGTACCAGGTATATCCATTGCTATCCCAACAATATCCGTAAGAATCGCATTCCCACCAGTAATCGTCATAGTAAGCGTCATAGTCGACATCATACCAATTATCACCATAACTATCCCAACAATATCCGTAAGAATCGCATTCCCACCAATAATCGTCATAGAAAGTGACCGGTTCTTCTATAGGTTCCATGATAGGATACCCGATAGGTTCCACGATAGGATATCCGATAGGTTCCACGGCAGGTTCCATGGCAGGTTCTTCGGCCGGTTCCTCTCTTTCCGGAGGAACGACATTTTGTAGTCTGACACTTTCAGGCGGATCAACCTCTTTTTCTTCGTTTTCAATAAATACTTCTTCAACTACATCCTCAATTAAGCCTCTTAATTCATCATCCCCGACTTCTTCCTCTTCTCCATCGACCTCCTCCTCTTCCTCTTTTCCCTCCTCATCTTCTGTATCCTCCATGGATTCTTTGAGAATTTCCTCCACGGCATCTTCCCCTTTTTTGTCCCCATCAACAGTAAAAAAGAGTGTATAGCTCACAAAAATCAATAGAAACAGAAGGGGAAGAAAAATCAAAAAAACCTTTTTGTTTGAAATTATTTTCATCAAACACACCATACTGCAAAAACCAAAAGAGTCAATTTTTATTGGCGGAACGGACGGGACTCGAACCCGCGACCTCCTGCGTGACAGGCAGGCGTTCTAACCAGCTGAACTACCGCTCCGTATTGTCAATAAAACGCAAAGGGAAGATAATATATTTTGCCTTTAAAAACAAGTTGTTTTTCGACTATACTCCCACCATGAGAATAGGAATTGACTGTCGCATATTCAGCTCAAACTTTACTGGGATAGGTCGTTACACCCACGAATTGGTAAAAGAATTAATCCGCATAAACGACCAAAATAAGCGCAAACACGAATTTGTTCTATTTTTCAATCAACCGGAATATGGCAAATACGATTCACCAAACCCAAGCGTCAAAAAAGCCCTTGTAAACGCGAAACATTATTCCCTAAAAGAACAAACAAAATTCCCCCGAATACTAAAAAGAGAAAATTGCGACATCGTACATTTCCCCCACTTCAACATCCCAATTCTCTATCGCCGACCATACATCGTCACAATCCACGACCTCACCCTTTCCCTATTCCCCGGCCATAAAATGACAAAATGGTTTCACCGCCTCGCCTATCATTTCATCATAAGAAACGCTACCAAAACAGCAAAAAAAGTAATCGCGGTTTCACAAAACACAAAACAGGACATCATGAACCACCTACATATTCCCGAAGAAAAAATCGAAGTTATCCACAACGGAATAAGCGACAAATTCAAACTTATTCAAAATCCCGAAGAATTCGAAAAAACTCTCAAAAAATACAAAATCACAAAACAATTCCTCCTCTACACCGGAGTTTGGCGCAGTCACAAAAACCTTCCCCGCCTGATCACAGCATTCGCCCTCCTCCGCCGTGAAAAAAACTTAAACCTCCAACTCGTAATCACCGGCAAACCCGATCCTCATTATCCCGAAGTAAAACAAACCACCAAAGCCCTAAATCTCGAAAACGATATAATATTCACCGATCTCGTCGAAGAAGACGAACTGATCCATCTCTACAACGCCGCTCACATTTATGTTTTCCCCTCACTATATGAAGGTTTTGGCTTCCCCCCATTGGAATCAATGAAATGCGGAACACCGGTCGTCGCCTCAAACAGATCATCAATCCCGGAAGTATGCGGAGAGGAAAACGCGATATTTTTCGATCCGGAAAACCCGCAGGACATAGCTGACAAAATCGAAATCCTTTTCAAAGACGCAGACCTTCAAGCAGAATTGATTGAAAAAGGCTTTGCTCATGCGTTACAATTTTCCTGGGAAAAAATGGGATACCGCACCTACGACACAATCATCCGATCCGTAAAAAAATAAAATGTTCGAACCATTCCAAAAATTCATGACAAAAGCCGCCAACCGCTACGGCATTCAAAAAGAAGTAAAAGCGGCGGACATTTGCCAAAAATTTCGCGCACTCATTCCGGAACTTTTCCCCAAAGAACAATCTCCCGAAGAAAATATCTCCCCCGCCTACTATAAAAACTCAGTCCTCGTAATAAATGTCAAAACCCCTGGTTGGGCACAGGAAGTCATCATGCGCAAAGAAAAAATCATCTCGGAAATAAACCGCAAAACCGGCAAAGAAGTAATCAAAAACCTCCGCGCCCAGCTAAGCTCCAAATGAAAACCAAATTTCTCTTGACTTTAACCCCTTAAACTCTACAATAGACCCCGCATTTAGCCGATAAGAAAACAATTTGTTAAAGATCAGACTAAGCCGTACAGGTAAAAAAGCTCAACCTAGTTTCAAAGTTGTTGTTCAGGAACACACAGCGCCAATAAAAGGTAGATTTGTTGAAGAATTGGGTTTTTATAGACCTGCGGAAGATCCCAAAATTTTCAAAGTAAATACGGATAGAATAAAACATTGGATTTCAGTAGGAGCGACACCATCAGACAGTGTGGCTGTTTTGTTGAAAAAAGACGGACTTGAAGGAATGTAAAAATATATTGCTCCACGCGATAAGCAAAGAAAAAAGAAAAAAGCAAAAGAAGAAAAACCAGCGGCACCAGCACCAGCTGAAGGAGGAACCCCTCCAGCCGAAGCACCAAAGGCTGAAGAATCTGCAAAACCAGAGGTAAAAGAAGAGGCACCAGCGGAGGAAG
>JAUVQE010000025.1 GCA_030598325.1 Nitrospirota bacterium | reverse complement strand
GCTTATGTCGCTGAGAAAATTAAATAGTTGAATGAGAATGGCGCCGAACTATCAGACATAGCTCTTCTGGTCAGAAATAATAAAAATGCCAATATTTTTGTTGATGAACTCAAGCGTCTTGGTATCCCCTATCAAGTCCGAAATCCTAAAGGATTGATGTCGCTTTCGGAAATCAAGGATTTGATCGCTGTAATAAAGTTTTTGTCCAATCCCACTGATGATGTGGCTTTTTTACGAATTCTGAAAATGGAAGTTTTCGATATCCCTATGGCTGAAATTTTGGATATCTTGAATGGAAGTAAGAAAAATCATCTTTTCAAACTCGCGAAAGATCGTCTGGATGAGGTTTGTAATTTATTTACTGGGCTTATTGAATTTTCGAAGAATAATTCTACCGGACTAGTTATTAATGAGTTCCTGGCCAAGTCCGGATACCTGCGATTCCTGCTTGATAACGACAAATATGAAGAAATGGATAATATTAACCAATTCGCGAAAAGAGTTTCGAAGTTTGAAAGGGAAAACGAAGACTGTACTGTGCTTGATTTTGCGGCTTATCTTAATCTGTTGGATGAGGCAAACGCCACTCTTAGCTATGATAACGCTCCCGCTCGCGATTCTGTTCAGATTTTGACAGCTCACGGAAGCAAGGGGCTCCAATTTAAATATGTTTTTATTGTAAATTGTGTAAATCAACGTTTTCCGAATAGAAAGAAAGGAGAGCCTTTTTATATCCCCGAGGAGTTAACCAAAGAAATATTTCCCGAGGGTGACTTCCATTTGCAAGAAGAGCGCCGACTTTTTTATGTCGCCATGACAAGAGCGAAAGAAAAACTGTTTTTGACTTACAGCGATCAATACGAAGGCAACAAAAAATGGAAGGTGTCCCCTTTTGTAGAAGAAATCGAAAAAAGTGGGGTGTGTATGCGAACCGACCACGAATCAAGTGAGGATTTCATTAAAAAGCTTCAGGAATTCAAGAAACCAAACTCCCCTATTTTTGATTTGCCTCCATTTAAGAGCAAAAAGCTTAGTTATACACGGTTAGATACATTTAAAACCTGTCCTCTCAAATATAGCTACAGATATGTGATGAACGTTCCCGTTCCTCCCGCGCATTCGGCAAATTTTGGTACCAGTGTGCATAATACTTTGAAAGATTTTTATAAGCTTCTGATGGATGGAAAAAAAGTGGATTTTGATGTAATGATCGAACTGTATGAAAAAAACTGGATTCCGTATGGATATGAAAGCAAAGAACATGAGAAAATTCGATATAAAAAAGGTCTTGAGATGCTGAGGCGGTACTTTGCTTCCAATTCCGATCCCTGGGTTGTTTCTGAGTTCCTGGAACGCCCTTTTACCCTAAAATTTGGTGAATATTCTTTGTCCGGTCGAATTGATAGAATAGACAAGCTTGATGATGGTACTTATGAAGTTATTGATTACAAAACCGGTCGCATGAAGTCTAATCCGAATTTAAAAAAGGATCTACAACTTTCCATATATGCTTTAGCTTGTAGAGATATTTACAAGATCCCTGTGAGCCGATTGAGCCTTTATTTCCTGGAGGATAATGAAAAAATCTCCACCGAGCGCGATGATGAACAACTGGATGCCCTGGGAGATGAAATTTCAGATTTGATTGATGAATTAAAAAAATCCGATTTTGCTCCGACTACGGGATTTTTGTGCAAATTTTGTGATTTCAGACTGATTTGTCCGGCGGTCTAGTTTTTTAATTGGCTTTTTTAATATAGTCCGGAGTATCGCTAATTACCATATCCACCCCCAATTTGTGAATCATCTTTTTTATTTTTCCGTTTTCCGCTCCCCAAACCGCCACTTTTATCCCTTTTGCTTTAATTTCTTTAACCAGTTCTTTTGTGGCCAAAGGTGCTGGAATACATAGATAGCCATTGCTGTTTTTTATCATCTTCATGATCTCTTTACTTGGCAGATCCTTCCATAAGTGAAAAGATTTTTTGTGTTTTTTGCCGACTTGTTTGCCGTTTACCATTAAACCTGTTTCATCCAGATTTTCCGATAATGATGAACCGGTAACCGAATCGACTTTTCCCAGGATGTTTTTTATTTTTTTTATTCCCAGCATCGAAACTATTTTTCCCAGAATTCCATATTTTTTTGTCGGAAAATAATAATAAATCAAGGGCCGGTCGATGCCAGAGTTTTTTGCCTCCCTTAATATTTTCTTGTCAAAAGTCAGAATGAAATGTCTTTTTTGTATCTGCCTGTATCCTTCCCTGTGCTTATTTATAGCGTCTATATTTTTTATCGTGGCATCAATTTTCTTTATCAGGCCCGGCTCTTTTACGTCAAAAAAGAACGCAACGTTCTGGTTTTCATCTTCCGCTATTATTTCAAGAGCCTTTTCAAAACTTAAAAGTTTTTCTGTTTCTTTTTTGTTTTTTATTTTACCGTGCGCAAGGTACAGTTTGCCGTCCGGTCCTTTTCGAACATCCACTTCTATTTGTTTTTCCCCTCCTTTTAGTGCCGCTCTCAATGCCACTTCCGAATTTTCCTTGTTTCTTCCATAGCCCAACGCTCTATGAGCCACTACAAATTCTTCTTTATTAAAGCCTTTTTTGGCCAACTCATCGGCTTTTTTTGTGATTTCTTCATCAAACGCTTTCGCGTCAAAAGTCCCCTCCTCTCCGGAAAGGAAACTGGATATGCTTATGAAAAAACTGGCAACAGCTCCTTTCCCAAAAATATCCTCCCAAAAAGATCTTATTTCCTGCATATCCTGCAATTCTTTTTGTGTTCTTCTGGCAATAATTTTCTCTTTTGCTGTTTTTGCCCTGTTTCGTAATGCTTTTTGGGCTCCCTCTTTTTCATCTTTAAGTACAGATTCTCTTTTTTTTCTCGCTTCTATGTTCCCGCTATTTGAGTCGGGTTCCTGTTCCGGTGCCGATTGCGTACTTGAAGACGTGTCGTACATGTTTACAAATTATATTCCTTTACTATTTCGTTGTTATCTTCGTTGCTTTCTTTGATTGCATTTTCACTGTCTACCACTAATTTTATTGTTCCCTGGTCCGGATATTGATAAATCGCCTTTGAAATCGGATATTTGAAACTAAATGCGTCGCCTGGTAAAAGTTCGCTGTACGAATCACTGTTTGAGAATACTTCCATGTCGTTTATATATATCGCGTATACGAAAGGTGTTCCTCCTTCTATCTGGCCTTCACCAATATTTTCCATTGTGGCTTCCACTGTAAGATTTTCTTCCTCATTTTCCGGCAGTATAATTTCTAAATCCACGCTTAAGTCCGGTAATAATTTGTCCTGTGATTCTTCTGTTGTCGTTTCATCATCGTCCTGATTGAATATTTGCCCTTTGAAAAGCTGTGGATTTTTTATAGTTAATGTCAATGCTCCTACAACCGCGCCAACCAGTATGACTGTAACTAATGTTTTTGTTCTTACTCCCATGGTATTTTAGGTTAATTAATGATTGGGATAATGAGCTCGCTGTCTCGACCCTGCGGGTGCCCGAGAGCTGACTCCTGCGAGCCTCCGCTCGCGCTATGATCGCGAAGTAATAGTCGCGATCACGCCGTTCGCTTCGCTTCCGGCCGATCTAAAGCGACGGTTTTAGTGCCCCCTCCCTCTGCGCCGTCTGTTATTTTGTATACGTCTTTGTCAATTTTGGTAAATTCTTTGTAGGCCGAGTTATACATGTTTACTGTTGTACCAAGGCTGTTTCCCATTTTTTGTAGATATTCTTCATAAGATCCCATATGACGGCTCAAATCCCCTACTTTTTTGATTATTTCCTTTACCGATTCTTCCATTTTCAGGGCTTTTAGACCCTGGAGGACAGTTTCAAGATATGCGAAGAATGAAGTTGGGGATACTATGATTACATGTTTTCTGAAGGCGTATTCCACGAGATCACTCGCGTTTATTTTCATTGAGCCGACTTTGTAGATAAGGAGGTTGTAGTAGACTCCTTCCGCCGGAATGAACATAAACGCAAAATCCGTAGTATTTTCTTTTGCGCGAATGTACTTGGCGGTTTCGTCGATTCTGTTTTTGATGTCTAATTTGAATTCTTTTTCAAGTTTTTCGCGTTTATCGGCGTTTTTTTCTTCCATAATTTTGTTGTATTTCTCGAGTGAGAACTTCGCATCGATTGGAATAATTTTATCTCTAAAGAAAACTACTGCATCCACTATTTCGCCATTCTCAAATTTATACTGCATTTGATACTGGTTTGGCTGGAGTACATGACCAAGTAGTGTTTCCAGGAAATATTCACCCAATATCCCTCTTTGTTTAGGATTTTTGAGAATGTTTTCGAGGCTTTGCATTTGTTCTGAGAAATTTAGAACCTGTTTGTTGGTCTCATCAAGTTTTGTGAGTTTTTGCGTAACCTCTGTGATTAGTTTTGAACTTTGCGAGAATTGTTTCTGGATTGTTTGTGAAGACACCTCTAATCCTTTTGAAAGTCTTTCCTGTATAACGTCCAGTCTTTGCTGGACCTCTTTGCGATTTTCAGTTCCACTTTCACGCATTTCTTTACGCAAGGCTTCAATATATTCAAAAACCAGTTTTTGGTCTTCCGGTCTCTTGAGATCCTTTATCTTGTATGCCATGTAAGCAATTCCAAAAAGTATCCCAATTCCAACTATAAAAAGTAAATTTTCCATCGTGCTTATAATATACTGTTTTTCTTTACATTAAAACATTTTTTCCGTAGACTATTTTTGTTTTTTACTTAGGAATCATATATGTCGGCAAAGCTTGTTGAATTAGCGGAAAAATTGAATATTTCTTCGGATGAGCTCAAAAAGAAAATTATTGATTTGGGATTTGAGATTTCGCCCCGTGCCCGCGTTATTGAAGATGACGTGGCGGAGCTTGTTTTTGAAGAATTAAAAGGCGATTCGCCAGACGCCGTAAGTATCGAAGAACCTACAGATGTGGCGGAGATATATGATGAAATTATTGGCCGTGAACAAGATCGCGAGATTATTAAGACACAAAGAAAAAAAACAGCCGGGAAAGATTCTTCAAAAAAAACTTCCAAGGAAGAACCCGAGGAAAAAATTGAAGTGGATACCAGCAAGCCTATAGAAATTCCTGATTTAATTACAGTAAAAGAATTTGCCGAAAAAACAGGTATTAAAATTGCCAAGATAATCGGAGAATTGATGAAAAACGGAATTTTGGCGAATATTAACCAGCAAATTGATTTTGATACCGCTCAAATTATCGCGGATGATATGGGGATTAAAATTAAGCGAAAAAGATCTGTTGCGGGAGTTGAGGAACTTATGGCGGGCGATATTACCAAATTGATACAGGAAGATGATTCCAGCGATCTTGTGGTGAGACCTCCCGTTGTTGTGGTTATGGGGCATGTAGATCATGGTAAAACCAAATTGCTTGATTCAATTCGGGAAGCCGATGTTGTTTCCGGAGAATCAGGTGGAATTACCCAGCACATCGGAGCTTATCAGGTTAAGAAAAAAGGCAAATTGATAACTTTTCTGGATACTCCCGGACATGAGGCTTTTACTTCTATGCGTGCGAGAGGCGCAAAGGTGACGGATATTGCCATTCTGGTTGTGGCGGCGGATGAGGGTGTTAAGCCTCAGACTATTGAGGCTATTGATCATGCTAAAGAAGCAGGTATTCCTGTTATTGTCGCCATAAATAAAATGGATAAACCCGGTGTTACGCCCGATAAAGTTAAAGGTGAACTGTCGGAGTATGATTTACAGGCCGAGGATTGGGGCGGAAAGACTGTAATGGTTCCTGTTTCCGCTTTAAGAGGTGATGGAATTGATGATTTGCTTGATATGGTTCTTTTGACCGCAGAAATGGAAGATTTAAAGGCAAATCCTAATCGTGAAGCGGTTGGAACCGTTATCGAAGCGAATCTGGATCCTAGTTTGGGGCCTGTCGCAACGATTTTGGTAAACACGGGCACATTGAAAATTATGAACAATGTGATTGTCGGAAACACTTACGGAAGAATAAAATCAATGAAGGATCATAATGGCAAATCTTTACGAATTGCCGGCCCTTCCATGCCGGTGCTGATCGCCGGTCTTCATAAAACTCCAAAAAGTGGAGATATTTTGCAAGTTGTCACTGATGAAAAGACTGCAAAACAGAGGGCGGAAGAAGTTACTTTGCAAACAAAGCAAGAAAATGAGGCCAGATTAACCGGCATGAATCAGGTCATTTCCCATGTAAAATCTGAAAAAATTCTAAAATTAGTAATAAAAGCCGACACAAAAGGTTCTCTTGAAGCGATAAAACAATCGATTGCGAAAATCAAGGACGAGGAAGTAGCCGTTAAGATAATCCACAGTGGTGTCGGGAAGGTCAGCAAGTCGGATGTAATGATGGCCTCAGCCAGTGGCGGGCTTATTGCGGCTTTTCATAGTGGTTTTGATTCCACGTATGTTGAGAAAACCGCGGAACGTGAAGGAGTAGAGGTTCGGAAATATACGGTAATTTATGACCTTTTAAAGGATGCTAAGAAGATTTTAAGCGGGCTTTTAGAGGCTGAAATTTTGAAAGTGGTGTTGGGAAAAGCCCAGATTAAACAAATATTTCTAACCAAAAAGAAAGAAAAAATCATTGGATGTAAGATTTTGAATGGAAAAATCCTGAATAAATCCAATTTTGATATAATCAGGGGGAAAAATGAAGAAAAGGAAGATGATTATATTGGAGAAGGCGTAATCGAGTCATTGCGAAAAGTTGATAAGGAGGTTAAGGAAATCGGCGAAGGAAATGATTGTGGAATGAAAGTTATCAGTAATGTTGTGTTTGAAGAGGGAGATATTTTGGAGGTGTACAAAGAAGAGGAAAAACGAAGAACTATCTAATTTTTTATCCATATGCTCTATAGCGATCTTTTTGGAAAGACAAGGCACAATCCGCCGTGTGACGCGGACAGCATAAACGCAAAATTACTTACTCAGGCGGGTTTTATCGAAAAATTAGCCGCGGGAATTTATAATTTGCTTCCGCTTGGATATAGGGTTTTTAATAAAATCAATAATATTATCGAAGGGGAGATGGATGCTGTGGGAGGGCAGAGACTGCTGATGCCGGCTCTCCATCCTATTGATATATGGAAGGTGACCGGACGTGATCGTACCATGGACGATGTTTTGTATAGGACTCACGCTTCAGGCGATAAGGAATTTGTTTTTGGACCAAGTCATGAAGAAACAGTCACTCCCCTGGCATGCAAGTATATTCAATCTTATAAAGATCTGCCTTTGACCGTTTATCAGATTCAGACTAAGTTTAGGGATGAGCCTAGAGCGAAGTCCGGATTGCTTCGCGGACGGGAATTCGGAATGAAGGACATGTACAGTTTTCATGTATCCGAAGATGATTTGGATGAATATTATGAAGAGGTGAAGCAGGCATATTTGAATGTTTATAAGAGATGTGATTTAAAGGTCCATGTTATCGAGGCTTCCGGTGGCCCTTTCTCTGATAAATTTTCCCATGAATTTTCGGTTGAAACTCCTATTGGGGAAGACACTGTTATTGTTTGTGAAAAGTGCGGGACAGCGCAGAATTTGGAGATTGCTGAGGGAAAAGTGGCAAATCCTGACGAGAAGGAAGAGAAAGAATTGCCTTTGGAGGAAGTTGATGTTGAGAGGGGCTTTTCTGTTGAAGATAATGCAAAAGCTCATAACGTTCCCGAATATAAAATTCTAAAAAGTGTGGTTTATGAGATTGAAGATGAAGGCTTGATTGGAGTTGTTATTCGGGGAGATTTGAATGTTAGCGAAGTTAAGCTGGAAAATTATTTAAAGAAACGGATTCGATCTGCAAGTCCGGAGACTTTGAAGGAAATGGGACTTGTTCAGGGTTATATTTCTCCTGTAAACATTCCAAAAAACATAAAAATATCTTTTATCGGTGATCATTCGATCAAAAATGTTAAAAATTTCGTTACCGGAGCCAATGCTCACGCCAAAGATTATAAAAATGTGAATCTGGCGCGGGATTTCGTTATCAAAGATTTTACCGATCTTGTTGAGGTTAAAAGCGGATTTGAATGCGCGAAGTGCAACAAACCTTTAAAGGAAATTAAGGCTGTTGAAGTCGGCAATATTTTCAAATTGGGAACCAGATATAGCGAGGCATTTGGACTTAATTACACAGATAAGGATGGAAAGTTAAAACCTGTTGTCATGGGATGTTATGGAATTGGGAATACGAGGCTTATAGGCACGATTGTAGAGGTATATCATGATGACAATGGTATAGTTTGGCCTTTAGGTGTAGCTCCTTACCATGCTCATATTGTTTCTTTGGGAAATGATAAAAGTGTTACTGATAAATCCATGAAATTGTATAAAGATCTTGTCGATTCCGGAGTTGAAGTTCTTTATGATGATCGTGACGAAAGTCCGGGAGTGAAACTCAATGACGCGGATCTTATCGGAATTCCTTTACGACTGATTGTGAGTAAACGAACTCTTGAAAAAGATGGGGTTGAATGGAAGGAAAGGTCTTCGGATAAAGCTTCTGATGTAAAATTTGTGGATTTAATGGAAAAAGTAACAAAATTTATAAGCAAATAATTTGAAAGTTCTTCTTTTAGGTAAGAATGGGATGCTTGGTTCTCAGATGCTAAAGACTCTTTCGGGAGGTGTTGATTTTGAGATGTATGCTTTTGATAAAGATGACCTGGATATTACCGATGAAACCGCTTTGAAATCGATTTTTGAGCGTATTTCCCCTGATTTTGTGATAAATACTGCCGGATATACTGCTGTTGATGATTGCGAAACTGAACGTGAGACCGCTTTTAAGATAAATAGTGAAGCTTCCGGTGCCATCGCGGCTGTCTGTAAGGCGGAAAATGCGGTTTTATTGCATATCAGCACTGATTATGTTTTTGATGGTGAAAATTCTTCGGGTTACCGGGAAGACGATGTTCCCTCCCCTATCAATGTTTATGGAGAATCCAAGCTTCGCGGTGAGGAACTGATCACTAAAAACTGGGATAAATATTATATTGTTCGAACTTCCTGGTTGTATGGTGAGAATGGTAAAAATTTTATAGATACGATGCTGAAACTTGGAAAAACCAAGAAGGAGATAGATGTTGTTGATGATCAAATTGGTTCTCCTACATATACAAAAGACCTTTGCGAGGAGGTTATAAGATGTTTTTTGATGCCTTATGTTTCTAATTTGCCAAAACAGCATGATAGAACAATAGGGCTTGGGTATGACTCCTCTATGAAAAAACTTCCTTTTGGGATCTATCACTTAACGAATTCGGAACATACAAGCTGGTGTGGATTCGCAAAAAAGATATTCGAATTGGCAAAATTGGATATACGTGTGAATCCGGTAAAATCAGATGCTTTCCCAAGACCCGCTAAGCGACCACATTGTTCTATTCTTTTGAATACAAAATTTGATTGTAAGATGAGGTCATGGCAGGATGCGCTAAAGGCGTATTTGGCTTTTTTCTGATCAATCTCACTTGCCATAACCGTTAAAATGCGCTTAAATTCCACTGTTTAAACAATTTATATGAAAGGAATAATATTAGCCGGGGGAACAGGAAGTCGATTATCACCGTGTACAAATGTTACGAATAAGCATCTTTTGCCTGTTTTTAATAAGCCTATGATTTATTATCCCCTTTATTCTCTTAAGGAAGCGGGAATTACCAATGCGCTGATTGTTTCGGGGAAAGGCCATGCGGGCGATTTTCTTGAGCTTTTGGGGTCAGGGGCGCAATTCGGCATGAAATTATCGTATGAAGTCCAGGAAGAGGCTGGTGGTATCGCGCAGGCGCTAGGTTTGGCCGAGAATTTTGCCGGCAATGAGAAAGTTGTTGTTATTCTTGGAGATAATATTTTTGAAGATAATATTTCCGATGCCGTCAAAGATTTTGCCCTTCAACCGGAAGGAGCAAAAGTTTTCCTGAAAGAAGTTAAAAAACCTCAATCTTATGGTGTCGCGGAACTTAATGACGGTGTCATTAAGTCTATTATCGAAAAACCCGAAAATCCAAGGTCAAATTTAGCTGTCACCGGCATATATATGTATGACTCCCTGGTTTTTGATATTACCAAAAATCTTGCCCCTTCTCATCGTAATGAACTCGAAATTACGGATGTTAATAATTATTACCTTAAACAGGGAACGCTTACACATGAGATCTTTGATGGGTTTTGGGGTGATTGCGGGGAGTCGTTTGAAAGTCTGCATGAAGCTTCGACTTTGGTGAAAAACAGCCACTTATCCACTATGCCCAATGATTTATCGATAATTTACAGGAAACAATCCGGATTAAAATCTGAGAATGAAAAACATACTCGTGTCGGGCTCCATAGCCTATGACCACATAATGTTCTTTAATGGCCGGTTCGAGGAATCTATAATCCCTGATGAACTGGAAAATTTGAGCATTTCTTTTTTGGCTAAATCCAGAAAAACTTTTTATGGGGGGTGTGCGCCTAATATTGCTTACTCTTTACGTTTATTGGGTGAAAATCCGACAATTTTGGGTGTGGCCGGGAATGACTTTGATGAATATCGAGTTTGGCTTTCCCAAAATCATATATCAACTGATTGTATTTTCATCGATAATGATAATCCCACGGCGGCCGCGTATATTTTGAATGACAAAGACCAGAATCAAATTTCATTTTTTTCGCCCGGGGCTTCGGGCAACCCCAAATTTTGTAAAGATTTGGCCTGTTTTGATTCTCGTGATGTGGATTTGGCGATCCTTGCTCCCGGTGTTCCGGAACGGATGTTATCGATAGCGGAACACATGATCAGGAAGGATATTCCATATTTGTTTGATCCAGGACAGGCTATTTCTGCTTTATCAAAGGAGTATCTGGCCATTATTATCGACGGGTGTGTTGGTATTATCGCGAATGAATATGAAACCAGCCTGTTGGAGGAAAAATTGAGAATGACGCTTCCGCAAATAATAAAATGGGCAGGGTTTTTTGTTGAGACCTTAGGGGAAAACGGGTGCGTTTTGTATGACGGAAAAAAGCAAAAGGATATTCCCGCGATTAAAGGGCTTCAGGTTGTGGATGTCACCGGTTGTGGCGACGCTTTTCGTTCCGGATTTTTATATGCTTATGTTAACAAAAAATCTCTGGAAGAATGCTGTGAAATGGCTTGTACGGCGGCTTCTTTTGTTATAGATAAAACCGGAACACAAACACACGATTTCACAAAAGACGAATTTAATGCTCGTTTGAAAAAGTTTTACAAAGATTGAGTGCTTCCATTTCTTTGTGTTTAAGTGAGTATTTTTTGTTAATTTTCGCAAGTTTTTGTTTTATTCGGTGAGTTTTTTCCAAAATCACCTCTGTTGATTTTATTAATTGAATTTCGGAATCGATGCTGTCTGCGTTTATCATGTATTGCTCCAGAGATGAATCTTTTAAAATGTCTCTTATTTTCGGTGCGTAAGACAGTGCGATAAATGGTTTTTCCGTTTTAATAGCGGCTATTATCGAATGTAGTCTCATTCCCAAAATCAGTCCGGATGAAGAGTATAGATCGAATAATTCCACTGAATTTTGAGGTGTGGGAATGATTTTTACTTGTTTTTTATTCGAAATATTTTGGATTATTTTATTGTGAATAATTTCGTCCGCGTCTTTAGATGGCTGGCTTTGAAAATTAATAATTTTTACTTTCCATTTTTTTTTATTAATTATCCAGTTTAAGTATTTACTGACCGCGGTTATAAATTCTTTACGGATGTTTGGTTTTTGTCTTAACGCGAGAATTAATGTTTTTTTGGCTCTTTTATGAGGTTTGTATGGAATATTGAATGCCAGATCCGGAATTACATATATTTTTTTGTTTACTCCTACTAATTTTAAGCGATTTTTTGAAGCCTGATCTCTTACTGCAATTAATTTGGCTTTTTGGAACAGGTATTTTACAAGCCATTTTCTAAATTTTCCTTTTAATTTTCCTATGCTTTGCCCATACATTATTACCGGTTTCTTGTAGAGATAGGCCATAAATGCCTGTATTCCCCAGATTATATTTGCTCTGAATGTCAAACTCCCAAACAGTCCCCCACCGCCTAATATGAAATAATCGCATGCTTTTACGGTTTTTGCTGTTTTTCTTTTAGGATTAAATATTGATTTTATGAGGCTTTTTAAGCCTGATGGAAATTTTTGATTGCCTTTCAGAACCGTTATTTTCGCCTTTGGAGAGCAATTTTTGAGCGAATTCAACAATCCTTCGAGAATAATTTCATCTCCCAGGTTTCCCGCCCCGTAATTTCCCGCTACAACTATTTTCATGGCTTTATCATATAAGTTTTCCTATGAATTTCGCAACGTCCATATTTTTTAATATTTCCTCTGTGCTGTCTTGTTCCGTATCCCATGTGTTTTTGGAATCCATATTTTTTATATTTTTTCGAATAATATTCCATTATTTTATCTCTTGTCACCTTTGCGAGAATGGACGCCGCGGCAATGCTTTTTACATATTTGTCCCCCTTTATTATCGTTAAGAATCTTTCGTTTATGAACTGTTTGTCTCTGCCGTCGATCAAAACAATGTCCGGTTTATATCTTAATTCTTCAATACAAAGGAAATTCGCCAGTTTTACTGATTCTACAATATTTATTTCGTCTACGACTGCATGAGAAATGATTGATATCGTGAAGTCCAATGAATTTTTTACTATCAGTTCGAATAATTGTTCCCGTTTTTGCTTTGGTAATAATTTGGAATCTTTCAGGCCGGGAATTTTCGCGTTTTCTTTTAAAATTACCGCCGCTGAAACGAGTGGTCCGGCCAAAGGTCCTCTTCCCGCTTCGTCAATACCCGCAATAAATAAACATCCCACTTTTTTTAGCCTTGATTCTATAGGGATGAATGAGGGCATGAGCTGAACTTAGATCTTATTCTTTTGGAGCTTCTTCAGCGGGAGGAGCTTCTTCAGTTTTTGTTTCTTCAGTTGGTTCAGTTTTTGCTTCTTCAGCGGGAGGGGCTTCTTCAGTTTTTGCTTCTTCAGCTTTTGGTTCTTCGGCTTTTGGTTCTTCAGCGGCAGGTGCTTCTTCAGCCTCTTCTTCCTTATCACTAACAAATGTTTCTTTGAGTCGTGCGGATTTTCCTGATCTTTTCCGCATATAATAAAGCTTTGATCTTCTCACTTTCGATTTTTTCTTTACTTCTATTTTTACGATGTTTGTGGAATAAACCGGGAAGATTTTTTCCACACCAATTCCTCCAAAAACTTTTCTTACGGTGATGGTTTTGTCCGCGCCATATCCGCTATTTATTTTTATTACCAGACCCTCGAAAATCTGAATACGTTCTTTTTCGCCCTCTTTAATTTTTTGGTGAATTTTCACCGTATATCCCGGCTGAATAACCGGAATTTTCTTTTTGACCGCCAGTTTTTGAATATCTTGTAAAACGCTCATTTTTGAGTGGGATAATGTACTCGCTCCGGCCGCTCCCCTGACGGGGGCCAGCGGCATGACCCTTTCGGGCCTTCGTGCTATGCTCGCGGGAACTAATAACCGCTCGCAAGATGCTTCGTTCCGCCTTGGCGGGAACTGCGCATCCCGTGCAATATATAGAAGGTCTTGCTTTAAATCAAGAGAATCTGTTTATCAGGATCTGATTTTCCGGATT
>JAUVQE010000027.1 GCA_030598325.1 Nitrospirota bacterium | reverse complement strand
TTTATCTTTGGAATACTTTCTTGTTTTACCTGGATTTTCGTCAATTATTTAGCAAGTATCTGGCCCGGAATACTACTAAACGTATTATTAATTATCTTGCATACAAGAGGATATATTAAATGGGGAAAAAATAATTTTCATCCGACAACAGTGCGTTAGCGGCTCGGTCTCTCTTGAGCGGCTTCGCACACTCAAAGACCTCGCACATATTTGTCGATGGTGATAAAATCTTACCATCGACAAACATCGCAAACGCACTGCCGTTAGGCGACATAACAAAAAGCCTATAAATTAAGGAAATTTTGATGATTTTGTTAGACATAAACCAAATTAGTTACTATAATTAAGATTCTAGCAACTAATCTTACAAATATGTCTGGAGCAGAAGGACTACCACTAAAAATTATTGATTGTAAAGTAGCTGCTTACGGCGGTGAGGGCTACGATACCGGGATAAGAGTTACTGAGGAAGACCTTAGAGAGGCAAAGAAGGCTATAAGAGACATTGATAGTCCCGATGATCTACGTCATTTCCTAATTGCAAGTTGTCTCATAAAAAAATTTAGAGACAGAATTAAAGCTACCGTTGTAGCACAACCAGGGGCTGGAGAATATGATTCAGGCAACTGGCTAATTCAAGACGGTGAACTTATTAATGCGATTAACCGTATTGTGGAACAATAAAGCAAAATCACCAAAATTATTTTAGTAAGCTTTTTGTTACACGCTCCCTTCAGTCGCTGACGCCTAACAGAGACTATACGGCCGGTGTGTATTTAATCTCGAAAAGTAAAATAGTAAAATTTTTTTACTTTTTTACTATTTTACAAATTTGAAAACTACTATAGTTGTCTTTAATGGTCATTTCCTGCTAGAACATCTTATAAATATCGTTTATGTCCCCTGCTCCCATTGTGATTATGATGTCGAATTTTTGGTGATTCTTTTTTATGTAGTCTGCGGTTTTTTTCAGGCCGTGGCCGTTTTTGGCTTTGTGGTGATATTTGTTGATTTCGGCAACGAGGTCGTTGGTGGAGACTTTTGCGATGTCTTCCTGTGAATCGCGGACTTTATAGATATTTGGAATAATTACTTTGTCGACGTCGTAGAATGATCGTCCGAATTCCTTTAGAAGCATATGAGTTCTTGAATACTGGTGGGGCTGGTATACGCAAAGGATTTTTGCCTCCGGATTTTGTTCGCGGATTGCTGTTAAGGTCAGTTCTATTTCCGTTGGATGATGTGCGTAATCGTCTATAAAAGTGCATTTGTAGCCTTTTTTGCGCTTTATTTCCAGCCTTCTCCACGTGCCTGTGAAAGCGGCGATGGTTTTTTCTATTGTCTTGTCGTCGATTTTCAGGATTTTGCATGTCGCGGCTGCGTTCGTCGCGTTTTCTATGTTGAATTTGCCGGGCACTCGCGGGACGAGTTTTAATTCATTAATTTTTAATTCTTTCCATGTTGTTATTCTGCATTTCGCATTTTTAGTGACGTCTTTTAAATGTTTGTCTTTTTCATCGATTATTATTTTTCCTTCTTTTGGGACTTTTTTTACCAAATCTTTGAATGCGTTTTTGTAATCGGCGAGATCTTTGTAATAGTCGAGATGGTCCGCTTCGATATTTGTCAGAACCAGGATGTCGGGGTAAATGTGGAGGAATGTCTTTTTATATTCGCAGGCTTCGATTATTAAATATTTGCTTTTTCCTGTGCGAAAATTTCGATTTTTGAATTGTCGGATTTTTGTTCCGACTACTACCGATGGGTCGAGACCCGCTTTTTCGGCGATAAGTGAAATCATGGCTGTGGTTGTGGATTTTCCGTGGGTTCCGGCTACGGCGATTGTGAAATAGTCTTTTGTGAGTTCGCCGAGTGCCTTTGAATATGAAATTGTTGGAATTTTGAGTTTTTTGGCTTGTTTCAATTCCACATTTGATTGTGGGATGGCGGGAGAATGAATTACGAGATCGGTTTTTGGTGTTATTGCTTTTTCATTGTGTCCGATTTTCATCTTTATACCCGAAAGTTTTAAACTTTTTGTTAATGCTGAAGGAGTTGTGTCCGAACCGGTAATTCTTTTTCCTTTGTGATGAAGAATCTGGGCAATTGAAGATGTCCCGATTCCTCCTATTCCTATGAAATGTATGTTTTTTGCGTCTTTAATGTTCATGTTTAGGATTCTAGACGTTTTGCGTTTAAAAATAAACTATGATAATCTCTTTTTGTTCTAATTTCGTCTATGTCATCACGTTTTTCACATACCTCAAACCTCACCAAAATTATTATTATTGTCGAATTTTTGCTTGTGGGATATCTGGTATATTCGTTGACGAAAAATGTTTACAATAGCTATCAGATTGATCAATATATTGAAAAGTTTGAAGAGGAAAATGAGCAAATTGAGGAGGAAAACCGACAGAAAAGGGAGGATTATCTGTATTTTACTTCCGAAGAATACATAGACAAAATTGCGAAACAGAATCTTGGACTTGGGAATCCGGGCGAGGAGGTTATTGTTTTGTCGCCGGATGTTTTGAGTGAGGAAATTGTTGTAGATGATGAGGAATTATCGGATTTTGCGAGATACTCGGGGATGAGTAATCCACGACGGTGGTGGGAGTTTTTCTTTGGGAATTAGGTGTCGCGGCTTTGATTGACTTTGAGATTGAATTACATTATTTTCTTATGGCTTAATGACGCGGGGTAGAGCAGTGGCAGCTCGTCGGGCTCATAACCCGGAGGTCGGGGGTTCGAATCCCCCCCCCGCAACCAAGCGTGTAGCGTCTTTTACTTGTCAGGGTAGCTCAGCTGGTGAGAGCGTCGGATTCATAACCCGGAGGTCGGGAGTTCAAATCTCCCCCCTGACACCATTCGAAGCTTTAAATAGAGGCTTTTTCGTGGTATAATTATTTAATCTAAAAAATAAAAATGGGAAGAAAAGTGGAAATCAAAAAAAGCCATGACAGTCAGCTTCGTAAAGTTGATTATAAAAAAAATGAGTCTGCGACAGATTTTACGAATGAACGTGAGTCATTTAAATCAACGCTTGTGTCCTCTTTTTCTATTTCAAAACTTCAGGAGGCGATATCGGAAAGAGCTTCTTTTTTTATAACTCATTATGAGCTTGGAGAGGCGGAAAAAACAGACGCTAATGTTCAAAAAATGAGAAAGCTTAAGCCAGCTGTTTTGATAGGCTCCGTTGATTCTACAAGATTCGCGCAGAAATGGCATGACGCGAAATGGTATAAGCCTTACATTGATGCGGCGGCTCAATTATCAAAATGTGAGAAGTTATTGGATCCCGCTACTAAAAAGTGGTTTCGGGAGCTAAAGCCTGCTCTTGATGTATTTCTGAAACTGGGGAAGCATACCGGTTCCGATAGAGTTTTAAAAAGGAAATATCGTAAGGATATTTGGAGATTGGTGAAGAAAAACGGGAGCGATATTGTTTACGGGAAAAAAGGTGTTTTGAATTTTCTTTTGGCTTTCAGACGAATTACGAATGTCCATTCAAAACTAAAAGAAGTTACCAGAGAAGACTTTAACTTAGATGATTTGTCGGTAGAGCAGATAAAGTTAACGCTCGGTGAAGGTGTGGGTAAAAAGAAAGGCGCGAATGACAGATTTGCGTATATGATTGTGAAAAAGGAGCAGAAGGTTCAGCCAAAACCTAAGGCTAAACCTGCTGTGGAGCCGAGACCGAAAGTAAAGCCTGCTTCGGAGCCTTCAGAAAAGGTTTTGCAGTTTGGCGGTGAGAAATTTTGCAAAAAATATGAGATACGTAAACCGGCTGAATTCAAAAAGGATCTGGATAAATTTAAGGAATGGATTACGGATAAGAAAATGAAATATCTTCAGGATAGGGATTTCTGGGAGAAAAAGCCCGGGGAGACGGATGCGCAGACGGACGCGCGATTTATGAGGCTGTTTGCGGATAAAAGTGCGGGAATTCGTAAGTTGTATGTTGATTTAAGTGGTTTGGATATATATGAGAAATGGTTTGCGGAAGCTAATGATGACGCGTCAAGGAAATATAAACTTTTGTATCTTTGGGTCGTTAAGAGAATGGCGGAATATGCACAAAAATATGAATCTAATTCCAGGATACTAAAGGACAGTTTACTGGATTATCATAAGCAAGTGATGTTGACTGGTAGTCTTTTAAAAGGGAAAAGTGATAAAGTGGTGCTTATGCAGTTTATAGATTCTTCGGAATATTTGATGAAAAATGATGATGATGTTATGGAAAGAATAAAATGGAGAAAGTTGAACGCCAAATATAAAAAGGATTTTTCCAAATAAATGTTTATGTGAAAAGCTCCTTCTCGATGACGTCCTGTGTGGTTGTCATGAGAAGGAGCTTTCCTCTAGGTCTACTGTATGGGATTTTGTGGCTGTCTGCTCTTTGTGGTGTCACCTCCCTTCTGTTTGTTACTCCCCTATGGTTTTGGGCAGGGTTTTAGCTTGTTACTGCACAGCCGTGGCTGGCGCGTTTTCAGGCTGACCCTGAGGTGTCGGCGCTGTCGCGGTTTGTCGGCGCTGTCCGTGGTTGCCGGAGGTTCCGCAGAGGTGGTCGGTTTCACGACCTTGGTATGCTTCTGCTTTGCTCGTTGAACGCGGTAGCGGTCGATGGGGGTGACGTCGTGGAGGGACGCTGGCCGTTGAAGCAATACCCGAAGATAATCATTGTTGAGGTAGTTCTTATGATTCTGGTCGAATACCTCCTTGCACGTCGACAAGTAATAGTCGAGCGTGCGGCAGGCGGCTTTTCGAACAATCTTCTCCAGGCGGGCCTGGTAGCGCGCAAAGCGGTTGGGCGACATCTTCTCAAGACGGGCCCTGACCTGAGGGACAGGTCCCGGCATTCTCCGGTCGTGTGCCCCCGCGAGGAAACACCCGTAGTTCGGTCCCCAGAAGTGCTTGTAAAAGCGATCCTTCGCGTCTGGGTCACCCTTCGAAAACTCGTAGCTGAATGGAAGCTCGGCGCACCGATTATTCCGTTCGGCCTCGCGGAGGGCAAGAGGCTTTTCCTCGGGTGTGGCGGGCTCTTTCACCGTCTTCTTGGCGGGCTTTTGGACCTTCACCTTCTTCTTGGTCGCGGCGGGTTTCTTGGTTCCCGCCTTCTTGGCCTTCGCCGGCTTCGAGCTGGTGGTGAGGACGGGGCCACGGTCCTTGTCCACGGGGGTGGTCGCCTTGGGAGACGACGAGTAGCCCAGGACTTCCTTGATGTCGTCCATGTAGACCGTCACCAGGACAGTTGTTATGATGGTGACAGCGGCCGCACCAATGCCCCCAGCGATCCATTTTGTTCGTGACTCCATTTTTTTCCTCCTGTTTGCTTCCGAAAAAAAATACCGGGGTTATTCCCGGTCTTTGCTGAAAATTTTGTCTGTCAAACCCGAAACTGTGATTAGTATCGGCAGACGTTGAGAACCAAAAACCAGGCTTTTGATCCTTAATATCTGCCGATAATTATTTAATCCCATTAAAAGTAGAGAGAGGATCCGGCTCTTAGATGATTGACTCTCACGCACAGATGTGCCGAGGTCAAGCATTATTTTAAGAGACAGATTGCTCCCCACTTAAATTGTCAAAGATCCAACTTCTTCGATAAGAATAGAAGTATAGAAAAGTACCCTGTTTTTAGGGTTTTGTCAAGAAATCTTGGCTATTTCTCGCTCTCTTCTTTTTCTTCGTTTTCCTCTTCTTCCGCGCCTATTGGAGGTGCTCCCCCACTTGCGGCAAGAAGATTGGCCATAGCATTGCCTTCAGGAGGGGCTTGGAGATTTGGCTGGCCCGGCAATTTGCTAACATCTACAGGCGGTGCATCCAGATCTATTCCGATTCTTGCAATGATTTCTTGTTCTACAAAATCTTTCTTTCTTGCATGTTTCAACCTTGAGTATTCTTTGATTATCTTTGCTACTTTTGGATTTTGATCTGTGGTATTCCATATTGTGTTTATGGAGAATGGTCTTGAGGTTGAATTGTTTATATTTAGTTTGCAGTACATTTTGTAGTTAGAGATCCCTATTACGTCTTGTTCGGTTAATAGTGGGGCGTATTCTTTAGCGAGATATTCAGCGTCATCGGCACCTACCTTAAATGAGCATAAAGTACCCACGTTACCGAATACTGCGTCTCTTATTCCCGTGGAGGTTACGCCGTATTTTGTGGTTATTAGCTGATTTATGTACTGGTGGGCCATTATCAGGTTCAAATGGTATTTTCTGGCCTCTGAGAGTATTGAGCAGAAGCTATCTGTAGCGAAATTTTGGAACTCGTCCACATATAGGAAAAATTCTTTACGTTTATCTTCCGGAATGTCTGTTCGGCTCATTGCCGCCATCTGGATTTTTGATATTATTATAAGTCCGAGAAGCTGTGTGTTTAAGTCCCCTATTTCACCTTTTGATAATTTTATGAGTAGAATTTTCCCTTCGTCCATTACTTTTCTGAAGTTAAAAGCGGATTTTTTTTGTCCGATAGTATTTCTCATAATTGAGTTTGTGATGAAGGGACCGAATTTTGAACTGAAATACGGGATCATTTCCTGTCTTTCCCTATCTCCGGTATTTGCATATTCGTGCTGCCAGAAGGATTTTACTACCGGATTTTTGGCTTTTTTTACTTTATATTTGAGAAATGCGTCGTCTGTGAATATTCTGGGGATATCTATAAGAGTCGCGCCTTCTTCTTCGTCTTCCATTAGCGTTAAACAGGCATTTCTAAAATAGTGCTGAATACGCGGGCCAAATATTTCATCACCGAACAGTTTTATGAATATTTCTGTAGCTTGTGATGAGACCAGGTCCATTTCTGATGAGTTTTTTGCGTCAAGCATATTTAATCCCATAGGTCTTTCCTGATCGGAAGGGTCAAATATAATTACGTCTTTTACTCTTTCTTTTGGAATATAGTTAAGTATGTCTTCAACCAGATCTCCATGAGGATCAACTACACAAACGCCTTCGCCGTTTATGATGTCCTGCCTGACCATGAATGATAGGAGCGCGGATTTACCGGAACCGGATTTACCGATTATGTAGTGGTGTCTCGAACGATCTTTTCTCCGGAATCTGATTTCTTTTTTGTACCCTCTGTGTACGTTGTGACCGATTAAAATACCTTCTTCGGGTATGTTTGTGGGGGCGGGAAGAACTTTGTAGTCCATCCATCTGATTGTCGGGGAATAATTGTATTTTGAATTTGGGAAGTGGAATAGAGAGGATAATTCGTCTTCCGCCATAATTTCCTGTTTTTCTCCTATCCCAAGAGTTCTGCTGTCCAACATTCTGTTTTCGAAGCCGAACAGGAACATTTTGTCGTTGATAGAATCTATAAAAAATAATCTTCGGGTTTGAAACCAGTTTGAAGCAGTGTCTTTGAAGAGGCTTAAGCCGATAATCATATTGTTGCTGATTTCTTCAGCTCTAGTTTCGGTTTTTGCGGAGGAAAGTAATCTGATTACCGTATCGAATCCCGATTGTGATGATTTTTCTCCCATTCTTTTCGCGACCTCCTCTTTTGACTGGAGCATTCTGACGTATCCGTCTCCACTTTGTTGAGATTCGACTTTCATTTTGTCGTATCCGAGAAAAACCCCTTTAAATACGTTGAGAATGGGTCCCAGTACCGGAATATTTATTTTACTTACTTTTTTACCCTTGAAATAAGTTTCTCCCATTTTTTCCGCTTTTCTTGTCCATTTGTCGCTTCTTGGTCTGATCACTATTTGGATTACCGCTGTTTCATCGGATTCCAGTTTGGAAAATATGTTTGTTAGGTTATTGAGCGGGTCGTTTTCTATTACTTTGAATGTTTTTATGGGGAACCAGTGTTTTTTTTGCGTATAGGCGTAATATCCTTTTATTTTGCTGTCTTTACGCATGTATTTGTAGGGTTCCATCGATTCGATTTCAGCATTCGGATAGTATGATGTAATTTGTTTTTCCAGAATTCCTTTGTAGTATTTCGGTGTTGTAATGTAAAAATCTACAACTTTTTGATGGGCTACAAGTTCAAATGTAAAAATATTGTGTTTAAATATGCGAACTTTTAGTGAATTCCAAAGATTCAATTCTCTGGTTTCGTGCAAATTACGGTAGAATTGCGACATTATTGATATTTTTTCTCTAAAGTCTTTTTCGGTTTGTTTGTCTTTGTCTTTTGGAGAATCTTCTCTAGGAAGGGTTATTCTTAAAAATATTAATTTTTGGGATTGAATGTATCTGTGTATAAGCCGTATTAGTTTTATCGAAGCCCAAACACCTACTATTATTAAGAGAATTATTAGTAGGAATTTAAAAGGATTTGACGTTATGTATTTCCAAAGACCGGAAAGCATGCTTTTTGTTTTAATTTTCCCTATATTTTAGCAGAAAACAGCGCTTTTAACAATGGTTAGGGAGGAGAGAAGTTTAAATTTCTAATCTTCGCTCAGCTTGAGCCTAATTTTATTAGGCCAAATTCGCTTGATTAGAAATTTATAACTTCTCTCCTCTCAAGCTTGATTAAAATTTTAATATATCTCCTTCGAGGATTTCTGAGATAAGGATTCTTTTTTGTTTTGTGGTGTCTCTGTCACGGAGTGTTACTTTTTTGTCTTCCAGGGTGTCGAAATCGACTGTTATGCAGTATGGAGTGCCTATTTCATCCTGTCTGCGGTAACGTTTTCCTATTGTTCCTGACTCATCGTATTCAACTTTTATTCTGCTCTTTAGTTCGTCAAAAATCTTTTTCGCAGTTTTTATTAATTTTTCTTTCTTTACCAGTGGAAATATCGCGACTTTTATAGGAGCAATATTTGGCGCGAATCTCATTACTGTACGTTCTTCTTTGTCGATTTTATCTTCATCATAAGCATCTAGGAGAATTGTAAGGACCGATCTCTCCGCTCCAAACGAGGGCTCTATTACATGGGGGATATATTTTTCATTGGTGGTCGGATCTGTATATTTCAAATTCGCTCCTGAATAATTTTCGTGTTGAGCAAGATCAAAGTCTCCTCTGTACGCCAATCCCATTAATTCGCCCCAACCGAATGGGAATTTGTATTCAATATCAAATGTCATGGTTGAATAGTGCGAAAGTTCGTCTTTTTTGTGTTCTCTGTAGCGTAAATTTTTCTTTTTTCCTCCAATTTCAACATACCAGTTGTAGCAGTCTTTTTTCCATTCATCGAAGATTTTCTTTACTTCTTTTTTTTCTTTTGGGGAAACAAAATATTCAATTTCCATCTGTTCGAATTCGCGGGTTCTGAATGTGAAATTTCCCGGGGTTATTTCGTTCCTGAAAGATTTTCCGATTTGTGCTATTCCGAATGGAATTTTTTGGCGGCAGGTCTGAACAATGTTTTTAAAATTTACAAAAATTCCCTGGGCTGTTTCCGGACGTAAATATACAGCTGATGCGGTTTCTTCGATCACGCCCTGATGGGTTTTGAACATCAGATTGAAAGATCTCGCTTCGGTAAAATCGTCTTTTCCGCATTTTGGACATTTTATATTCTCTTTTTTAATTATTTCTCCAATTTCTTTCAATGTTTTTCCAACGGCGGCTTCTACTCCCAATTTCTTCTCAATCAATTTGTCTCCCCGCACCCGTTCCTTACAATTTTTACAATCCATCAAAGGATCTGAAAAAGAGTTTACATGTCCCGAAGCCTCCCAGACTTTCGGATTCATTAAAATCGATGAGTCGAGACCGACAATGTCATCTCTTTCCTGAACAAATGTTTTCCACCAGTGCTGTTTGATATTGTTTTTAAGTTCCGTTCCATATGGTCCGTAGTCCCAGGTATTTGCAAGTCCCCCATAAATTTCAGAACCGGGATATATAAATCCCCTTCTTTTACATAGGGCTATTACTTTTTCCATTAGGTTTTCCATAGTGAGATTATTATTACTGAATCTTCTTTCCGGATTTGTTCTTGAAATCCAAAATAGCATTTGACAACACTTTCAAAAAGGATTCGGCGGTGCGATGGCTCATATTTATCCTGCTTACAACTTTTAGAAGTGGTTCTTTTGCGTTTGGTAGTACATAAGCCATATCCAGTATGCATTCATTGGAATTAAAATGGACTGAAACCGCATTTGCGTAAACCCCCTCTTCTTTGTCTTCCGGAAGTTTCACTTTGAATTTTTTTTCACTTTTTTCATCCATGGTAATTTTGGTTAGAATTTAAGTTTAGTGTACAAACCTGTTGAACATTTATCAACAACAGTTTTTTGAGCTCGCAAAGAGCTTGTTGAAGGGATTTCCTGTTTCGAACTTTTATTATTCTTGGTTTGACTAAATTATTGCTTTATTAATAGTTACATAAACAATTTTTTTTATGTATGAAAGAAAAAAATATTTTGATTTCGGGACTTTGAAATTAGATATTTCCTCCCGAGAATTTATTATCAGTAATGAATATGTTCCTTTGAGAAATAAAGAGTTTAATCTTATGGAATATTTTATGAATAATGTTGGAAAGGTTTTGAGCCGTACTCAAATACTGGAAGATGTTTGGGACAGGAATATTTGCTGTCCTACAAATACTGTTGATGTTCATGTCAGTAATTTAAGGCAAAAGTTGGCTCTTTTTAATTGTAATAAATTTATTCGTACCGTTCACTGTATCGGATATATATTTTCTCCATAATTATTAAACAAGAAACTATTTTGACAACAATTACAAGACCTTTTTTTTGCTCATTTGGCAAAAAGTTTTTATAATCGCAGCGATCCTATGAAATAACCCTCATTCTATGAACACTTCCACCGGCACACCTTTTGCCCAAACTCTTGTGGAACTTCCATCATTGATTAACAATCTTCTTCTATTGCTTTCTGACAAGGAAAAGACTGTTATCAAAAAGCGTTTTAATTTGGATGCCAAGAGAAAACACACTCTTGATGAGATTGGTAAAGAATTTTCGATTACCAGGGAAAGAGTGCGGCAAATCGAGAAAACCGCATTATCAAAAATGCGGAGAAATGTTTTTAATACGGCTCTTAAGAATCTGCATGATTTTGTATTTTCTTCCGTTCGGACACATGGCGGTTTCCTCAAAGAGGAAATGTTATTTGACCAGTTTGCAAACGCGATTGATAAAAATTTGAAGATTGATAATAATCATTTGCATTTGTCTTTTGTTTTGCATGACGATCTTAAGTGTGTGGGCAATACAATCAATTTCCATCCATACGTAAGAGAAGAGAAACTTGCTGATTATTCTTTGAAGCATGTTTCCAATCAGTTGGTGAATCAACTGCATAAATACGGTGACGTCAAAAAAATAGAAAAGATTCATGATGATATGAAAAAGATGCTTGACGAAGCTGATTTTGATCTAAAGAAAGTAAAATCGTTGATTAATATTGATAAAAGGATTGCACTTTTGGATGATGATCTGGTCGGACTTTTTGAGTGGAGACATATTCATCCGAGAACTCTGCGGGATAAGATTATGTTTATATTGAAGAGTGAGAGAACTCCTCTGCATTTTGTGGATATGGCGGAAAAAATTTCAAATGCGAATTTTGATAACCGGAATATTAATATTCAGGCGGTGCATAATGAACTTATACGGCATGATCAATTTGTTCTTATCGGACGTGGCATTTATGCGCTTGCGGAATGGGGATATGAAAAAGGTACAGTATCAAAAGTTATAGAAAGAATTCTTTCAAAGGAGAAAGAATTAACTCAGGACAAGGTCATTAAAGAGGTTTTGAAGAAGAGGCAGGTTAAAGAAATCACAATTATTCTCGCTCTAAAGAATAACGATCAATTTGAAAGGGTTGGAAGAAAGCGTTATAAGTTGCGAAAGGTCTAGATTTTTACGAATTGTGTCTTGTCTTCTTTGTATTCTTTGGAAAGATTTGGAAGGCTTTTATTGATAGACTCTATTGAAGCTTTTTTTGTTGATTTGAAATATAGATTTTCCGCTTTTTTTAAAATTTTCAATATTTTTTCGTTATTTCCATCAACTTCTAATATTTCATTGGCTACTTTTACAGCTTTGTCGAATTTTTTTAATCTCATCAGGGTATCCAGGTGTGTGTGTGACTTGTATAAGTATTCGCTTTTTTCGCCTAACTGCGTGCCGTGTTTTTGAAGTTTCGTGGATTTTTCCAGCTTTACTATTTGACTGTTTTTTTTGTCTATTTTCTTTAACTGTGAGATGAAATTTTCTATGTCATCGTACTTTTCCGATTGAATTAAATCGGTTTTTTCTTTGATTTTTTTCCTTATCAGTTTGTTTCGGAAATCAGATGTCAATTTTAGGATTTGCTTGTTTCCAGGGTTGTTTTTTTCCAATAAAAATAATTCTTCCAATAATAGTTTTTCGTCTTCCTCAAATAATTTATTTAATTTTTCAACCTGTTTTTTCCCAAATTCTTCCTGAAGCTTTTCCACTTTTATCTTGTATTTTCCCTGCGCTTTTGAAATTAAATTTCTGAGTCTTGAGTTTTCCGGGTCGATTTTTAGTAATGGTTTTAATTTGTTTAATATTCCCACGTAATTATTTTCTTTCCATAGCGATTTTACTTCGTTGATTTTTTCATCTATTACTTTTTCGTTTTTTTCTTGTACTTTTTCTTCAATTTTTCCTTTTAATTTTTGGAATATCTTTTCGTCGGGAAATTGCAGTAAATGCCTTTTGCATTTTTCGTGCGCTTCTTTAAATTTTCCTTCAGAAATGAGGATTTCTATATTTTGTTCAGCTTGTTCGAAATATGCTGTGTCTGACATTTTTGTTTTTAATTTGTAAGCTCGCTTCGGCTCAAAACTGGCAAAGCCAGATTCTTCGCCTTGCTCGCGCTCCCGCCGTGCGCTCGCTGGTTTGTAAGCTCGCTTTGGTTATTATAGCAAAAAAACAGGTATTAGTCGATGTATAAGCTTTTTACAGCTCTTTTAGCTGGTGCTGTATGTGCTTGAGTTTTTCTTTTTCCGACAAAAGCCTTTCTTTGTTTTGTTTCACTACTTCTTTTGGCGCGTTTGCGGTAAATCCTTTGTTTGAAAGTTTTTTCTCCAATGAATTTATAAAATTTTTCTTTTCTTCAATTTCTT
>JAUVQE010000015.1 GCA_030598325.1 Nitrospirota bacterium | reverse complement strand
TCCTGTCATCAGTAATAATATCAGACGCATCACAAGGAAAATTCGAACTTGAAATACCGGATCTGCCTGAAGGCGAGCATGAAATATTGGTATACGTATACGACGAAGAAGGCAATCTGGTAAGCAATGTAAGCAGCCTGACTTTCTCGAATTAATCCCAATGAAACAAAAAACGAAAAGGGCATAATATAATTTTTTCATAGGTATTTGATAAGATGTTTTTCATAACAAAACTAACAAAACCAACACTTTTTTGCTAAAATCCAAAGCAGAATCCCTCATTCCACTTATGCCAACTCCTCAAACCTACAAAGAAAAAGGTTTAAACACCCAAGAAGTCACCCAACGACTAAAAAAATTCGGCTACAACGAACTCCCGGAAAAAAAAGAATATACCGGATTAAAAATCTTCCTTTCCCAATTCACTTCCTTCCTCATTATTATCCTGATAATAGCCGGAACAATCTCACTTGCGCTCCACGAAACAATCGACGGCCTGGCCATCTTCGCGATAGTCGTAATAAACGCCGTAATCGGCTTCATACAGGAATACAAAGCTGAAAACGCAGTAAAAGCCCTCAAAAAAATGGTTGTCCACACGGCGGTAGTCGTAAGAAACGGGCAAAAAAAAGAAATCCCAATAAGACAACTGGTCCCCGACGACATCGTAATCATTTCTGAAGGCGAAAAAATGCCGGCAGACATGGAAATAGTGGAAGCCTTTTCACTAAGAGTCGATGAATCAATGCTCACAGGCGAATCAGTCCCCGTAAACAAACGACCCGGAACAGGAAAAGAAGGAAAACTTTATAAAGGAACAATCGTAACCGCAGGAAGAGCAACAGGAAAAGTGATAAAAACCGGAATCAACACAGAATTCGGAAAAATCGTAGAACTCGTCTCAAAACAGGAAAAAACCCGCTCCCCATTGACCATCCAACTGGACGTTCTCGGCAAAAAAATCGGTCTTATAATTCTCGTCCTCATAGCGATTCTATTCGGTCTCGGATTCATAAGAAATATTCCAATCGTAGACATGTTTATGACCTCGGTAGCACTCGGCGTCTCCGCAATCCCCGAAGGAATGCCAATAATTGTAACCCTCACTCTGGCGATAGGAGTCCAGGCACTCGCCCGCAAAAAAGCGATTGTCAGAAAAATGAACGCAATAGAAACACTCGGCGCAACTACAATTATTTGTTCGGATAAAACCGGAACCCTCACATTAAACGAAATGACAGTCAAAGTCATAAACACTGATTTCAAAGAAATAGAAATTCCCGGTCAGGGCTACGAATTTAAAGAAAAAATCAAATTAACAACTCCTGAACAGAAAAAACTCCTGGAAATATGCGAAAACAACAATAACTCATCCATAAACGACAAAAACATACTTCGAGATCCCACTGAAATAGCATTAAAAATCCTTACCAGAAAAGCCTCATTTACAAAGCAATATAAAGAATTGGATGAAATAGTGTTCACTTCTGAAAGAAAAATGATGTCCAGCCTCCATCAAGTTGGAAAAGAAAAAGAAATATATTCAAAAGGAGCATTTGAAGAAATCATAAAAAGATGCACACGAATACTAAAAAATGGAAAAATTCAAAAAATCTCCAGATCCGATATAAAAAAATACGAAAAATTAGCGGAAGAATACGCACAAAAAGCTCTCCGCGTCCTCGCGTTCGCATACAAACCCTGCAACAATAAATTCGACGAAAACAACCTCATATTCGTAGGGCTCGTTGGAATGTTGGACCCTCCACGAAAAACAGTCGCAGCCTCCATCAAAACAGCAATCAAAGCCGGAATAAGAGTAAAAATAATAACAGGCGACAACGCCATAACAGCTAAAGCCATCGGTGAACAAATCGGAATGCCCATCCACAACATCATAACCGGAAAAGAAATTGAAAAAATGTCGGACTCTGAACTCAAAAAAGCTCTAAAAACCACCGAAATCTTCGCCCGCACATCACCGCAACACAAATACAGACTGGTAGACCTGTTAAAAAGACAGGGGGAGGTGGTCGCAGTAACAGGTGACGGCGTAAACGACGCTCCGGCCCTAAAACACGCTGACGTGGGCATCGCAATGGGAATAAAAGGAACCGAAGCCACAAAAGAAGTCGCGGACATAGTTTTAGAAAACGACAACTTCACAACAATCGTAAATACAATAGAAGAAGGCCGACGCATTTACCACAACATCCTCGCCTTCATTAAATTCATGCTAGCCGCAAATTTCGACACAATCATGGCAGTCGGCCTACTAACAGTTATGGGCTTCCCTTTACCTGTACTTCCCCTCCAAATCCTCTGGATAAACATAGCAACAGATGCCCTGCCCGCCCTCGCGCTCGGCCAATCCCCTGCCCCACCGGGCATAATGGAAGAACGTCCACACCCAAAACAAGAACGCATCTTCAAAAAATTCTTCGGCTTCATAATGGTCGCCGTCGTCTTCCAGACAATCGCAAACCTGGCGATATATTTTTACGGAATCAGCGTCGACATCGCATCAGGCATAGACACTTCCATCCTCGGCGACCCATCCCACGCCCGCACCTTCGTATTCACCCAAATCGTAATGTTCGAACTCTTCTTTGTATTCATCTGTAAAGAAGAAAAATCCATCACCATAAAATCCATTCTTTCAAACAAATCACTAATCGGTGCAGTCCTCCTCTCCTTCATATTCCAACTCTTAATGATCTACGCTCCATTCATGCAAACCGTCTTCAAAACCGTTCCCCTCACAGCAACAGAATGGCTCGTAATAGTCGCTCTCGCCTCAACATCACTCCTCGTCCCAAAAACAACCTCAATAATGAAAAAAATATTTGGACACTGGATAAGACGGTAAGACATTGAAGATTCCCCTTAAATCCATTATCTTAATACCACTATGAGATTCGACATACTCACAATTTTTCCAAATATCTTCGACTCTTACCTCAAAGAGAGCATCATTAAACGCGCCCAAAAATCGAAACTCATTAAAATCCATATTCACGACATCCGCAAATTCAGCAAAGATAAACACAAAAAAGTCGACGATATTCCATTCGGCGGAGGAGCCGGAATGGTAATGACGCCCCAACCACTCCACGACGCAATCAAACACGTCCAAAAAACCAACAAAGGCCCTGTAATATTCCTAACCCCACAGGGAGAAACTCTCACCCAACCAAAAACCGAAAAACTGGCCTCAAAAAACCGTGACCTAATCCTCCTCTGCGGACGATACGAAGGAATCGACCAAAGAATCCGCGACACACTCGTAGACCGGGAAATCTCCATCGGATCCTACGTCCTGACAGGAGGCGAACTCCCCGCAATGGTCATGATAGACGCAATTTCGCGCCTTATTCCGGGCGTAATCGGCAAAGAAGAAAGCCACCAGCAGGATTCATTCTCAAAATCGCTAAAAAGAAAAAAAGAATACCCACACTACACAAGACCGGCAACCTTTAAAGAAATGAATGTCCCGGACGTTTTACTTTCCGGCCACCACAAAAAAATCGAAGACTGGCGCAAAAGCAAACTAAAATAGCCCATGCAAGGAATACTCATAAAAATAGCTCTGGTAATTCTTTCAGCGACTCCAATAAGTCTGATTTTAATAAATAGATTCAGCAGGCTTTTCTCAAAATTTCATCCAAAATTAGGTGAAACCACCGCAATTTGCACCAACGTCACCGGAACACTAACAGAAGAGAACTTGATGGTCAGAACTTTCTTTTATGACAAATATAAAGGAAAAATCAAAGATGAAAGCAGATTTATAAAAATTCAGCAGATACATAGTGAAAAAGAACCAATATTGATCGAAAAAAACGAACTGTTAAAAGATAATATATTCCGCCTGATAGCGATAACCACTTTTCTTTGCCACTTCAAAAAAACAAAACTTATCGAAGAAACGATCAAAAAACTAATTATGGAATGTGGCTTCAGCAAGCACAAAACCGAAGATGATTACGAAACAATCCAAGAAATACCGGCACTCCCCACAAAAAAACTTTCAACAATAATCGCAATCAAAAGAAAAACAAAAGAAATTTTCGCATTCTCAAAAGGAAACGCATATGAAATCCTAAAAAAATGCACCAAAATCACAAAAAACGGCAAAAAAATTGAAATTGACAACCAATTAAGAAGAAAACTCAAAAAAAGAGTCAAACAATTAAATAAAAACGGCCAAAAAGTAATAGCATTCGCATACAAACCCCTCCCCCTAAAAAGACAAAGCACCTACACCGAACAATTCACCGAATCCGACATGACATTCCTCGGAATAATGGGCATCACCAACCCGCTAAAAGAAAATCTCAAAGAATCAATTGAGCTGATAAAAAAATCCGGAGTAAAAACATACATTCTAACCAAAGTAAAAGAAAGAAAAGCCGTCGCAATAGGAAAAAAACAACAACTCATAAACCCGCAGTACTTCGAAGCCGTAACAGGCGAATACCTGCGCGCCCTAAGTGACGAAAAAATCCACAAAATGCTTGCGAACAAAGAAAAAGACTACGTGTTCGCCGAACTAAAAACCGCAGACAAATCACGATTAATAGACTTATTCCGCCAATCGGGAGAAACAGTAGCCGTTATAAACAAAAAACATAAAATCAGTTTCAAAAATATCGTCGAGGGAATCAGAAAAGGACGCATAATCAGTGGCAACTACCAAAAATTTTCCCATCACGCCATCACTTGCAAAATCGCGGAACTAATCCTGCTAATAACAGCGCTCGCATTAAAAGCCCCGATCCCATTAACCATCATCCTAATCATCGAAATAGACCTGGTTTTCAATTTAATTCTGGAGCTCGCGCTCAGAGTCAACAAAATAGAAGAAGACGTCATGAGCAAGAAATATCATCCGGAAAAAACACGCGTCTTAAATCGCCGCTCCCTTCCCGGACTCATTATAAATAGCTTGTCCATGGGAATAATCCTAAGCTTAATTTATATATCCAGTCTCATAAGATACGGCTGGAATCTGGGCGAAACCCTACCGGAAAATTCCGCCACTTTTACAAAAGCCGTAGCAATCACACTTACTCTCCTCATCATAATCCAAATAGTAAGCGCGTTCGACCTGAGAACCAGAGCAAAATCCATCCTGCAAACAAGCTTCTTTAGAAACCCATACCTGATTCTGACTTCCGTAATCTCAGTCTTGATAATCTATTTCCTGATCACATTCGAACCCGTCTACAGCTATTTCGGCCTCAACACACTGGCCATAATCGAATGGGAAATCATCCTCTTCTCAGCGCTGGTATTTTTGATAATTGAAGAAACGAGAAAATTCTTTGTAAGAAAATATGCAAATTGAATTTCCAAAATCAGGATATTTGAGAATAAAAGTTCTTCCGAAAAGCCCAAAAAATGAGGTTGTTGAAATTTTGGAAGACGCCGACGGTGAAAAAACAATAAAAATCAGAATAAAAGCCGTGCCGGAAAAAGGAAAAGCAAACGCGGAACTGATAAAATTTTTAAGTAAAGAATTAGGCGTCCCCCGCGATAAAATCTCAATAATAAGCGGAAAAACAGAACAATTAAAACTAATAAGAATCTCTAAAACTAAATGAAAAACAAACTAAGGGTTACGGAGAATTTTTACTATTTCTTTTTGTGAATTTTTTCCAATTTTTTTAACAAGACATCAGCTTTTTTGATATCTTTTCCTCGATCTTCTTCTTCTTCTATAGCCAACATGTCGGATTTAATGCTTTTTTCAAGCTGATTGGCTTCTTTTGTTAATTCTTTAATTTCAGCCATATCTTCTTTAATTTCCTTTTCAAATTCACTAACGCTAGTGGCTTCTTCTCCTAAGGCCTCGATAAATTCCTTCATTGTGTCCGGATCGGCTGAAAGCATAATACCCTTCCACATTTTTTGAGTTTCTTTGGGAAGGATGTTGAAAGTAATAGAACTATTAATGAGTCTTTGTAGACGTTGTTTTGGTTGTTTTGCCTTAGATGGGTCTTTTGGATCCATAGTTGTTTAGGAATTTATACTGTTTTGATTGGTTTTTCTTTTTTTAGCGTTTTTACCTTTGGAAGTACTTTTGCCAAATATTTCTTGTGTGCTTTTCCACTAGGCCTGAAAACTGAAAAAGCCACTGCAAGTTCTTTTGCAGGTACATCTTTTCCCCTTTCAAGCTTTGCACTAAGTTTTTTTAGATTTCTAATAAGGCCAAAAACAAGGTTTGCACCTTTTTTCCCTTTTTCTGCTGGGCTTTTTCCCCGCCATTTGGGGTCATCTTTATGATCAGATATAATTTGGCGAGCAACTCTTGCTGTAAAACCTTTAATATATAGGATCATGTCATCTATCCGCATTCGTAAAGCTGATCGTTCTGCTCCGGAATTAATTTTAAAGGCTTCTTGCGGTACCACAACTTTAGACATTATTCTTGCGAATCTTTCTTTATCTGATATTGGTAATTTAGCAATTATTTCTCTTTCATTGTTACCGTATATTATCCTTAGAATATGGCTGTATGTTTTAGGATGAAGTGTTTTTTTCATGCCTAATAGTTTTATTCCTAATGGCAGTTTAGATAGGAAAACTCCGAAAGCACTTCTGATTTCATATGGAGACGCTTTTGGGTCTTCTAATACTCTAATAAACTTTGCTCTTGCCGCAACAATTTTTGCTGTTTGTTCAGGTTTTAGACCACTAATTTTTACTTCGGGCTGTTCAACTTTAGGTGCTGTTGGTATTTTTGGTGATTTCCCTGTTACTACCATAGGACGTTCTGATTTTTTGCCGGGAAATTTAAGAGGTACTGGTGTAACAGCTATTACCGGTTTTTCTCTTTTCCTTTTTTTTGGTGCTTTTGATATTTTTGGTCCACGAGCGATTTCTTCTCCTTTTCCTCTTACTGCAACCGTTAGGCCTTCATCATGTAAACCAGAGAGGGCATACCGCATTTTAGGCGCCTTTTGTATTCGCTTTCCAGCTTTATCAAAAATTACCCATTTTCCTCCTATAATTTTAAATCTTACTACCAACTCTTTCTTTTCTCTTGTTCTAATATATTTGTTGCGCTGAATTTTTTTTCCTTCTGCTGTAATCACAAATTTCCCTGGTACCTTTCTAGTATCATGGGTTATATGCGTAAGTTTTAAACTGTCCCCCGTACGTCTTACAATAAATATTTCTCCACCCTTATCTTTTATTTTTACCATTGCCCTTCTTCCACCAAATCTATCTAATGATTCTCCCATATGATCTTTATAGCCTTTAGATGATCCTCCATTATGTAGTAGTGAAAATAAGCCGACTAGGGTTTGCGGGCTTATAGATGATTGTGCAAAAGCCCTTTCTCTTAATGCCCGTAGATATCTTTTATACGCAATCTGTGCAGGTCTATTTTCTGATATCCTTCTGACTCGTTTGTCTATTATTGACATTGTTCTTTTAATAATTCTACGAGGTACTTTTTCTCCTCTTTCTTTTGCTTTTTCCAATACTTTTGTTAATGCAACTTGAACTTTATTTAGCGCTCCAAGTTTTCTTACCATTCTCTTCCTGTTTTTACTTTTAATATCCTTTCTCGCCAGGTAGTTTGTTAATGCCGTACGTATACGTCCAAGCCTATCGAGTGTGGCTAGCGCTCTACTATCAACATCTTCTTCTACTGCAAATTTTACTCGTCTACGCGGTAATGCTTCTGGTGCTTTTCCAATAACAAACTTTTTCTTAAGCGGAAAAGAATCACTGCTGGAAGGATAAGGACTCATTGTTTTTGTTTTTATTGTTTAATCTAAGTATATTTTACCATAAACACGGAAGATTGTAAATCTTTGTTGACAATCCCCACCTTACTGATAAAATCCCAAAAGATGAGAGCAAAAAAATCATTGGGCCAAAACTTTTTACAGGACAAATCTGTTCTTGCCAAAATAATAAAAACGGCAGACCTTTCCACAAACGATAACATCATCGAAGTCGGTCCGGGACATGGAGTCCTCACTGAAGAACTCGCCAAATCCGCAAAAAAAGTAACAACAATTGAACTCGACGACCGCTTAATCCCCATTCTCAAAGAAAAATTCGCCCACCTCAAAAACATCGAATTAATCCACCAAAACGCACTCGACTTCCCTCCACCCCCGCCCCCCTACAAACTCGTCGCAAACATTCCATATTACATCACCTCCCCGTTAATTTCCCATTTCCTCCATACTGAGAACCGCCCAGAGAAAATAGTCCTCCTCGTCCAAAAAGAAGTCGCTGAAAAGATCTGCGCCGACAAAAAACTAAACGTCCTGGCGATCCACGTCCAAAATTTCGGAAAACCACAACTCATAGCAATAGTCCCCCCATCCGCATTCAAACCCGCTCCAAAAGTCGACTCCGCCATCCTCGAAATCGAAGTCTTCAAAAAACCCCTTATCCAAGACCACAAATCCCTCTTCAAGCTCGTCCACCAAGCCTTCTCCCAAAAACGAAAAAAACTCTCAAACTCCCTCCACCACCTAAAACCTCAACTCGAAAAACTCGACCTCCAAGACAAAAGACCGGAACACCTGACGCTAAAAGATTGGGAAGCCCTACAAAACACTCCCTAAATCTTTCTTCATCTCTAAAACAGCTTCCCTCGCCGCATCCGCATAACTCGCCTCATCAAACTTCTCCATTTTCTCATAAGCAAAAATAATTCCGCGACTCGAATTCACAATAGCCCCAAGCCCATCCTTATTAAAACAAGGCTTAACACCCTCTGCTCCACCACCTTGAGCTCCATAACCGGGCACCAAAAAGATAGACTTAGGCATTATCTTTCGCAATTCCGCCGCCTGAGCAGGATAAGTCGCTCCAACAACCGCCCCAACCAAGCTATATCCGCTCTCTCCAACATGATCATCTCCCCAACTATCCATCAACCCACCCATCACTTCATAAATCCGCCCACCTTCTTTAAGTTCCAAGTCCTGCAAATCCGCTCCACTGGGATTCGACGTCTTTACCAAAGCAAAAATCCCCTTCCCATATTTCGCACCCTCCTCCACAAACGGTTTTATACCATCCCATCCAAGATATGCGTTCACTGTAAGCGAATCAGCATCAAACATCGGCATCACAACTTCCTGATCCCCCTCAAACAACTCAACTTCCCCCAAAAACGCCCGCGCATACGCCTCCGCAGTCGAACCAATATCATTCCGCTTCGCGTCCGCAATCGTAATAAGACCCTTGCTCTTCGCATATTTCAAAGTTTCCTGATACGCCCATATTCCGTCATGTCCAAAAATCTCATAAAACGCGATCTGAGGTTTCACCACAGGCACAAGATCCGCAACCACATCAATAATTCCCTTATTAAATTCAAGCACAGCCTCCGCCGCCGCCTTTGTCGGCGAACCACCACTCTTCAAAGCCTTTTCCTTAATCTGCGAAGGTATCTGCTCCAACCTCGGATCAAGCCCCACACAAATAGGATTCCCCTTCTTTTTCACCGCCTCGATAAGCCGGTCCGCAAAATGATTAGACATACCTCGATTTTAGTAATATTTCGCCGAGAAAGAGTATATCACAAATTTACGTTCTGCTTTTAAAACAAAAAATGTCTTGGGAAACAGAATCTTTCCCCACACAACCTTCTAAATTTTTACATTTTTCAATAAAAGCATCAAGATCTGCAGCTCTCTCTTCCCTTTGCGGATTTGTTGCTCTTATCAAAGCCCCCGTTTGCAACCCATATACCAATTGATATGGCCTTATAATTTCAATGTCACTATTGCCAGCCAAAACTTCCATCTGATTATAAGCGTATGGTACGGGAAAATCTCCACCTGTGTATAAAATACGATCTGCGTTATCAAAATCGACTAAATCAAGATTCTTCATTAATGTTACCCTATCCAAAATCGTGCGTGCCGAAGTTCCATGCTGAGGAATTGTGACACCCGAATAAAAATCATCATAAACCTCGTTTCTCAACTGAGGTATTTGCAATCTGGCAAACACAAGTTCAACGTGCCCACTTGGCACAAAAGGATCATTATACGCGAGCATTAATTTTTCTACATGTATTGGTTCCAAATTTTTTATAACTATCCAATTCAATAAAACACCTTCCATCAACAAATATGGATCATCATATGTAAACTGTCTTTTCTCATCCCTTAACGCAAGAAGAGTTGCGGCCCACTCCACAAATTGTCTACAATTTTCACTTCCCACATTTGAATCTTCAGACCTCTCACCGGTAACATAAACAATAGCCAAATCCGGCAACCCTTCCGTCTTCATTTTTTTGTTCCTCATAAGCGCCTCCCCATTTTCATCAACCACCACCAAACATCTTTGCTTCAGAGATCGATACAAAGGGTGTAATTCGACGCTCCCCCTCACTTCAGGACTTTCTACTGACATAAATATACGTTAAACGCTATAAGGGACGAACCTTACAATATAAACGCAAATACGTCAAGTTAAACTAGAAGCTCATCTTTTTCCCCCACTCAGCGGGATTTTCCTTAAATTCCAATACTGCATCAAGCTGATCTGGAGGAACCGCCCCCGTCTCAGCCGCAAGCGCAATAATATTCGTATAATTGGTCAATGTGGTCAGTCGGATACCAGCTTCCTGAAAACGCGCAACAGATTTTGGAATCTCCCATGTTACAATCGCAAAAACATCTTCAACGGTGCACTGTCCCTCTTCCCGAACAGCTTCCGCCGCATTCACACTCGACCCTCCGGTCGAAATCAAATCTTCAACAATCAAAACATTCTGCCCCGGCTCAAGATGACCTTCAATCTGTTTCCCCGCGCCATGTTCTTTCTTTTCCGGACGAATATAAATCATCGGTAAACCAAGCTCATAAGCCACAAAAGCCGCCCACGGAATCGCCGCGGTAGCGGTTCCTCCAATCACATCCGGCTTAAGTCCCTTTTCCTTCATCAGGCTAATCAATCCGTCAACCACCGCCTTTCTTTCTTCCGGAAACGAAATCATTTTTCGATTATCACAATAAACAGGTGACTTTATCCCGCTCACCCAGGTAAAAGGAGGATCAATAGAAACTTTTACAGCCCCACGCCGTAATAAATTTTCCGCAATTTGTTTAGCTAAAGACATATTTTTAAAGTTAAAATTTACATTTTTTCCCAACACTATTCCGATGATATTTTCCAAATTCCGGCAAATCCTTCACATCGGCATAATTCATCACCGGCCCATCCTTACAAGCAAGCACTCCGGTATCATCAATCGCGCACTGCCCACAAACACCGATCCCGCATTTCATATATTTCTCCACCGACAAATAACACTCCACCCCGGCCCCACAAGCAATTTCACCTACAGCCTGCATCATCACTTCCGGCCCACAGGTAAAAACCTTATTAACATCACCTTTCTCCAAAACTTCTTTAAGAACCTCTGTCACAAACCCCTTAAATCCGGTAGATCCGTCATTTGTAGAAATATGCAAATTCACAGAATTTCCAAGCCCCAAAACCTTTCGTGTGTATAAAAGCAAATCTTTATTTCTAGCTCCAACCAAAAACTCAACCTTACAATCCTTTTTCACAGCTTCATTCGCCGCAAAATACATCGGCGCCGCACCATACCCTCCGGACACCAAAGCCAAATGATCCCCCTCAGAAATTTTATAAGAGGCCCCAAAAGGCCCACGAATTCCAACCTTATCACCCTCTTTCAGCTTAAAAAGCTCCGCAGTTGCCCCCCCAACATTACAAATAGTCAGCCAAAACTCATTCCCATCATCAAACGCCACAGAAAAAGGCTTTTCATCAACACCCGGAATCCACATCATCACAAACTGCCCGGGACTGCTCCCAAGAAGATAATCAAAAACATAGGTGTTCGTCGTCGCATTCTCACGAACAATCTTCTTAATCGGCAACGCGACCGGCCTCGAATCAAAAGTTTTTATATTCATAATTTTATTTAACCACTCCAATTATTTCTTCAATATTTTTCACTCCATTCTTGTCACACCACTCGGAAATTTCCGCAACAACTTCACCAAATCCCTCAGCACCTCGATAATAAACCATCGTCCCCATTCCAACCAAACGCGCACCTGCCATCATCATCTCAATGGCATCCTCACCACTGCAAACACCACCTGTCCCAATTATCGGCAAACCGGTAGCCTTATAAACATCGTAAACCGCCTTCACCGCCAAAGGCTTAATTCCGGGACCGCTCACTCCACCAACTTTATTTTTCAAAATAGGCATCCGCAAATCAATATCAATAACCATCCCCGGCCCCAAAGTATTTATCGCGCAAAAACCGTCAGCACCCGCATCCGCACAAGCACGAGCAATTTCACCAATATCAAAAACATTCGGCGACAACTTCACAATAACAGGCACAGACCCAACCGCTTTCTTCACAACCTTCGTCACCGCAACCGCATCATCGGCCACACACGCAAACGGCTTCCCAAACTCATCTTCCACGTTCGGACAAGAAATATTCACCTCAATAACATCCGGCTTACATTTTTCGATCTCAGCCGCCAATTTCCCAAAATCCGCCACCGACCCCGCCACAATACTCGCGATAATCGGCGCGGGCTTATCTTTCAAATACTCCGGAAACGTCTCCGCGCCCGCTTTCTTCACGCCTGCATCACTAAGCCCCACCGCATTTATAAAATAATGCTCCGTCCCAAACATTGTAGGATTTTCATGTCCCTTGTGCTCCTCCAGCCAAATAGATTTTGTGGTAACACCGCCGGCACCACTCCGAACCACCCGTTTCAAAGAACTCGCGGTAACACCCAAAATTCCCGAAGCCAAAACTGTTGGATTCTCGAACTCCACACCACAAAACTTTACCTTTAAATTAGCCATAATTTACCCTTTAATAAGACATTCCTGAAGTCGTGTAATCGGCCTGAACATTAATCGTATCAATCAATGTATTGTGTTTTTCTACAAAATCTTCAGTAAATTTATCCAACTCTTCAAAATAAGACGTCATTGCCTCAAATGTATATCCGTTTTCTTCTATTCCATCCTTAAACTTTCCGGCATACTCAAGATAATCAGCCATAAAACCCTCGTAATATTCATTATAATCATCAACAAAAATTTTCTGCCCGGAAGCGAATCTGGTTTCGGTAAAATACACATCCAGCTCTTCAACCGCTTGCACAAAATCATCATACGCCCCAACAAAAGGAGAAACATCAATATCATCCACCAATGCCCAATATTCATTGTAAAAATTTTCCTCAGCAATCAAAACACCATCCATCTTCTGAATAAGGGCATTATGAACTTCAACGTCATCAATAAAAAGATCCCAAAGAGAACATCCACTCAAAAAAACAGTTGAAAGCGCCAGAGTTGAAACAATAATTTTTTTCATAATATGAGAATTTAAGTATTATCTTACCTAAACTTAAAGAAATTAGCCCTAAAATTCAACCTCTTTCCCAACAGGTTTCCCTACAATCTCGCCATGGTCAAAAACAATTTCTCCATTCACAATAGTCAAAACAGGCCACCCCTTAAGCACCAGGTCCTCATAAGGCGACCATCCCGCTTTGGAAAATAATTTTTCCCGCTCCACTTTTTTCTCAAGTTCCATATCCACAACCACAATATCCGCGTCATACCCCTCCATAATTCGACCTTTATTTGGAATCCCAAAAATCTCAGCGGGCTTCTCACATACCAGTCCAACCAGCTCACTAATAGTAATCCCCTCACTATCCACAGTATTCAAAAATATCGGCAAAAGCATCTCCACACCGGGAACACCAGCGGGAACATCAAGATATTCCCCACCCTTCTCCTCCAACGAATGCGGCGCATGGTCAGTATCAATAATATCAATCACCCCCATTTTAAGTGCTTTCCACAAAGAAAAAACCTCCATCCGACTCCTCACGGGAGGATTAACTTTAATAAAATTTTTCCAATGTTTATAATCATCTTCCGTCAAATGCAAATGGTGTGGCGTCACCTCACAAGTCACCCCAGAATCTTTATATTTTTCAATAACATCCACCTCCCCCTCAGTCGAAATATGAGCAATATGAACCGAATGCTTATATTTTTTCGCCAATTCACATACATATTTAACAGCGCTTACCGCCGCCTCCGGACTCCGGATTTCAGAATGAATTTCCGGCCCATATTTCCCTTTCAAAAGTTTTTTCTTATTCTCTTCGATGATTTTAGTATCTTCAGCATGCGCGACAATCAATTTATTTCCTTTTTCAAATAATTTTTCCAAATCCTCTCCGGAAACTCCCATTTCCCCGGTACTGTCCGCCACAAAAACCTTCACCCCAGCCACATTCTTAACTTCATTCACCTCCTCCAAATTCCCACCATCATACCCAATATAAAACCCATAATTCACATAACTCCGCCCGGACACCAATGCACGCTTATCATCAAGAGCCTTCCGCGAAATTGTCGGCGGATCATTATTCGGCATATCAAGAACAGTTGTCACCCCGCCCGAAACAGCAGCCCGTGACCCCGACTCAAAATCCTCCTTATAAGTCTGTCCCGGATCACGAAAATGCACATGCGGATCAATAACACCCGGCAAAATCAATTTGTCCATACAATCAACAACCTCCGCATCCGAAACTTCATCATCATCCTCCGGAAATCCAACAATTTTCCCATCTTCAATCAAAACATCAATCTTTAGAGTGCCTTTACTCGACACAACCTCTCCATTTTTTAATAAAATCTTTCCCATATTATCCTTTTAAAACTTTGGCCAACAATGCCATTCGCACAAAAACTCCATTTTTCACCTGCTCAAAATATTTTGCCCGCGGATCACTATCGACTTCCACGGCAATCTCATCCACACGAGGCAAAGGATGAAGAACCATAGCGTCTTTCTTCGCCCCTTTCATCATTCCGGCATCAAGAACATACGATCCTGCATATTTTTTATATTCTTCCTCATTCTTGAATCTCTCACTCTGAACACGAGTCATCGCAATTACATCCATCTCCCCGATAACTTCCCGAAGGTCATTGCTTTCCGAATAATTCCCCGCCCGATACTTTTCCGGCATCTCAAGCCCGGGAGGTGAAACATATACAAATTTTACATCAAAATACTTCAACAAATCCGCTTGTGAATGAGGAACACGCCCATTTTTCAGATCCCCGACCATCCCCCACGTCAAACCATCCAAATCGCCTTTCTCTTTCCAAACTGTATACAAATCCAGAAGCCCCTGTGTCGGATGTTCACCCGCACCATCCCCCGCATTTATCACCGGCACATCGCTCTTACCCACCAACTCAGCCACTGATCCCTCCTCCGGATGCCGAACAACAATAACATCAACCATCTGCGACACAACTTTCCCCGTATCCTCAAGAGATTCCTTCTTCCTATGTGAAGAAGTCGCCACCATATCCGCGTTACTAATAATTCCTCCACCAAGTCGCAACATCGCAGACTCAAAACTAAACCGCGTCCGCGTAGACGGTTCGTAAAAAAGAGTCGCCATCAGTTTCCCGCTCAAACCCCCTCCACCGGACTCCATTTCCTTCGCTTCCTCAAACAACTCCAACAACCCATCCCTATCAAACTGCTTTGTCGATAAAATGTGTTGCCCTTTGTAGTCCATTTTTTCTTTTTATACTGGGCATAATTTAAACTAAAGCCCCTCATCTGTAAAGAAAACCTTGCCACTAAAGTCCCCTCCCCCTACAATACCTCCGATGCCAAAAGTAAAAACCGCAACCCTCGTCCTCAAAGACGGGACCAGAATTGAAGGAAAATCATTTGGTGCAGACACTCCCTGCGCAGGAGAGGTAGTTTTCAACACAGGAATGGTGGGTTACCCCGAGTCTTTGACCGATCCATCATATCAAGGCCAAATCCTTACCTTCACATACCCGCTTGTCGGAAATTACGGAATTGGAGGTAAATGCAAAAATTCCGAACGAATTTCAAAAAGATTTGAAAGCGATAAAATTCAGATAAAAGGTCTGATTGTCTCAGAATACAGCGAAAATTACAGCCACTGGGACGCAAGGTCGTCCCTCGGAGAATGGCTTAAAAAGAACAACATCCCCGCGATTACAGGAATAGACACAAGAAAATTAACCCAAAAAATCCGGGAACACGGAACGATCATAGGAAAAATCATCACAGAAAAGGAAGATCCGGAGTACTACGATCCCGACACCGAAAACCAGGTCGCAAAAGTTTCAATCAAAAAACCGAAAACATATCGCAGAGGAACAAAAAAAATCATCTGCATCGACTGCGGAATAAAAAACAACATCCTCCGCTCCCTACTTGAAAGAAACCTGACCGTCACAAGAGTCCCATGGAACTACGACTTCATCGAAGCGGGAGAAAAATTCGACGGAATCTTTTTAACAAACGGCCCGGGCGATCCGACTTTGCTTGAACCACTTATAAATATAGTCAAAAAAGCGCTCAAACTGAAGAAACCAATCTTCGGAATATGCCTTGGAGCTCAAATTTTAGCCCTCGCATCCGGAGCAAAAACCTACAAACTCAAATTCGGCCACCGCTCCCAAAACCAGCCATGCATAGATGTCGAAACTGAACATTGCTACATCACAAGCCAAAACCACGGCTTCGCGATCAGAGAAAAATCACTAAAACCAGGCTGGAAAGTCTGGCTCAAAAACGCAAACGACAACACAATCGAAGGCATTAAGCACAAAACTCTCCCATACATGGCATGCCAATTCCATCCCGAAGCAACCCCCGGCCCAACCGACACAAACCACTTCTTCGACATCTTCACAAAACTTTTATAGGCTTTTGAAGTTTTCAGGTTTGTGGAAAGAGCATAATATAATTTTTTCAACTGACTTGTGATGCTATCGGGGTTTGGAAATTTTGAAAAATCTCGCAGAAACAATCCGCAAGATTTGCGAAGCAAATCGAGGACGTTTCGAGAAAGTTTTTAGAATTTCCAAACCCATTAATCCACAATCTTTTAAAAAAACCCCGACGAATCGGGGTTAAAAGTTTTCCTGCCAGCCTTTCAGCTGAGAACTTTTGTTTTTATTTTTGTTAATTCCTGCCAAGTTTTGGTGTTGTTTTCAGCCGCACCACCGGCCGTCTGTGATCCCCAATCGCAAGTCCCGAAGGTCCTGTAAAGGGGCAGAACAGTGATTGAATCAGTCCAATCATCTCCGATCATCTTCCCTACGGAATACATGACCATCACCTAGCGAGGACAGCAGAGGAAACGATTTTTCATTCCCTCCAGCTCTCATCACTAGAGAATTTTTTGTTTTTGTTTTTAATGTGCTTTCTAGGGCGTTTGAATTTTGTATTTTTAAAATTCGAATCATCATATCTCATATAAAATAATTGTCAAAATTCTAACGTAGACAACTAAATAAAAATGTTTTCAAATAAGTCTACAAAGATATAACGCGGCAGCGCAGCGAACGCGTATACGAGTGCCAAGCTGAGCGAAGCGAATCCATTGCATTCTACCCCAACTAATATAGGATATAAGCATGTTTATCTCGCTCGACCTCGAAACAACAGGGTTCGATCCAATAAAGGACAAAATCATAGAATTTGGTGCTGTGAAATTCGACCTGAACGGTGAAAAAGAAAGACTCCGGTTTCTGATAAATCCGGGCATTATACTTCCGCAAATAATAACTCACATTACGGGAATTACAGATGAAAACCTTAAAGAAGCGCCACCACTCGAAGAAAAAATCAACGAAATCAAAGAATTCATAGGAGATCTGCCAATAGTTGGACACAACATTCAGTTTGACACTAATTTTCTCAGAGGAAACGACATTGAAATAAATAATCCTGAATACGACACATTCCAATTAGCAAGCGTGCTTTTACCAGGCCTTCCTTCCTATAGTCTGGAAATTCTAAGCCACGCACTAAAGCTGGAACACGAAGAAAAGCACAGAGCATTGGACGACGCAATCGCCGCAATGGAATTATTCATCAAACTCGCCGACAATTTCAGCCATCTCCCAAAAAAAATGATCGAACACGTCCACAATTTATGCAAAAAAACCGACTGGCCACTAAAGGATTTTTTATCGAGTTTAGAGCGGAGCGAAGCCGAAGACGAAGCTCTTTCCGAAAGTGAAGAGCCCATAGCCGAAGAAGAACCAAAAAAACATGAACAATCCCCCCACCTCCAAACCATTCTCAAAACCCAAGAATCCGCGCTCTTCGAAATTTCACCGCCTTATAACAACCTCGTGAAAGAACTTTCGGAAAAAATTGACAAAGATTCTTACATTTCCCTCCCAAATCAAATTTTCAAACAAATCGCAGACACTCTTCCGGAAAGCATCGCAAAAATCGACAGCCAGACGAAATATCTTTCTCTAAAAAAACTTGAAGAATTCGAACAAAAACCGCATTTTGAAGACCACGAAATCACCACCCTCCTAAAATTAATAATCTGGAAAGATCAAACAAAAACCGGCCATTTGGGAGAAATAATTTTCTTCAATCAGGAAAGAATACTAATTCCACAATTTAACATCGACGAAAATCAAACCCACCCCGAAGAAGAATATTTTTTCAAACGCGCCCTTGAAAAAGATGACTCTTCGCCGGCTGTCTGCTCCCATCAATACACAATCGAAAAAAATCCACCAGCAAAAGAGCTCATGATTTTTGATTCGGAAAAATTCTCAACCGAACTATATTTTGCGAATTCTCATTATTTAAAACTCGACATACTCCTAAACCAACTCAAAACATTGGAAGAAAACTCGACAACCGAAGCGCTCTCCACAGCCTCAACAATAATATTCGGATTGATCGGCCTGTTTTACGAAAAATTTAACGACCAAAATGTATTTGCCCCAAGAGCGACAATTACGGAGGACATTTTAACCACAAAAGAAGGGAAAAATCTAAAATCAGCCATATCGAATCTGATAGAATCGTCCAAAAACCTTGCCGAAATAAAAAGCGAAAAAACCGCAATACTCCTGCAAAACTGGAAATCCTCATTAAAAATCCTCCAGGACATATTTTTAAAACCCGATTCCGAAAACTTCATGATATGGATCGAAAAAGATTTCAATGAAAACATTGTCATCAAATCCTACCCTTACTGCGCAAAACAAGACCTCCGGCAAATCCTCGAAAACGCGGAAACACACAAAATTATCAGTGAAAATCTCGACTTAAATGATGACGGAAAATTCACAAAAAACCTCCTCGGCCTCCCACAAAGCCTTCCCCTAATTAAAACCAAAGAAAAAAGAGAAGATCTTGAAATTTTTATCACCCAGGATTCGGAAAGAGAAAAAGATTCTATAAAAAACTTTCTAAAAACTTACCTCGCGCAAAAAAAAGGAAACACAGCCATGAACT
>JAUVQE010000013.1 GCA_030598325.1 Nitrospirota bacterium | reverse complement strand
ACCGGAAAATTGTCGAATGATGAGCTGATAAAGATCGTGAAAAAGCATTTTGATTTTTCTCCGGGTGAAATTATTAAATATCTAAAATTAAGGAAGCCCAGATTCCAAAAAACTGCCGTTTACGGGCATTTTGGACGTTCCGGGACCGACTTTCCATGGGAGAAGACTGACGTCGCTCAGAAGCTTAAAAAGTATCTTTAAAATTGAAATTATGAGTGAATACGAAGTCGCTGATCCGGTTCTGTATGAGCAGGGACTTAAGAATATAGAGCTTGCCGAGGGACAGATGGGCGCTTTGATGGAAATTCGGCGGATGGTTGCGAAAAGCAGGCCGTTTGAGGGGCTTCGGATTGCGATGGCTCTGCATGTTACCAAGGAGACCGCTGTTTTGATTCGGACTTTGATGGATGGAGGGGCGCAGGTTTGGATTACAGGATGCAATCCTTTGTCTACTCAGGATGAAGTGGCCGCGGCTTTGGTGAAGGAGGGTGTTCATGTGTACGCGAAGAAGGGTGAAACTGACAAGGAATATTACGGGTATTTGGAATCTGTTGTCGCTTGCAAACCGCATATTACTATTGATGATGGGTGTGATTTGATTACTTTGATTCATAAAAAATTTCCGGAGCTTATTTCGGAAATTATTGGTGGATGCGAAGAGACGACTACCGGAATTATTCGGCTGAGGGCAATGGAAAAGGATATGGCTTTGAGATATCCAATTATTGCTGTGAATGACAATCTGACTAAGCATTTGATGGATAATTATTATGGAACCGGGCAGTCGACTTTGGACGGAATTATGCGGGCGAGTAATTTTATGTTTGCTGGGAAGACTGCGGTGGTGGCGGGTTATGGAAGTTGTGGAAAGGGCGTGAGTATGCGGCTGAAAGGTATGGGCTCGAATGTGATAGTTTGCGAAGTTGATCCTTTTCGGGCTTTGCAGGCGAAAATGGACGGTTTTCGGGTGATGAAAATGAGTGAGGCCTGCCGGTTGGGTGATATTTTTATTACTGTGACCGGAGATATTGATGTGATTACGCCTTCACATGTCCGGTATATGAAAGATGGCGCGGTTTTGGCGAATAGCGGGCATTTTGATGTGGAAATTGATGTAAAAGGGATCGCGAAGCTGGCTAAAAAGTATAGAACAGTACGCGAAAATATGGATGAATATATAATGCCGAGCAAGAGACGTCTTTATATTTTAGGAGAGGGGCGTTTGGTGAATCTGTCGGCGGCGGAAGGGCACCCCAGCGATGTGATGTCTTTGAGTTTCTGCGGGCAGGTTTTTGCCTGCCAGTATCTGATTGAAAATAAAGGCCGTCTTGAACCGAGAGTCCACAAATTGCCGGAAGATATAGATATGTATATTTCACGCCTTCAATTAAAGACTATGGGAGTTGAGATTGATAAATTGACCGCTGAGCAGGCTAAGTATCTAAAAAGTTGGGAGGAAGGAACTTGAGGTAATTAAGCCTCACTCAGGGGTAAAGTAGTTTTTTAGGGTTTCCGAGTGAGGCTCAATTTCTATGATGCAGGGTATTTTTACCAGACAAACATTAAATTTTTATTAAATTTTCTTAAAGAAATTCTAAAATTTTCGGGTTAATAAAAAAAACCCACCCGGCGAGGGGTGGGTTTTTAGAAATCTTAATATTTTTCGCGCTTATGCTGGTATTTCTTCTTCTACTGCCGCCTCGTCTACCACTTCTGCAATTTCCTCCGCTGTCAAAAGCTCGTAGAACATGTTGTAGAGAATGATTGTTGCTTCCGCACGTGTGATATTGTTTGTAGCTCCGAAACATCTTGTTGATTCACCACAAGCAAAACCTTGTACAAATCCCATTTCTGTCGCTGTTGTAACGTATGGAGTGTACCAATCATCCGCAAGATCTCTATACGCGGTTGTCTTGTCACCTTCCATTAACGCGTCTATTTCCGCCCGAACTTCTTCGTCATCGTTGACGGTGTAATAAGCTCCCAACGCAATCTTGACGAATTCAGCACGATTTATACTTTGTCCCGGACGGTATAATCCATCCCCATAACCGTGTATCAATTCCAACGCTTTCATACTGCTGATATATCCCGCATACCATTCGTCTACCGCTACATCAGGGAATGGTGCTGTATCAGGTGCTGGCGGTTCAACATAACCAAGTACTCTGAAGAGAAGTGCCGCACCTTCCGCGCGGTTTAACTCTCCGTCAGGTCGGAATGTTCCTTCAGGATCACCTTCCGCTATATCTATTTCCGCCATTGCTTCAATTTCAGCTTCTCCCCAGTGTCCGCCTGTGTCTGTGAACGATATTCCGATTGTTAAGTCTTCAGCTCCTTCTTCACCTTCTTCACCCTCTTCAGCGCCTTCCTCGGCTTCTTCTTCAGCTCCTTCTTCGGCTTCCTCTTCTACTACATCATCAGCAACTTCTTCAGCGCCTTCCACCACTGTTAATTCAATAACATTGGTTTCAGCTCCAATATTTCCATTATCATCGACACCTACGATTTTATAGGAATATGTTTCCCCTTCTATAACATATGTATCTGTATAAGTTTCTGTTCCTGCAATTAAAAGTGTTGTTTGGAAGAAATTTGTGCCGTCCTCCGATTTAAGTATTTTTATTTCTAAAATGTCGTCGTCTGTAGGATCAGTCCATGTAATATCCACTTCAAGATCTTCATTTACGCTGACCGCGAAGTTTGTTGGAGCAACAGGTCCGGTGGTGTCAATGGAGCCTCCTCCTCCTGATCCCGCACTGGAACTAATTTCGGTTGATAACGCAATATTTCCTTCCGTATCTACTGTCCCAAGTCTTTCATAATATGTTGTTCCGGCTGATAATCCGGTAACTGAAGTTGTTTCGGTTCCGAGTGTTGTCAAAGTTGCGTCATCAGTACCATCCCACTGGCTGGCTCCTGTTGCCGCGGTGATTGTAGCTGTATGGTAAAGAAGTAAGTAGGTTGAGAAATCTCCCGGATCTGCAATTGCCGACCATGCAAAATAATCCGCGGTTGGGGTTACCCCACTCTTTTCAAAACCTGCTGTTGTGGATAATGGTGTTACGTCCCAGCCTGCGGTGACTGTGATAGCTCCTGTTCCTACCGCCGTCGTGTCTGTGGTATTCGCCGCCGCATCCGCGATTTGCGTTCCGGCTGGAGTAAAGTCATCATTTGTAGCATCTGCTGCTACGCCCGCGACTGTGTTTGTAAAATAATAAATGAGACTTGCTGAGGTTTGTCCGTTTATCGTAACCGCAAGTGATGTTAATGTTTTATCCAGCACAACTGTATTAGCCAGTGTTTGGTTTGTAGTGTTTGGCTGTCCATCTGTGTCCACCCATTCTCCTATTCCCGCGAATACTAATCCTGTACTTGTACTTGTCGTGTCGCCAAAAGTGGCACTACTTGCTATAGACATGTCCACATCCGTTCCGATCAATGTGGAATGTATCAATGGCTCGGTGAGTGTAAATGTTATTACATTTTTACCTCCCGTATTGTTTACTGTTACCGCGCTTATGTCAGGATCTGTTGTATCCGCGACCACTACAGCTTTGACTGCCGTCACTGCACTGGAGAGGTAATTTGTATCGGCTCCGACTTTGCTTTCATCTGAACCTGTGACTATATAGTCAAAACCGCCTGCGTCGGCTTGTGAGGCTGTGAAAGCGGTTCCATTTTCAAATAATGCTAATCCGTTATCCAATGCTTGATCAACAACACTCCAATCGGCTATAGTAAAATCTGCTTTGTCATCATTATATATATATACTGTTTCTGCATCATCATGGACCTGAGAAATATCTCCGTCCAAAGGATCGCTTGCTGCATATATTTCAAACGCGATATCGTCCGTGTCTGCCGCTACCACTTTGAAAGTTGTGTCCACTGTTGCTGCAGCACTGTCTGTCGTTGTGAGTGTCCAGACTGGTGAAACCGCTGCTGTTGTAGTTACATCAAGCCAGACCTGTAAGACCAGTGTTTGGCCATTTGTAACGGCAGTTTCAAGTGCAAGTGATAGTGTCCCACCAGCGGCTGGCATTTCTCCTGTTCCTGCTGGATTGTCTTCGCAATCAGCAACTGAAGTTGCTGATTGTGGATCCGCACATCCTGCTGAATCTCCTGCATTTTCATCCATGTCTGGAGTATCTGTAGCATCTGCGGCATCGGCAGCCGCAGTATCATACAAGTTCCATCCTCTTATTGCCCATCCATCAGGTGGATCTAGCAGAACATTATCAAGCGTCTCATTCGTGCCCCATACAAAGTCCAGGTCTATCTCTAAAAGGATTGAGTTGCTTCCTATTGTGGAGGTTGTGTAAATACGGTCGCCGACGGTTTGAGCTGTGTCGGAGACTGAAGGAGTTGTATCGATGTCTGAGTCATCTACTGCAGCATATCCTAATGTTGTAAAGGCGGTGCTGGCTGCATCTGCCCAACATATACTGTCTCCATCAGTATCACTCGTAATTGAAAATTTTCTTGTCTCGTAATCATATGTGACTGTTATAGTATCAGTAAATTGTGCAGTCATTGCTGTTGACATATGCGCCGCTAATTCTGTTGGGGTGTATGTACCCGCTGTAAGTGTTGTTGATATGCCTTTTTCGACACAATCATTACCAGCATCATCTCCAATAATTACGTTACTGCCACCAACTATTGCTATTGCTTCACCATCGTCCACCATTAGATCACCCAGGGTGTGTGCCGCAAAGGTTGTGGCGCTGACTAGTCCAAAAAGGACTACCGTTAAAATTGGCAGCCATGCCTTTTTAAGGATTTTAAAAACTTTTTTCATGGTTTTTGAGTTAGATTATTATAATATATGTGAAAGTGTTTCTTTCCTTTGGATTATAAGAAATATCGCTGTTTAATACAATAAATTGTAGGGTTTGTTCCGTGTTTTGTGTTGACTGATGGAGCTTTGTTTTTATAATTCGGTTTTATTCGGTTGTTTGTGCTTCAGTATCTGCGTTTCTCATTCTGCGAATGTAGTCGAATTGTTCTGAGATAAAAGGGAGTGTTTCAGGGCTTTGATAATTTAGTGTGTATTCTTCCAACACCATTTGCGCGTCATCAAATCCTTTGTTTTTCACGAGAATTCTTATGGTATCGCTTACCACACCCTGTCGATCTTTGTAGTTTGTGTATAGCCGAACTACATAGCCTGCCGCCAATTCAAACTCTTCCACTTCTTCATAGATAACCGTGATGTTGTTTAACGCTACAAAATCAACTGGATCAATTATCAGTACTTTTTCGTAATATTCGATCGCTTTATCATATTTCCCCAGGCGTTCATATTTAATCCCCGCGGTTCTTAGTGATTCCAGTTCCTCCTCCTGAGAAATGTCTTCATTTTTCAGGGCTTCCAGGGCCTCTTCGAGGGCTTGTTCATGTTCAACTCTCTTTTCCTCTGTTAAATCGGGTTTATCGACGTCATATTGTGAGCACGCTGTGAGGAGTAAAGTTGTTATCAATAGTGCTGTGATAGTTTTTTTCATTTTTTTTGGGTTAAGTCACTATGTGTTCATTGTATTTTTATTTGAAAATTTTGCAACAAAAAAAAGACCTCCGATTGCTCGGAGGCCTTTTTGAAACGAACTGATTTTCAGTTATTAATTAACTATTAATAACTAGTAACAGTATCAATCTTATCCGTTGCATTTATTCCTAAGAAATTTAGGATATCTGATCCGTCATACCAGTATACGTCACTTGCTGTGTCTACGTTTCCGAGATCTATCGTAGCGGTCAATTTCTCTGTAGCGGTCGCGTCATCTGTAATAGCTGTAGCTGTATCCATTTCCACTACAAATGTGTCTGTACCGTTGATTTCAATGTCCGCATAAGTGCTAACCGGCACAAATTGGATTTGTCCGGTTTTGCTACTTACTACGCCATCCAAATCTGCGTATGCTGTTGCTACGGTTGTACCGTTTTGCTTCAAGTACGCAACTGTTGGAGTGATTGCCGCCCAGTTTTCATTGAGCTTCAAGTCTACGTTGATTTTCTCATTGTAGAAGATAACTTCGTCAAGAATGACGTAGTCAGTATCGGCAATACCATATACCGTGTCACCATCGTTGAAGTACAATCCGAAATAATCATCTCCTGCTAGAGTACCTGTTGGTACAGCCATGTCAAAGAATGTCCAATCTTCGTTTACAAGAGCGGTAGAACCTAGATTAGAAACGTTTGCTCCTGTAAAGATTGCATCGTCGGAAGTTACAAATTTAATATCATCTACTGGTAATGCGGTTGCTGCAGCGTTCTGCCAGTAGATCCAGAATGAAACTCTAGCGTAGTCAGCAGCGTCACCGGTTGAGAATTGATAAACTTCTCCACCTCCATTTGTTATTGTGGCATCTGCTAGCAGCTTCAATCCATTTCCAGCTACACCTGTAGCGTTGGATGATGTTGGCCCTGTTCCTGAGTTAACAAAAGCGGTTGAGTCTGTTGTACATCCTTCGTAGTAGCCTTGTCTCAATAAAGGATCTTTTGCTGGATCTGCTGTAGCTGTGAAAGTCAGGATTGCTTCAGTAGAGCTTGTAGATCCTGTTCTGGTGCTTGAGCTGGCTGTCATACTTATGTCGGTAGCTTGTACCTGCATGTAGTTGACACCTAATACGGTTGCCGCGGTGTAGTAAAGCATATCGTCACCACTTACACCTAGTATTATGTAGGCATTTGTTCCATTAACTCCTCTCTTAATAACTACCTCATTATCATTTGCACAGTCGTCATGAGGAACATCTGCCGCTGTACAACGAGCAATTACGTAAACGATTTCCTCGTCCGCTCCACATGTTGCGCCATCATTATCGTCAAGACATAGGAGAGACCCTTCTACCATATTGTCGTTATCGCTTACTGTGAGGAGAGTGTCTGTTATCGCTAGGGCTTCCTGCATTCCATTTGAAACCAATGTGTAGGAACCTACAACAGAATCTGTAACGGTCAGGCCGTTTGTGCCGTTTTCTTCGATTTTCTTACCTGAACTACTACCGGTAGCTTCAAAGTCGTATGCTAATGAAGGTGCGAAGTAAGGCTTGTCTCCTTCGTCAGCCAGACTGTCCGCTACATCATTCAAGTCGGCTTCTATGGTAAGAGTCGCATAATCCGGTACTCCGGACAGGTCAGGATCAGGAACCATCATGTCCATTCCTGTACATACATAATATGATGACTCCGCTGCCGCCGCACATATTGTTGATCCCTCTACAGTCTGTTCTTCATCTGTGTAGTATTTGACTGTCAAAGTATCAATATTGTCATCGTAGTCACCAACTGTGGCACTATCAGTAGTGTCACTGTAACTATTTCTAAGAGCCATCTTGTTGATTATAAATGACTCCTGAGTAGCTGTGAACTTAACTTTTGAGAATTCATTTCCGCTTGTTCCTGCTACCACGATTTCTGAAGCTGGTGTGTTTGATGGAATGTCTACAGCAAGAGTACCTCCTGAACTTATAGTTAACTGCGTATAAAGTGTAGTACTATCTACAGTTAATCCATTAGGTCCGTCTGAACTTGTTGAAGATATGCTGTTTCCATCTCCATCTTCCGCGACTATGTCTGCTGATACATCTAAAATGTCTACTTTCAGCTGATCTGCGTTGTAAGATGAATTGGCAGCCAGCTCTCCTACAACGTACAAAGTAACTGTTTGTCCGGCTGGAATTTCCCAGGTCAAGTTGTCAAATGTGGCTTCACCTCCTGTGTCAGCCGCTTTTGCAGATACGTTGATTTTGTTTTCCGGAGCTATAGATCCTTCGTAAAGATCCATTCCGAGTACTACTTCGTTGAAGTAAACGGTATCTGAACCTACTACAAATAGGTTTGTAGCACCTCCATCATCAATATATCCGGTAACTTTTACTTGAGTAATTGTAACCGCGTTCGCGTCACCGGCACCTACTGATAGCGCCAGAAGCGATACGTCGTCAGTACCTACTACCTGAGTAGATGAACCAACCGCGGCACTTCTTACAACTGTCAGACTGTTTGATTTAACAGTGAATGCGTCTCCGGCATAATCACTTGTTGGAACGAGTGATGTAGAGTTTGTAAGCGTTTTGTTATTAACATCTTTCATTACCGGATAAGTAGCGTCGATGTCAATTGTCGCTGTGATTGTTTCATTTCCAAGTGCTGCTTCATTAGCAACATCAAGAGTTAATTCAAACTCTCTGGTTTCACCCGCGTCCATTACCAAGTCGTCAGTGAACAAGTAGAAGAGAGAGTTTGTATCGGTACCCTCGGTTACTACTGTTGTTCCGGCAGGTGAGGTCTGTACTAACGCGTCTCCGTCAATCGGTCCCCATACATGGCTACCACCAACTTCGACAATCTTGATGTCAGTAAAGTTCGCAGGTGTTCCTGTCGCGTCAGAAAGCATTCCGGCTGTTGCGTCTCCCGCAGTTTCTGTTGCAACTAAATGTATCGCAAAATTATCGAAAGTTACGTCTGTCGCCGCTGTAATTGTAAAATTCAAGATTGAAACATCTTCCTGATTAACAGCGATATTTCGGTTTACGATTGTGGTTCCGGCAATTGTGATGTCACCACCTTCGAGAGTCATAGCGTTACATTCTGTAGGTGCAGCGACAGTACAAGTGGTACCGTCATAAGTTGTTGCCGCAACAATCATTCCGTATCCGTAAGTTGCTCCTATAGCGACTACATCTGTAGTTTCGTCGATATAAGCCTCAATTGTGTCTCCTGTTCTACCGGTATTTAGTTCAGCGGTAACCCGGAAGCTTCGTGTATCACCTTTGTCCAGTAGGTAAGGATCGTCCAGTAAAAATTGAACTATGTCACGTGTATTAACAGACGTGATTTCCGCCAACGGATCAGTTTGTCCTGAAACATACAGTTTGAAGTTTTCAAGATCCGCGGTATTGACTGAACCGGCACCTACATAAAGACCAAATTCTTCAATTGACGCGTTTTCTGTTGCCGCGCTAATTTTGAATTTAGCCAATGTAAATCCTTTTTCACCAACTTTCGCGTCCACAACTGTTCCATTTTTTTCGATAGTAACAGTACCCGCTGAAGTTGTTGATAATCCGAACATGTCACCTTTTACCTCTCCGAGTAAAACTTCACCGCTTCCAGCATCTACTTCTGCCACCTCAAATCCGATTTCTCCTGATGTAGCAACAGTTCCAACATCCATTCGGAGTGTTAATTCTACACTTTCACCGGCAGATAGCTCGTAATTAAGATTGTTGAAAATTGCCAGATTAGTGGTGCTGTTGATGTTCTTTCCTGATGTTAACCTCTCAGTACCTTTATAGAGGTATACGCTGTGACCGGTTGGCAGATTTGATACTCCAAATCTGTGAATTTTTACAGAACCAATAACCGCGTCATCGTCACCCGCTGTAAAGATCCATGTAGCCATAGGAACTGATGTAGCTCCTGATGGAAGCGTAGCTCCTACCGGAGTATCGCCTGAGATTACTACGTCAAGATCTCCCACTGCTTCTATTATATCGTCCGGTGTTTCAAGATAGTCATCATTTAGTTCCGCTGTAATTGTAATAACTTTAGCGGCTTCAGCGTGGTTAATGTTGTCTCCACCTCTGAACATTCCTGTGTCACTGTCGCCTACCATTTTGGCCCATGCGTAAACAGTACTGTGATAGTAAGCGTCTGTGAACCATCCGCTTAAACTAGCTTCGTCAGGGAAGATTCCTGAGTCTTCAACTAGTGGAAGACCTTCACCTTCTACTATCATTTTACCTGCTTGTTCACGAGTGACCAGATCACTTGGTCCGAAGTATCCTGTTGGATCTCCGTCCGCGTCAGTGTATCCGCCGAGTACTCCGTGAGAGTAGGCAACTTCTACAAATTCGTAACATGGATGAGTAGCAGGAACGTCCAGGAATGTTGGCTCTGCAGGTAAATCTGCAAGCAGTCCATTCCATTGAACAACTCCTTCTGCCCATTCACATCTTGTTGTATTTGCTCCGACATCGCCGAAGTCAACGCCTACGCTGGCAAGGTTGTCCACATAAGGTGTATACCATTCAGCCGTAGCCGTAGATACAACAAGCGTTGATGAGATTGCCACTACTCCCAGTAGGGCAATCAGTTTTAGCAACTTGTGCATATACTTTTGGGTTAAAAGTTTGTAAATAAATTGAATATATATATTAAAGTTTTATTGATTGGCCGTGAAAAGGTCGCCTTTCAATGAAAACGATTATTGCTTAAAAAATTTCTTGTTAATGTTTTCGTTTTGTACTTGCCTGTTTTTCAAAGATCTGAGCTCTAGCGTATATATATAAGGTATATGTGAGAATGTTAGTTAGTCACAACCTCTTCGTGTTTTTGGCTTTCTTAAGCCGTTTTCCTAATTTTTAGCACATTTTTTGTTGATAATTCTATCGGATGAAATTTATCAAAGTGACTACTCGGAGTCAATCGTATTAGGCTTATTCCCGCGGTTAACAAGGGTAACTTTTTCTTCACTTTTCCCTTGTCTTTCGGGCAGTCGACACTCGTTTTTCTTTGATTTACAGCCAAAATTCACCATAAAAATATTCGTGCTTTAGAACTGAATCCCGGAGGTTTTGTTTCGAAATTTAAAGTGACAGATTTTAGAGATGTTGTGGTGCTTGGGGATGGGGTTGAGGTATTGACTTGTTTGTTTGTGTTTTTTGGTTTTTTGAGGGTTGTTTCGTTGGGGTATGGAATTTTCTTTTCTACTATATATAGTGGGGGTGGGTTTTTTGCCTACCCTATTTGACTAAAATTTGATAATGTTTTATTGAATTTGGGGTGTTTGAGTATTTACAGATTAAATTTTTATTTTTTATGAAAAGAATCCTGATTGTGGGCAGTGCGCCATTGCCCGAAGACAACACGAAATCCAGGCCTGCCGCCGGTTTACGGACATATCAATTTTTGAAACCTTTGCTACGTGATGGTGGGACAGTTGTGGACAGCGCGGAAAACGCGTTTTCTTCGGCAAGGCGGGAAAAATATGAACTCGCGGTCGTGTGTATCGCGATGCCTGAGTGTTATGATGACGAGCCGGAATATAAAGAGGTTCACCGTGACGGATTTACCCAGCTTACTATTTCAAAAAACGACCCCTCTTTGCTGGAGCGGATTCAGACTTTACATAACGAACTGCATCCGGACGCTATTGTGAGTGTAAATACTTATCCTTCTTATATAGCTTCCCGTCTGAAATCGCGGGCACCGCTCTGGGCTGATCTGAACGGCTGGGTTATGGCGGAGGGCCAGGCGCAGGCTTATAAAACCGATTCAAATGATTATTTGCCGCATTATTATAAAATGGAGGCGAGTGTTTTGAAGCGGGCTGATAAATTGTCGGCGGTGTCGGAGGCTGAGGGACATGCTTTGCTTGGAGAGTTGGCGAGCGCCGGTCGGTTGAATAGAGAAAGTTTCGGGTACAGGTTCGTGGAGCATATTCCGAATGGAACCGAGTGGTTTGAAGGGGAAAGGATTGATGAGGTCCTAAAGGATGACCTAAAGGCCTCCGGTGATCCGACTGAGTCTGATGGAACCGGACGGTATGCAGATCTGTTCAGAGACGTGCCGAAGGACGCGCAAGTATTGCTTTGGCTTGGCGGATATAATACCTGGGTTGATGAGGTTACCTTATATAAGGGTGTAGTGGCCGCGATGGCGGAATGTAAAAATTTGTATTTTGTTTCGACCGGAGGAGGTGTGGAAGGATTGGACAACAAGACTTTTGCGAAATTCAGGGAGATGATCGAAAAATCGGAATTTCGCGATCGGTTTGTTTTTCTGGGCTGGGTGGATACGGATGCCATACCTTATATATATAGACGGGCGGATTTTGGAATAAATGTTGATCGTCGTTGCGTGGAAACTTTGACCGGGGCAAGAAATAGAATTAACGAAATGATGAAATTCGGTTTGCCGGTGGTTACAACGCTTGGCAGTGAAATTTCTTACGAGGTTGAGCGGGTTGGCGCCGGCATTGGAGTTGCGAGCGGAAAATACCAGAAATTGGCGGAAGCTATTATTAGTATATATAAGGGTAAAGGAAGATACGGAGAGGAGGGCCGAAAGTATATTAAGGAGGAATGTAATTATGAAAAAGTTCAGAAGCCTTTGCTTGGCTGGTTGGAAAATCCAAGGCCCGCGCCCGACAGAGGAGTTAATTTGAATTTGAAAAAAGGACTCGGAATCAAAGGCGGGTTTAGATATCTTCGGGAAAACGGCTTCAAAAAGGCGTTCAAGAAATTGTTGAAGAGAATTGGTGTTTGACTTTTTCTGCTAATTGTTTTAATGTGGCGTCTCTTTTAAAAAAGATTATTTATGCAACAAGAACGTTGTCCGAATGGACGTTTTCGAGGAAGAACATTTGAAATAAAATTTCAGACAGTTTCTGATCCTGAGTTAAAAGCACAATTATATAATGTTCGACAAAGAATTTTTCTTCAGCTGGGACTATTAGATTTACATGGTGAAACAATTGAGCTTTCCAGCAGAGAATGGACTGATGTAATGGTTAACGTTTTGGGAACTGCTGAAGGAGTTATTTGGAATAAGGACGGATGTGATGTTGTTACTATTGGCATTAGGAGTGTCAGGAATTTGATTCGGTCTAAGGTTAGAAAATCTAAAAAACCGGGGGAAATCAAACAATCTATACAAACAGCTACGGCATTACGAGCACCGGAAAAGGGGGCGTTATCCAGGAAGTGGAAAATTTGGTTTAACAGACATACACGAAGATATGAATACAGAAGTAAAGGCTTATATTTTAAAGACGAAGAGGGAGAATTGTTAACAAAAGAACAGGTTCAACATTGGATGAGTGGTGTTAATAGTTAAAAGCTTAAGAGTTAGGCAGAAAAATTCCCTTGAAATTAGTATTACGATATGGTATTATTAGATCGTAATATTTTTTATGTCTACAAAAACCACCCGCATTTCGGCTTTACTACCCTCTTCTTTAGTTGACGAAGTTAAAAAAACTTCTGAAATGGAGAACGCGACTCAAAGCTCTATAATTAAAAAAGCTTTGGAATTTTGGTTTAGGACTAAATTGCGCAAAGACATAAAGGCTTTGTCTAAGATTAATTTTGATGATCTACCATCTGAGGAAGATTGGGATTTAGTTCAGTTTTCACTTTAAATTACTATAAATTATGCGACAAGGAGATATTTATCTTGCGAATCTTAACCCTGTAAAAGGCCATGAACAGGCAGGTTTCAGGCCTGTCCTGGTAATGCAAAACAACATTTTAAATACTAATTTAAATACTATTATTGTTGCTCCGATCACATCTAATCTGAAGGCCAAAGGAAAAATGACCACATATTTTCTCTCACAAAAAATTTCCAAACTTAGTAAAGACTCTGTTGTTCTACTATTCCAACTTCGAACTTTAGATAAAAGCCGATTAAAGAAAAAAATTTCAAATATGGGAGAGGCTTTATGTTTGGAGATTAAGAAACAATTGAGTTTTGTTTTTTGATTGCTGTAGTAGCCACGGCATTGTTAGCAATTTCAATGCTTGGTAGCATAAATTATTCTACTTATTTTTTGGTGGTTTTTGGGAGGAGGAAGGGATGATTTGACGTTCTGTCGTCAGTCTCAAAATCTTTTTCCCAAGAATTAAGTTCACAATCAAAATAAAGAGACCCAATCCTAATAAGGCATATCCAACGTCAACGAAAGAAAGAATTTGTTTTCCAATAGTAATGTAGAGTGCAAAAAAGGCCATCAATATTGATCTGGTTGTTGCAATTGCCTTCCCTCGAGTTTGTTCAACAAGAACATGATTCCAAGAAGGATTCCAGAGCCCATAAAAGAATTCAAAGATTATATATAGCACAAAGATAGCAATCCAAGATTTGATCACAACGCCAATGAAAATCAAAAGAATACCTTGAGCTACAGAAGAAAGAACCCAAAGTAGATTGTAAGAATATTTTTCCCCTATCTTGTAAGCATATTTCATACCCAAAAGGCCAAAAGCACCCGCTACAGTAATGAGAATTCCAGAGAACCAATCCTTCATTCCATTCTCAGTAAGTACAGGTAAGGCAATGACTGAAAGAAATATCATGTGATGAGAAAGAGAACGATAAATCAAAAGCAAACGAATCTTTTTGTTAGTAAAAACATTAGTAATTGCGCTTTTAGCTACTTTCCAATTTGCTGACACAATATGTGCAAAATTTCTAAACTTCCTACTTTTTGTAATTTCTTTCAATTCAAAAACCAGTAGCATTAAAACGAAGGCAAAACATACATCAAGTGCCGCCAATATTGTGTATCCCCCATTTCCAAAATACTTCAGTATGAGCGCAGCGATAACAGGAGTAAACAAAGCCGCAAATTGTTCATACGCCATAAAGCGCCCGATTACTCTTCCAAATTTATCGCGCTCCCCAAGTATGTGAAGATTTTCGTCCAAAAAAGCCTGTCCTGTTCCACTCCAAAAGCTAAAACAAAGGGCTCTAAGAAGAGCGGCTATAATAAATCCGGTCAAAGTTGGATAGACCAAGATCATTAGGGCTGACAATAAATTTGCGGTCACTGAATAAATCATAGACCTCCTTCTACCCATAGTATCCGCAAAAACAGAGGTTGGTAACTCAAAAAGCCATAAGGAAAATGTCATCACATTAGAAACGAGGATAATCTGAAAAAGTGAGAGCCCGGTATATTTATAGAGAAGCGTGATTATGGGCAACAAAAACACAAATCCTGAGAGAAGGTTCACATAACCATGTATTTTTATGTTATTCTTTGCAGTGTTGATCATGCAAATAATATTACCCTAGAATATGAGTAAAGAAAAATTATTAATCTACTTTGAACAACTGGAACCTACCGGGAAAAAGCGAAAAAAACATAGGTCAAATCCATTTGAATACAATGTCGAAATCCCAAAAGGGGTGAGTTCTTTGGAGAAATCAAAATCCTTGAGCGAACACAAGGAAATATTCCCACTAATCAAAAAATTGGACGAAATAAAAGAAAATGAGAAAAAGGATAACGAGGAAGAAAAGAAAGAGGAACAGCAGTTGATAGATCAGTTAACACTTACAAAGTGTCCTAAATGTAGTTCAGAGAATGTGGAAGAATCTGACGAAGAAGGATTCCTGAAATGCGTAAATTGCAAATATGTTTGGGAAGAGGAGGAATAAGGTACTCGCTTCGCAAGTTTGGTAGCGCCAAGGGGTGCCTCTCCCCATTTCTTCGAAACGGGGGCCCCGAGACATGACCCTTCGGGCCTTCGAACCCTGTGGGTTCTCATCCTTGTCCCTGTTAGCAATTTCAATGATGGTGCAGATTTTGCTGAAACAAAGATTTTTTGAGATAAGCCTGCATACGTAGGCGTTCGAAAAAACATCTGATGTTGAAGTGAAATATGCCCATCATTGGAATTGCTGGTAGCGCCAAGGGGAATCGAACCCCTGTTTCCGCCGTGAGAGGGCGGCGTCCTAACCCCTAGACGATGGCGCCGTGGTGGTTTTTTGGTTGCGGAAGCATTTTATCTGAGGAATTATGTGTTATCAATGGCATTTTCAGAGGTTTTCGGAAATACCCTAAAGTTCGCACTCTCCCCCCTAGAGTGCTAGACAATAGTTTTCCCAGAAGGTATAATTTGGAGGTGTATTAAAAATTTTTATGACGAAAGGAACAAAAGATCTCCATGAGATTTTAGGGGTAAAAAAAGGCGCGACAGATGCTGAGATTAAAACTGCATACCGGAAACTGGCTTTGAAGTGGCATCCTGACAAACATAAAGGAGACAATGAAGCGGAAACGAAATTTAAAGAGATAAATGTCGCTTATGAAATTCTTTCTGATAAGAAGAAAAGACAGCAGTATGAGGCTTTCGGAGCAGCCGGTCCGGGAGGCGCCGGAGGATTTCCGGGTGGGGGCCGGGGATTTGAAGGATTTGATTTTTCAGGTTTTTCCAATGGGGCAAGCGGGTTTGCGGATATTTTTGAAACTTTTTTCGGTGGGGGCAATGTTCGTTCCCGTTCAAAAAAAAGAGGCCCGATGCGTGGAAATGATATTGAGGCGGCGATAAAAATCACTTTTGAGGAAGCGGTTTTTGGTTGTCAGAAAGATTTGGAAATTACGAAGCCCGATGTTTGTGATCATTGTAATGGCAAGGGGGCTGAGCCGGGGACTTCCATAGTTACATGTAAAACCTGTGGAGGGGCCGGAGAGACAAGAGAGGCTCGTAATACAATTTTGGGGCAGATGACAACTTCGCGGACTTGTGATGAATGTAGTGGCGAGGGTCGTGTCCCGGAGAAGAAGTGTACGAAATGCCATGGGACGACACGTGCGCGAGTGAAGGAAAGAGTGAAAGTTAAAATTCCCGCCGGAGTTGATAATGGTTCAACAATTCGTTTGAGCGACAAAGGCGAGGGCGGAGTTAAAGGTGGGCCGAGCGGAGATCTTTATATAGATTTGATTGTTACTCCAAGTAAGAAATTTATAAGGTCAGGCAGTGATATTCATAGTGAAATCGAAATTCATCTGGTTCAGGCTGTGATAGGAGGCGAGATTGAGGTCGATACTATTGACGGTATATCAAAAATTAAAATTCCGGCCGGGACCGAAGACGGGAAGGTTTTTAAAATTTCGGGAGCAGGTGTTCCAAAAGTTTCCGGAAGCGGGAGAGGAGACCATTTGGCAAAAATCCGGATTGCTATTCCAAAAAAACTTTCCAAAAAGGAGAAAGAGCTTTATCGGCAATTGGCGCAAGAAGCCGGTATTGATATCAAGAAGGGTGGACTTTTTTGGTAGTTCGTATTACATTTGAGGCAGTATTTTGCTTTTTTCTATGGATATTACACTTTCTTGGGATTTATTCGTTATCGTATTCTTTGTTGTTATTCTTGCGTACAGTTTAATTATTGGGCGGGATAATACTTTGAAAGTGATTTTGGGAACTTATGTTTCGATGATTGCCGCGGACGCGGGTGGAACTCTTTTTTCAAAGTATCTTAGTGGTTCCGAGTTGTTTATGAAAATTTTGAAATTTGCGGCTGTGGGGAATGAGCAGGAGGCTGTGGTTTTTGTGAAAGTTGTTTTGTTTGTGACGCTTGTGATTCTTTTTGCTGTGCGTGGCGCGTTTGAGGTGGATACAGCTGATGACAGATCTATTTTGATTAGGACAATTTTGAGTGTGGTTTATGCTGTGCTTAGTGCCGGACTTATTATTAGCGCTATTCTGGTTTTTGTCAGCGGGGTTTCTCTTGTTGGAGGTGGAAGTACTGAGACTACGACGACAGCGCTTTGGGATGTTTATAATCAGTCAGGCATGATACGGGCGATTGTGGATAATAGTAATTTCTGGTTTTCTCTACCGGCTCTGGCGTTTTTGATTCATAGTTTTTATTCGCGCAGGGAGGTGGTGTAAGCTCAGGCTTTGCAAATTGGGCTTGAGGTTTTTTGCTTGCGTTTGAGGAGGTCTGCCCATAGAATATTGGGGATTTTTCAATTGCGGAGTTTCGCTTCGCCTAGTTTGATAGAATTGTTTCGCTTCGCTTCACAATCGGGGTCGGTAGCTCAGTCGGTAGAGCAGCAGCCTTTTAAGCTGATGGTCGCGGGTTCGATTCCCGCCCGACCCACCATGAAGTTGACTAACTCTCTGTGATATTTCATCATTTTTGAGCCTAACTTTTATACTTAATTTGATAAATCTTAGGTTTTTTGATATAATTATTGCTGCTTTAGTTGACTAACTAATCCTATGAAATTCATTAGAAAAAAGATAATTAAAGACAAGCCATACTACTATTTTGAATTCCCAATAAAAATTGGAAAGAAGAGAAAGGTTTTCAGTAAATATTTAGGATCTATTGTTCCGGAAAATCTTAAGGAACAAATACCTATATTTTTTAATGAGATTGCAGTTATAGCTGATGAGTATTTGGGAGATAAGACAAAAAATTATTTTCAACCCAAAAAAACCGCAAAGATTGAGCAAAGTAGATTTTGGTATCATAGTCTTCATCATGAACTGTATGAAGGCGATCTAAATCTGTTTCGATCGTTGTTTACTTCACTTTTTGTGCTGAATTCTAATCGTTCGGAGGGATCAAAGGTAACCAGGAAAGACATAGAAAAGATTCTTAATCGTAAACAAAAACCAAAATCTTCTATAGATTTGGAGGTTATTAATTCGTTGAATGCTATGAATTTTTCATTTTCTAACAAAATGAAATGGAATCTTAAGAGTATTAAAAAAATTCACTCAATTCTGCTAGATAAGCTTGCCCCTGAAATAGCCGGAAAGTTCAAAAAGGTGAACAATACGGTCAATAACCAACTAACTACGCCATGGGAGAAAGTGTCTAAAGAGCTTGGTTTGTTGTTGAGGTGGTTTAAGGATAATCAAAAAAAATCATATCCGCCGATTTTGGCTCTTGAGTTTCATTCCCGCTTTGAGAGAATACATCCCTTCGAAGACGGAAATGGTAGAGTTGGTAGAATACTTTTTAATTCGTACTTGTTACAGCTGGGCTATATGCCTGTAGTGTTTTTTAGTGATAATCATAGTGCTTACTGTAATGCTCTTTTGCAATCTCAGCAGGGAAGAAAAAGAAAATTGGCTTATTATCTGATCGACCAGATAGAAAAAACCAGAAAGGCTGTTGAAAAATATAAAAAAGAAGGAATTATACGCGGAGGCTCGTCTCAAGTGGGACATTGGGAAATTGAGCATGGGAAGATCAGGAAATACTAGTTGAGAGCGCGGAACTGTGCGGGTTCGATTCCCATCCGACCCACCAAACTTGACATTATCCCGCATAATGTTAGTGTTTTGCCTTTATTTAACTTAAATCCATGAGACTTCCTATTAAAGATCACAGAGAATATGCTGGCAGTGTGTGTGACTATTGGGGAATTAAAAAATCTGAATACCTTGAATGCTTTATTCAAATTTCTGAGGAATGGCAGAATGAGATCGGATCTTCTTCTTATATGTGTGATTTTGTAAATGAAGGCATATTAGAGATTTGTCGTTCTGTAGAAGATTTTAAAAGAGTTTCTGATACTCTTCTTCCTTATTTTAAACAAATATTCACACAAGAAGATGGTAGCTTGCAGTTCGCTCAAGAATTATTTGATGCAGTTAGAGTTCTACAGATAGATTCTATAGAAATGTTCGAGACAGTTTGCAGACAGACTTTTGAGCAAAATCAGATAAATAGAGAAAAAGAGGGAGCAAAAAGAGATGGTTCTCAATTCGCTCAATATGTGTCTAATTCAGTCAGAGGTGAATTACAGCAAGTGGTGGGGAAAGAAACTTTAGAATTTCTTTAGGTTTTTTTTAAGGTTTTTTAATAATATTTTTAGGTTTGTTTGTTAAGGTCCGGGGTGCTTTTTCGCGAAAGGGCAAAAAAATTATTTTTTAACAAATTTTCTTATGCAAAGACTTAAAAAATCTTTTGTTTTGATGACTCTGGTTGTGCTTGCGCTCCAGTTTGCGATGGTGCGGATTTCCGCTTACGCGTACAGCGCGGGAGATGTTGTCATAAACGAAATCGCGTGGGCGGGCACAGATGATTCCACCAGCGATGAATGGATTGAACTTTACAATTCAACGAATCAGGCTATCGATCTGACCGGCTGGTATATCGAGGATGATGCCGGGGCAAGTACTTATTTGATTGCGGGTGGCGAGATTCCGGCTTACGGTTATTTTTTGATCGAGGACGCGGAGGAAGCTGTGAATGTTTTGGCTAATGCTTTGGCGCCTCTTTCTCTTGCTAACGCCGGCGACAGTCTGGTTCTGAAAGATTCAGCGGATCTGATCATTGATACTGTGAATGGTAGTGGTGGCGCGTGGTATGCGGGCACTTCCACTCCAAAAGCTTCAATGGAAAGGATAGATCCCGGTGTTGGCGACAGCGCGGAAAACTGGGCTACGGCCGTGAGTTCGAATGGAGCTATCGGAAGGCTTGGAACCGAGATCTTAGGGACTCCTGGTAGCGTGAACAGCAATTATGATGGGGGCGGTCCCGGAGTTTCCGTGGTTGCGCCCACGTCTGTTAGTATTGGCGAGGATTTCGTGGTAAGTGTGGAAGTCGATTCTGTGAGTGACCTTTATGCTTATGGATTTGAGATCGATTATGATCCGACTGTTTTGTCGTTCGTTTCGGCTGTGGAATCCGATTTGCTAAGTGCGGATAGTGTTT
>JAUVQE010000031.1 GCA_030598325.1 Nitrospirota bacterium | reverse complement strand
TCAATTCAAGGGCACAAGGGAAATATTTCAATCTTCTAGTTTTGTCCTTAAGATCAAGTTTGTCTTTTAAATGGTGCCAAAATATAGACAAAAACACCTTATCTTTATTGAAATACGCTGATCGCATATGCGCTCTTCTTTTGCTACGCTTTTTGATTTGTCGATAGAGCTTAAAAGCTTTTTTGTAAACCTCGGAATATTTTGTTCCCGGTAGCTTCTTGGATTTCACCCTGTATGCTCTTACAATTTCCATGTTTGGATTCTAGCGAACAAACATTAAATAATTATTAAATTTTCTTAAAGAAACCGAATTACACATTTTGTTTTTCTGGACGATATATGGGTTTTTATGGTAGAATGTGACGAGCTAGTTTTTAACTCAAATCCTATGAAAGAAAAAATAAAATTTATATTGTCGACATTGATTATTGTGATTGGTGTCGCGATACCGACGTACGCGGTGCAGAGGGGTGGAGCCGGCCATGATAATGGTGAATACGGCGACGGGCTGGATGTGAGGATGGGGGAGGAGACCGGACAGGTGCGGATTTTGACGGGAGATACGGAAGTTGATGTCGAATTTGTGAACACGTACGATGATTTGCCGGTTGTGGTGCTGACGCCGATGAATACCCTGTTTGATAATCTGGATTATGTGGTCAAGGATGTGAGTAATTTTGGATTTACCGTGAAGGTTGATCATACTTATTTGGCGGATGTTGATTTTAGTTGGCATGCTTTTGAAGTTGAGGGAGGAATGTCTTACGCGAGCGATGGAACCGTGGAGGAAATAGAAGTTTTGGTGGTCGCGGCTGAGGAAGCCGGTGAGGTTGCCGGTGAAGGCAGTGAGGCTGAGGGACGAGGGGATCCTGAAGAACCGCCTGCTGAAGATCCACCAGCGGAGGAACCGCCTGCGGAAGAACCACCTGCGGAGGAACCACCTGCGGAGGAACCACCTGCGGAGGAACCACCTGCGGAGGAACCACCTGCGGAGGAACCGCCTGCGGAAGAACCGCCTGCGGAGGAACCGCCTGCGGAAGAACCGCCTGCGGAGGAACCGCCTGCGGAAGAACCGCCTGCGGAGGAACCACCTGCGGAGGAACCACCTGCGGAAGAACCACCTGCGGAAGAACCGCCTGCGGAAGAACCGCCTGCGGAAGAACCACCTGCGGAAGAACCGCCTGCGGAAGAACCGCCTGCGGAAGAACCGCCTCCTGCGGAGGAACCGCCTGCGGAAGAACCACCGCCTGCGGAGTAAGGTTTTCGTGCAGAAACGCGTTATCTTAAAGTTTTTCTAAAGCTTAAGTTCGTGTTCGATGATTTTTTTGTGCAGGATTATTTCTTTTTTGCTTATGCTTTGCCGGTCGCCCTTGAAATAAAAAGCCAGAGGAACTAGTGCGTTTTCAATTTTGATTATTAATACTATTAACCGGAAGGATTTGCTTTCTCCTTTTGGAATACATGAAAATCTCATTCGTATTTTATACAAGTTCTTCCCTAGGGAAATCGTGTTTTTTGATTTTATGTTTTTTAGATTTTCAATAAATTCTTCTTTGAAGTCAGGATACTTTTTTGTATACGGTTTTAACTGCTTCTTAAAATGATTTGAGAATAAAAACTTGTACATTTATAAATCTGCTAACTGCTCCTCTATTGATGGGAGCTCTTTGTCTCCATATTTTTTCGCAATCTTTTTTGCAAAATCATCCATTTCTTTTTCAAAAAGTTCGTCTATATTCTGTGCTTTTGTTTTTTGAATGAAAGACATTGCCGCGAATCGGAAAAACTCCGCTTTTGAGGCAAACCCCTGCTCCTTTATGACTTTTTGAATTTTCTTTTCCAATGGTTTTGCGATAATGAAATTAATGACTGACATATGTATGAGATTTATATAATATATGTATGTATACTATATTGATTTCATACATATGTCAAGATTTGTTTATATTATAAAGATGAAACTTAAAAAAATTATTAAAAATTCTTAAAGTTTTTCTAAAATTCTGGTGACAGCAACGGTTTGATCGCACAGACCCGCCTTCGGCGGGTGTTGTCAAGGAAAATCCGAGTTATTTGTTTGCAAGAAACGGAATATTTTGGCAAAATTACGTGCGGATATTACTCATATTTCCTAATCATATTAATTATGTCTAATCGAGGATTATCAAGGTTACTTTTTCTTGTTTTGTTTGTCGTGGCTGTTGGGGGATTTCTTTGGTATTACTTTAATTATCAGCAATTGAAGGATGAAGTCGATCTTATGGCTGATCCGGCGGCTCAGCAGGAAATGTATGAACAGGAAGTGGCGGATATTCTTGTGAAAGTTGGTAGGCTTATTGTTTTGCCGGAAGGTGAAATACCGGAGTTGGCTACAGTTCAGGACGCGGCGGCTCTTGCGGCTGAACAGGCGTTTTTTGAGGGGACGGTCAATGGTGACAAGCTCTTGATTTATTCTCAAAAAGCTCTTATTTACAGTCCTTCGAGAGATATTTTGGTAAATGTCGGGCCGATATATGTTAGCGATATTCCGAAATTGGTTGTGGACGTAAGGAACGGTAGTGACGTTGGCGGTGCGGCGAACGAGCTGGGAGAATTGCTGGTTAGTAAGTTTGATTATAATGTTATTGATGTGGGGGATGCTGACAATTTTGATTACGAGGAGACTGTTTTGGTTAATTTGGGTGGAGTCGACGTGAGTATTCTGGAACAGGAATTGGGCGTTATGGCTGTTACCGAATTGCCTTCCGGAGAAGCTGACAGTACGGCAGAGGTTGTAATTATACTTGGCGATAGCAATGTTGTGAGGGAGCCCGCGGTTGTAGAAGAGGTTGTTGAGGAAGTTGTTGAGGAGGTCGTTGAAGAGGAGGAAGAAGAGGAGTAACACGCTCTGTTAAAATTCGTTTAAGACTTTGCATCTTTTAACCATTTTATTTATGAAGATCAAAAATTTTAGCGTTTTCGCTTCGCTCAGTTTAGTCCGCCCACGCGCGTTCGCTTTGCTGCCGCGTCTCGTGGCTCTAATTATTGGAGCACTGGTTCTTTCCGCGACTGCTTTCCCCGTGGTTTCGGCTGTTACGGTGACCGGTTTTTCGGATGTGGGGGAATGGGATACGACTTTTAAAGCTATAGATTATTTGCGGGAGGAAGAGGTTGTTGTTGGGTATTCGGACGGGACTTATGGTCTCGATAATAATATTAATCGTGCGGAATTTCTGAAAATTGTGATGGAGGTTACCGATTATGAGCTTGAGGGGGAAGATTGCTACCCGGATGTTACTGATGAGTGGTTTGCGCCTTATGTATGCGCGGCGGATGAACTTGGATTTGTGGATGGGTATCCGGATGGAGATTTTAAGCCCGGAAATGATATAAATTTTGCCGAAGCGAGCAAAATGATTACTAATATTTTGGGAATGGAAATAGTGGATGATGGGGATATGTGGTTTTCTCCTTATGTTTTTTCTTTGGAGGATACAGATTCGATACCCGCGGACATTAGGGATTTCGACCAAAATGTTTCCAGAGGCGAAATGGCTGAAATGATATGGAGAATTGATACAGAGACGACTTATAAAGTTTCAAATACGTATGTAAATATTCAGGCGGGTGTGGTTGCGGAAGAATATGGAGGCGGGCTCCAGACTTTTGAGTCCTGCACCGAGCTCGCGGATTATTTTGAGGATAATTCTTACGATTATTATTATGATTATCGTGGATGGGAAGGGGATATCGTTATGATTGAGGAAACGTTTGATATGGAGATGGAAAAGTCTGTAATGGCGCCGATGGCGCCCGAGGCTGTCGGTGAAGCTGATTCCGCTAGCGGGCTTGGTGCCGGTTCAGATGATTATTCGACTACAAATGTTCAGGTTGAAGGTGTAGATGAAGCTGATATTGTGAAAACCGACGGTGAATATATTTATTTGATCAAGGGGGATGACGTACGGATAGTTAAGGCATTCCCGCCTTTAGCGCTGGAGGAAGTGGCGGATGTGAATTTTGGCGATTCCTCGTTTTATCCGTATGAAATGTATGTTGATGGTGATCGTCTGGTTGTGATCGGAAGCACTTATGCGAATGTTTTTGATTATTATTATGGAACCGCCGTTTATATTCTTGATATTTCCGATAAGTCGAATGTCGAGGTGGTGCGGGACGTGGTTTTTGAGGGAGATTACAATACTTCACGAAAAATAGGTGATACCGTTTATCTGGTGGCTAATCAATGGAATTATTATATGCCGTGGGACGGTGACTGGGCGGAAGACGATTTGGTGCCGTTGTATAAGGATTCGGCTGTTGGAGAGGTGGAAGAAGTGGTTCAGTGCGGAGGTGTGAGATACATGCCCGGTGTTATTGATGTAACTGATTATACAATTCTCGCGGCGATTCCCGTGGATGATGTCGATGGGGAGATCGGGGAAGAGGTAATTATCGGTTCTTATGGAACTGTTTATGCTTCAATGGAGAATTTGTACATTGCCGAGCCTCGATATAAATGGGATTGGTGGTATGAAGACAGTGGAGACAGTGAAGAGACTTATATTCATAGATTTGGGCTTTCCAAGGCAGATATTGATTATGAAGGCGTTGGGGCGGTTCCAGGGACTGTTTTGAATCAATTTTCGATGGATGAGAGTGGAGAATATTTCCGGATTGCGACCACTACAGGTTGGTGGGAGGGGTCTTCGAATAATGTTTATGTACTTGATGGGGATTTGGATGTGGTAGGTGAGTTGGAGGGGCTGGCGCCCGGCGAGGAGATTTATTCTACTCGTTTTATGGGGAATCGGCTCTATATGGTGACTTTTGAGCAGATTGATCCTTTGTTCGTTATTGATTTGAGTGATCCGACTGATCCAAATGTTTTGGGAGAACTTCATATTCCGGGCGTGAGTGATTATCTGCATCCCTATGATGAAAATCACATTATCGGTTTTGGGCTTGATACTTTGAGCGCGGATGAAATCGCGAATTTTGGGTGGTCATGGTTTCAGGGAATGAAGATTTCGATGTTTGACGTGTCGGATGTTGAAAATCCGGTTGAGCTTCACAAAGTTGTGATTGGTGATCGGGGAACCACAAGCGAACTTTTGTATAACCACAAGGCGCTTTTGTTTGATAAGGCTAAAGGAATAATGGCTTTCCCTGTGCTTTTGGCGGAGATTCCGCAGGCCGTGAAAGATGATCTGGATATTGATAATTGGGTTTATGGAGATTACACATTCCAGGGAGCTTATGTTTACGATGTGAGTGTGGAAAATGGATTTGAGTTAGCCGGCACAATTTCGCATTACGATGCGGATGAGCTGGGTAGTGATTTTGATTATTATTACTATTACGGAGAAAATAAAGACATTGATAGGATTTTGTATATTGGAGATTATTATTACACTATCTCAAATTTGTTAGTTCAGGCGAACGATATGGATGATCTGGATGAAGTTAATGAGGTTGAGTTGGCGGACTAGGATCGCTTTTGTAGGGGAACGGACGTTTCGCTTCGCTACACGTCTGCTTGCTACTTATCCGGCGCTACGTTATAGTAATCGAACAAATATTCTGCGATTTTGCTGAAGGTTGGGGCGGCTGTCTGAGATCCCCACTCGTTGGCTTTCGGGTGGTCGAGCTTTATCAGAATCACAAATTGTGGATTCTCAACCGGTCCAAAGCCCGCGAAACTTGTGATCGTGGTGCCACTTCCCGTTAACGCTTTTCCGTATTTATAAGTTTGGGATGTTCCTGTTTTTCCTCCAACATAGTGTTCCTCCACCTGCGCTTGCGCGGCGACACCGTTTTCTACTGAATTTACCAGCATAGCTGACATTATTGAGGATGTTTCTTCCGAGATTACGCGTCTGATTTCGTATGGTTCTGTCGTGGTTTCCGAATCGTTATCATGCCGTACTTCCTCAACTATGTATGGCTGCATCAGGACTCCGCCGTTGACAACCGTGCAGTATGCGTTTGCCAGCTGAATCATCGTGACTGTTATACCCTGCCCAAAGGCGTGGGTCGCGAGTTCGGATTCTGTCCAATCTTCAAAATATTCTATTTTTCCAATAGCTTCCGAATCAAATTCGATGTCGGTTCTGTCCAGAAAGCCGAATTTTTCAAGATAGCTGTAGAAAAGGGCCGGACCGATTTTTTTCGAGACAAATGTCATTCCTGTATTTAGCGATTTCGCCAGTACGGTTGTCATATTCACAAGTCCGAAATATCCGTCGGAGTTTTTGATTTCATAGTCGTATTCGCCCGTAAATACGTTTAAATCGACGCCTATGGGTCCAGTGTCATTAAATGTGGTGTTTGGGGTGATATCTCCGTCATCGATTCCTATCGCCATTGTTACGCTTTTAAATACGGATCCGGGCTCGTATGGCCATGAGACTATTTTGTTGTGATAGACTTCCGGGCCGAAAATATTCACGTATTTGTAATATTTGATATTCGCTGCATTCGCGTTCGCTTCGCTGCCGCGTGTTGTTTGTCCGTCTTCGTCTTTTTCTTTGAAAACCGTGTAATTGTCGAGAGTTATCGGGTTTGTGTAATATGTAAACATTCCTTCCACGTCCGTTTCGTAGAGATTTTTCATTTCTTCCGTAGTGAATGTCATTTCTTCTTTTTCAAATACATCTCCGTAATTATTTGGATCGAAGCTTGGAGCGTGGGCCATTGCGATTATAGCGCCGGTTTCCGGATTCATAACGATGACTTGTCCGCTGTTTGCCTTGTATTCCCAAACCGCGTATTCCAGAATTTGTTCGATTTTGAATTGGATTGATCTGTCGATTGTGAGAACTATGTCATCTCCGTCGATAGCGGGTTCCAGGATGCTGTCGCCCACTGTGATTTGGCGGCCGATCGAATCTCTTTTTGTCTGGAATTTTCCCGCGATTCCCTGCAGTTGAGTGTTAAATGAGCTTTCGATTCCATATTGGCCGATACCGTCCGAACTGACGTATCCGATGATGTTTGAGGCCAGCGAGTCTTCCGGGTAGTATCTGAAATATTCTTCCTGCATCCCGATTCCATTGAACATTTCTTTTTCATCTTCCGCGAATATTTGTTTTATCTGGTCGGAAATTTCGGGGTCGAGTTTTTTTTTCAGGACTACGTATCTGTTTTCGCCTTTTAGGAGTGTTGTGAGTTTTTTGCTGGGAATTTCGACGTAATCGGCTATCGCTTCCGCGGTGTAGGTTGCGTTTGAAATTTGCGGAGGATAGGCGTAAACCGCGTCTTCTATGACTTCGATTCCTGTTGGATTCAGAGTTGTGAGCGCCTGGATGGCGTCTTCTTCAAGTTCTGTCGCGAGCAGAATTTCCTGTCTTTGTTTTTCGCTGATTTTTAGGGTGATGTCTTGTTTGAAATCGGTTTCGAGTTCTTCGTCTGTTAGTGATTTTAGGAGTTCTGTGATTTCTTCTTCGGTGAGGTCCGGGGAGAGATTCCTGGAAAGTTCATCGATTCTTTCGTAATCCGCGGCGGCTTGTTCTTCCAGGTTGAACAGAAGCGGGCTGAGTTTTTCCGCTATGTAGAGCGGATCTTTGATGAGGGCGGGGTCGGCGTACAGAAGGTTTAGAGTTGTGTTTGTCGCGAGGAAGAATTCTTCTTGCGAATGATAATCTTTTATTATTATTTCTCCACGCTGGGCGGGGAGTTCAATGTATCCGTATTGTTCCCGTGTGGCGATTTCCTGGTAATAGTCGTGTTGGAGAATCTGAAGTTGGAATAGTCTCAGGATTATTACGGCAGTGAAAAACGCGGCTCCGACCGTCAGAAATGCGATTTTGTTGATTTGGACTCTTGGGCCGGATTTGAGCATGCGTGGATTATAACATATGTGCTATAATTTTCGGCGATGTTTAAAAAGACCACTTTAGATAATGGGCTCCGGATTATAACCAACAAGCTTGATGGTACTAAAGCCGTGACTGTGCTTGTTTTGGTTGGGGCGGGGAGTCGTTATGAAAATCGTGAGATTCGGGGAATTTCGCATTTTTTGGAGCATATGTTTTTTAAGGGGGCGGAGAAATACAAGAATACGAAGGAGGTGAGTGAGGCCGTGGATTCTGTCGGCGGGGAGTTTAACGCTTTTACGGGTAAGGAATACGCTGGTTATTACGTAAAAGTCGCTTCGGAGCATGTTTCTGTGGCGTGTGATGTACTTTCGGACATGCTTGTGAATTCGAAATTCGCGCAGGAAGAGATCGAAAAGGAGCGTGGTGTGATTCTTGAGGAATACAATATGTATCAGGACACTCCGATGTACCAGATCGGGTGGAATTTTGAAAATCTGGTGTTTGGCGATCAGCCTTTGGGGTGGGATCAGATTGGAACGAAGGAATTGATAAAAGGTGTTACGCATAAGGATTTTGTTGATTATAAGACCAAACTTTATACTCCGGATAATGTGGTGATTGCCGTGGTGGGGAATATTGAAAATGAGGAAGCAGTGGATCTTATTCAGAAATATTTTGGAATGGAGGCGGGGGAAAAGGCTTATGAATTTGAGGGTTTGGAGGTGAAAGCCGGTGGTCGGGTTAATTTGAAGGAAAAAAAGACTGAACAGGCGCATATCGCGGTTGGATTTCCCGGGTATTCTGAGATGCACAAGGATCATTGGACTTTGAAGTTGGTTGCGGCGATTTTGGGCGGTAATATGAGCAGTAGGATGTTTTTGGGAGTCCGCGAGGCGAAGGGGCTGGCTTATTATATTCATACTTCAACTGATAATTATATTGACGGTGGGGTGATCGTGACGAACGCAGGGGTGGATCTGAAGCGGATTGATGAGGCTATTATCGGGATAGTGGAGGAATATCGGCGGTTTAGGGATGACGGTTTGCCTGAGGCGGAACTTTTGAAGTCCAAAGCTTTTTTGAAAGGGAAAATGGTTTTGGGTCTTGAGGATAGTGAGGAATACGCGCATTTGTTGGGGAAATATGAGCTTTTGCATGGAGTGATGCGGTCTCCTGAGGAGATTATGAAGATGATAGATGCAGTGAAAATTTCGGATATTAAGAGGGTTTGTGATGATTTGCTTAAAGAAGAGGCTTTGAAATTGGCGGTAATCGGGCCTTTTGGGGACGAAAAACACTTTGAAGGATTGTTGAAGCTTTAGGCGTGGTTGTAGACAGGAGGGGTGTTTTTGTGTTATAATTATGCGAGTTGGATGAAAAAAATGACCAAAACAAAAATGATAGAAATAAATTCAAACCAACCGGAGCAAAACCCAGAGCCTAAGAAAAAAATGGCTGTGGGGGTAAAAGTTCTTATTGCGGTAGTTCTTGTTGTTGCGGTAGGGGTGGGTGTTTATTTTGGTGCGCAGGGGGGATTGTTCCAGGGGAGATTGTTCAAAATGAAAAGCGTTAAAACGGTGGAATTGGTCAAAGTTCCTGAGGCAATAGTTTTGAAACCGAGTGTTGAAGAATTCCTTGTTCCCGAGCAAGTCGAACCAAGTCTTAAGCCTATAATAGATGTTCCGGTAGTAATCGAGGCAAAGCCAATAGAGGCTGTTCAGCTCGATGTTCCTATAGTGACTCCGGCGGAAATTGTTTTTGCTTATCTTGATAGGGTTGATCCGAGTTTTCCAAGTATTTATGGGAACGTGGATGTAGATGAGGAGCAAGTCGTTTTAATTTTTAGGTTGGAAAATTTGGGGACCCAGCCGGCTTATTTACAGGGGTTTAATGTTGTGTCAAGCTTTAATACCTCCGGGGCTTTTGAGGGAAATTGTCATTTTTTGGCAAGTATAGGAGGAACACTGGTGGAGTTTAATTATGATAGTAATGGTGATTTTGTTAACTGGACAAGCTTTGGTGCAGATGTGATGACTTTGGCTGGAAATCCTGACGGATGTTTTGAATATTCTGAAATTTTCGATTCTAGCGCGCTTTTAATTCCCGGAAATTCTGAGGTTGTTTTTGGTGTTATAAAGAATACCTTGTCTTATTTGTGGACAGCGGAATCGTTTCCCGGAGGGTGGTATACGGGAACTGAGAATTGCAGTACGATTGATGCGGAAGCTAAACTTGGAACATATACGGTTGTGAATGAAAATGGTGTTTTATTGAATATGGGAGTGGCTGCCGATAGTGTGACTCCCGGTATGATGATTTTTAAGTAGGATTTGCAATTTAAAATAAAAATAAAAAAATGAAAAATAAAAAAAATATGTTTGGGGAGGCGAGGTTTGTGTTTATGTCTGGAGAAAAGTTGCCGGCAGTTTCTGGTAAGCCCGAGGGTAAGGGTGTTGATGTTGCGGGTAAGCTTGAATCACTTATGACCAAGATGAGGTTGAGTCTTTTGAAAGATTCTCTGAAAGTTAGCGGTATTGAATTTAAAAATGAGACTTTTAAGGTGGTTTTTCCTTTGGAGAATGAAAAGTCTACGATTGCCGGATTAAGCGGTGAGATTGAAAAATCGTTGGATAAGGAGTCTAATAATGGAAAGTTTGAGAAATTGAAAAAAATGGGTGAGATAGGGAGTTTTTTTGAGGAAAAGGATGTTAAAAGTGTGGTCGCGGTGGTATATGCAAAAGATTTTTTGGATAAAGCGAAAGTGGCGTTTGGGAAGGAATTTTCTCATTTTGAGAAGTTTGTCGCTGAGAAGAAAATAAAGGATCTGAATGTTGAATGTAACATTGTTCACGACGCTACCGGTAAATATAAGTTTGAATTTTCTACAAAAAATCCGAGAGTTATTAAAGATTACAAAGAATGGGCGAAGAAAAATGTTAAAACCACCCAAAAAGGTGCGGAAACAGTGGCTAAAAATTCGGAGCTTGAAGAGTTCACGAAGTCTCCGCTCGGTAAGATTTTTAAAATGATAGGAGGTGACAAATTGTTCGAACTTATGAAGAAAGGAAAGGCACCACTTGCGTTTTTTATCGCGGGGTTGTTTGGATACAAAATAGGCGCGGAGGCGTATGGGGGAGTGGTTGATATGCTACCGGCAAAGTATAAGGACAAGCTGGATGATTTGCAAAAAAGAGCTCGAGGTTCAAGGTTTTCGGCGAAAGCTTATGCAAAGAAACGGCCTAAAGGAAAGGAGGTTGCGGGCAAGGTGCAAGGTGTTGATAAGAAATTTTTTGATTATGCGGTTAAGGATAATGATGTTCCAAAGAGTGGCATGAGGCTTGATGTCGATTATAAACTTTTGGCTGGTGAGAAATTGGAGATGGATTTGAATGGCGGAGGGAAAGTGGTTTTGCCTAAAGGGGTTGATGCCAATGTGAATGGTGCGTTGAGTAACGCAGGGGAAACTTATACAAGTGGCAAGATTGTTTTTAAGAATTCAATTCCAAAAGGGACTGTTTTTACCGGTAAAATTGCTTTTACGAAAACTGCGCCGAAGAAAAAGGTTTAGGGGAGTTGGGGATTTTAAAAACCTTCTCGAAACGTCCTCGGGTATTTTAGCAAAAGCTAAAAACCCTGCGGATTGTTTCTGCGAGGCTTTTTACAAATCCCCAACTCCCCACAATCACTTGTTTTAGGAGTGAGCTTTCATTAGAATACATCTGCTTTTTAGCGGTATACAATTTAACTTTTTTATTATGGCGAATAATGAAGCTTTGACTGAAAAGACTCTCATATTGGTGAAACCGGATGCTATTCAGAGGGGACTTGTTGGGAGAATTTTGGAAAGATTCGAGACAAAAGGTCTTAAACTGGTCGGGCTTAAAATGATGACTCTTGATGAAGCTGTGCTTCGTGAACATTATGCGCATATTGCCGATAAGCCGTTTTTTCCCGGGGTCGCGAAGTTTATGCAGAGTACTCCGGTGATCGCGATGTGTTTTGAGGGGCTTGAAGTTGTTGAAACTGTTCGGAGAATTACCGGGATTACCAAGGCTCGTGAGGCTGAGGCGGGTTCTATCCGTGGAGATTTCGCGATGAGTGTTAGTTGTAATGTTATTCATGCTTCGGATAGTGTCAAAACGGCTGAAAAGGAGGTGAAAAGATTTTTCAAGTCTGATGACCTGCATGTTTACGATAAGTCCGAATATATGCATGTTTATGGGGAGGATGAGCGGTCGGTTTAATTTTTTTTATGGTAAGAACAGAAGATTTGCAAAAAAAGGCTGCGAAGATTCGACTTGAAGCGCTTATGTCGATTTGTAAAGCGGGTGAAGGATGCAGTGGAAGTTGTATGTCTGTTGTTGAAATTTTGATGGCGCTTTATTATGGGGAGCTTAATGGTGGGCGCGTTTTTAAATGTGATCCTGCAAAGCCCGGGGATCCGGAT
>JAUVQE010000066.1 GCA_030598325.1 Nitrospirota bacterium | reverse complement strand
CTTGGAGTGTCGCTTGAATATGTTAATCCTGCCGGCAATAGATCTGTTACTTCTACCAATGTTGCGCCATCCGGACCGCTGTTTGTTAATGTGAGCGTGTAGGTTGCTGTCTCGCCGACGTTCGGAAAGGCGTTGTCGATTGTTTTTGTTAATGATAAATCAGTCGATGCAGTGTGAGCCTCCCAAACTCTTGGGATATAACTCCATGTACCAGTTGAGGCATAAAGACTGCTCCCCAGGAGTCCGAAATAAGCGATATCTGTATTCTCTTCATAGTCCCATGGAGTTTGCCCATAATCTCCAAATCCATCTTCATTTACTTGCGTCCAGTCTGTTCCATCACACGTAGTACAACGCCATACTTCTGCACCAGTGAACTCACCATCAACACCTGTTCCGACGTAAAGCTTGCTGTTATAAGTTATAGTCCCAGAAACCCCAGTATTGTTTACATCTCCAAATCCATCTGTATTTACTCGAGTCCAGGTTGTCCCACCATCGAATCGGAAAAGCTCTGCTCCCGTCGTATCGTTGGATGTCCCATAATATAGATTTCCGTCATAAAGAAACCCGTTTGGTGAATAAATATTATTTGCATCTCCCCATCCATCTGTATTTACTTGCGACCAACTAGCTACATCTAACTCCCAAACTTCTGTACCTGTGGAGTTGTTTACTGTCCCAACATAGAGCTTACTATCGTAATTAATGAATTCTTCAATACCTGTATTGTTCGCATCTCCGAATCCATCTGTACTTGTCTGTGTCCAATCTGATCCGTCACAAGTTGTACATGTCCAGGTTTCTGTTCCACCACCGGTCTGATATGTCCCTACATAAAGCTTACTATTGTAGACTTCCATATCATAAGTAGCCCTAAGAAGGATATTCCCAAATCCATTTGTACTTACCATACTCCAAGATGTACCCGAGTCACTATATTTCCAAATCTCTATTCCATTAGCATTTTTGGCTGCTCCATAGAGCTTACTATTATGAATAACCATATCGTTCTCTACACGAGTATTTCCTGTGTCACCGTCAAAACCATCGAGATTTACTTGGCTCCAAGTTGCACCATCTAATTCCCAAACTTCTACTCCGTCAGCATTACCGGTTGTTCCAACATAAAGTTTACTATTATGAACAATGAAGTTATCTGTACCTATATTCGCGGAATCCCCGAAACCATCTGTGTTTGATTGGCTCCATGTAGTCCCGTCATATTCCCAAATTTCTACTCCGGTAGTGTCGTTGTATATTGATACATATATTTTGCTGTCGTGGACGATAAAGGCGTCATGATTGGCATTGTTTGCATCTTCATAACGATCTGTGTTTGTCTGGGTCCACACGGACAAGCCGTCTATGGCATAGGTGGTTTGGATGTTTGAGAGAGTCAGAATGAGAATTGAAATCAGAGAACAGAAAAGTTTTTTCATGGCGCCGAACGGGTTAAGCATGTTACGGGAGATACTTTACTTAATTTTGGGTTATTTTTCAATATGAAGGGGAGTAGGAATTTAGCGAGTGTATTTGAATATAAAAAAAGACCATCGCAAGATGGTCTTTTTATTTTGTGTAAGAACGGAAATTTATGACCTAAAGGCCAAAATTTCTGTTATCTAACCGCGTCTTTCAGAGATTTACCAGCTTTGAAAGCAGGAAGCTTCATAGCAGGAATCTTGATTTTTTCACTTGGGTTTCGTGGATTTACTCCAGTTCTTGCCGCTCTGTTTGAGATACGGAATGTTCCAAATCCTGTGATTGTTACATTTTCACCTTTTTTAAGGCTTTTTGTAATCATTCCTAGAATTGATTCTAGAACTTCACCAGCGGCTTTTTTTGTAATGCCTGCTGATTGTGCTGCACCCGCAACTAGATCTTGTTTAGTCATAGTTATAGGGTTAAGAAATAATAATAAATGTGTTAGTACGAAAATTAAATTCCTGAAAAGCCAATCGCTATTATAGGGCTTTAAACTGGCAAATCAAGCGAATTTTTGGGTGTAAAGCCCTTTTTGAAGGGAAAAAACGCTGTTTTTTGTGTGCAAAAGCATTGTTTTTGGCTTGTTTAAGCCAGTTTTTTTTATGTTGCGCCAAAGGCCAACATGTTTTGGGATGTACAAGCGGTTTTTAGCTTTTTTGTTGACGAAATGAAGTCCTTGTTATAAAAGTAAGCCATGGCAAAAAATCTTGTGATCGTAGAGTCCCCGGCAAAGGCCAAAACTATTTCCCGTTTTTTAGGGAAAGATTATAAAATACTGGCTTCAATGGGCCATGTTCGGGATCTTCCAAAGTCAAAAATGGGAATTGAAACCGATAAGGATTTTAAGCCCAGTTATCTGATTTCGGTTACTAAAAAGAAGGTTATCAAACAACTCAAAGATGAATATAAAAAAGCGGATCATCTTTGGCTGGCGACTGATGAAGATCGGGAAGGAGAGGCTATTGGGTGGCACCTTCTCAAAGCATTAAAAGTTGATCCCAAGAAAGCTTCAGTAAAAAGGATCGTTTTTCATGAAATTACCGAGAGCGCGATAAAACACGCTATGGATTCTCCCCGAGATATTGATATGAATGTCGTTGATGCCCAACAGGCGCGGCGTGTTTTGGATCGATTGGTTGGTTATGAACTTTCGCCGTTGTTGTGGAAAAAAATTCGATATGGGCTTAGTGCCGGGCGTGTTCAGAGCGTGGCTGTTCGTTTAGTTGTGGATAGGGAACGGGAAATCGACGCTTTTGAGCCTGAAGAATTTTGGAAGATTATTGGAACTTTTGCAAAAGACGAGAAGGAAAAGCAAACTTTTGAGGCGGAATTGCAGAAATTTGAGGGGAAAAAATTAAAAATCGGAAACGGACGGGAAGCGAAGAAAATTCTCAAAGATATAGATGGAGTGGATTATAAAATCGCGAAGGTTGAGGAAAAGCAAATAAAGAGGAATCCGGCGCCCCCATTCATTACTTCCACTCTACAGCAGGAGGCTTCCCGTAAACTCGGGTTTTCGGTCAGGAAGACAATGGTTCTGGCTCAGCAGTTGTACGAAGGTATGGATATTGGTTCCGGAGAAGTTGGTCTTATTACATATATGAGAACGGATAGTGTGAATTTGGCTGATATCGCTTTGTCGACCGCGAAAAAAGTTATTGAAAAAGAATATGG
>JAUVQE010000023.1 GCA_030598325.1 Nitrospirota bacterium | reverse complement strand
TGCGTATCCGAGGTTTAAATATTTTAGGAAATGACAGTCGGATGTCGCGATGATCGGTTTTTTCCATCTTTTTGCCAGGGCTACCGCGGGAATGTTGTGATTTTTTGATTTTGTGTAGCAGAATGAATATTCGATTGCGTCGAAAATGTCGATATTGTCGATTAAGGATCTTTTTAGGGATTTATTTGTGGGGAAGAATGGGTGGGGAGCTATTATGAGGCATTTTGGGTGGGAGGATTTGTATTCTCTTAATTGTTCAAATGATTTTACATTCGATATATCTTTTGTTGGATTGAGAATCAGGACGTGTTTTTTATTTATCGATAATTCTATTCCGGGAATCAGCAGGATTCCTTTTTTTTCCGCGTATTTTCTTAAATTTTTATTAAAAACCAGCTTTTCGTGGCAGGTGATAGTGAGGACGTCGTAATTAAGTTTTGCCGCGCGGGAAATTAATTCTTTTTCGGAATATGAAATCCTGTCTTTTGGATCCTGTGCGGAATGGGTGTGGAGTTGGCACTTCAGCATTGAAGTCTATTCTGTTATTTCTTTGATTGCGTTTGCCGCTTCTTCGATTTCTTCAGCCGCATTTTGAAGGTCTTCTATTGTTTCCTCAGCCTTTTCTTTCTTTTCTTTTAGATCTTCATAAACTTCACCCGCTTCTTCAGCAAGGTTGTCGTATGAATTTTTTGCGTCTTCGGCCAGTTCCGTTGCGGAGTCTTTGAGAAAACATCCGGATAAACTTAAGAGGAGTGTGCTAAGCACGAGTGCGCCGATTACGAGTAAACTTAGTATTTTTTTCATAATTTGTTAATAAAGATTTTTTTGAAATCCCCGTCAAAATTGCTTAGAAAGTTTTTCATATCCAGAACTTCGTTTTCGGATATTCCACCGTGAATTCTTTGGGCGGAGATCCCTCTTATTTTTTTCTTTTTTATTTCAACTTCCGGGGCAAGCGTTACTGTGATTATTGTTGAGCATTTGCAGTTTTTGCATTTTGTCTCAAAAAGGCCTTCCGTGTTGGTAGTCGCGATAATGCTTATGTCGTCGAGCTCAAATTTGCCCTTACATTGAAGACATTTACATTTTTCTTTTAGATGTTGTATCGCGTTTTTGATTTCCGGATAGTTCATTTAAGTTTGTTTAATGCGGTTTCTATTCTCAAGAGAGATTCTTCTTTTCCCAGGATCCAGGCTGATTCGAATATTCCCGGTGAAAACTGAACTCCTGTGAGTGCTACTCGTAGTGGCCAGAAAACCTGGCCGTTTTTTGTTCCGAGTTTTTCAACGGTTTTTAGCAGTGTTTGTTTCAGTGATTCCTCTGTCCAATCTTTGAGTTCGGCTAAGTCTTTTTGTGCTTCTGTAAGCGACTTAGTAGCTTGGTCAAAGTCTACCTTCATTTTTTCGTGTGTCAATAATTCTTTGTTATAATCGGGTAGATTGAAATAGAATTTTATATTGTCGTTGGTTTCTTTAGGATCTTTGAGAATTTTCTCGTCTATTGTGAGCAGGGCTTTGAGCAGTTTCTCTTCCTGTCTGCCGCCAGGCGCGGTGTCTTTTTTAATGTTTTCCGACAGGTATTGTTCGCATTTTTCCAAAAGTTTTTTTGCTTTTTCTTCCCGCGGGAGGTTTGCGGTTTCTTCTTCAAATGCGGCTTTTTGCCATTTCCAGTTGAACCAGTCCAGTTTTTCGATATTAAAAACAGCGCCTGATTTGTGGACTTTTTCGAGTGAGAATGCGGATTCGAGTTCTTTCAATGTGTAAATTTCTTTTTCTTCTCCGCCTCCCGGGTTCCAGCCGAGGAATGCCACGAAATTTATGATGGCTTCTTTGCCGTAGCCTTCTTTTATGTAGTCTTCGACCGCGACGTGGTCTTGTCTTTTGGAAAGTTTGGTTTTGTCGGGGTTTAGGAGTAGGGGAAGGTGGGCGAATTCGGGTGGTGACCAGTTTAGGGCTTTGTAGAGGGCTACGTGCTTTGGTGTGGAGGGAAGCCATTCTTCACCTCTGATTACATGTGTGATTTCCATCAGGTGGTCGTCGACTACGTTCGCGAGGTGATATGTTGGGAATCCGTCCGATTTTATCAAAACGGTGTCATCGATTGTTTTTCCATCAAATTGCATGTTTCCGCGAATCAGGTCTTTGAATTTTATCAGTTCGTATGGGATTTTTTGTCTGATCACGAATGGTTCGCCGGCTTGCATTTTGGCTTCTACTTCGGACTGCGGGAGGTCGATACATTTTCGGTCGTACATTGGCGCTTGTTTCCTTTCAGTTTGTTTTTGTCTCATTTCTTCGAGGTGTTCTTTTGTGCAGAAACATCTGTATGCGTGGCCGGATTCGATGAGTTTTTGGGCGTGTTCCTGGTAGATTTCGGTTCTCTCTGATTGTTTGAATGGTCCTTCATCATATTTGAGCCCAACCCATTCCAGAGTTTTAATAAGGCTTTCTTCCGCACCTTCGACGTATCTTTCCCGATCCGTGTCTTCGATTCTGAGAATGAATTTTCCTTTATTTTTTCGCGCGAAAAGATAGCAGTAGAGCGCGGTCCTTAGCCCTCCCACGTGTAAATATCCTGTTGGTGATGGTGCAAAACGAGTTTTTATCATAGTGGTCCGAAGTATACATTATCTCTAGCCAAAATGTAACTTTTTAAGTATAGTTATTTCACATGTAAATTCTTGTATTATGGCTGGGAGAAGGCGTGCAACAACCAGAAGGTCGGCAGTAAGGAGGAGGACTTCGCGGACCACCACACGCAGGACTGCGCGACGGCGGAAAAGTGTGAGTTTGAAGGTGAAACCGACTGTAGCAAGGGAGATTTGGGCTGTTATTTATTTGGCTGTTGGGATTTTGACGATTTTGAGTTTGCAGGGGGCTTTTGGGATAATAGGTGATGGTTGGGTGAATTTGCTTGAGCCTGTGCTTGGGTGGGGGATTTATGTGGTTCCGGGGGTCTTTATTTTGATTTCGGCGATGTTGTTTATTTCGAAAAAGGTTCATTTTGGGGCTGCTAGGATTTTAGGACTGGCGCTTTTTATTGTTTCCATATTAAGTATATTTCATTTGTCTGTTCCAATTGAGAAACTTCATGATTATGCGGTTTTGGGGAAATATGGGGGATATATAGGTTTTGTTACGAATTTCCTTTTGCTTGAGGTTGCGGGAGTTGGGAGAATTGCGGCGACTATTATTTTTGCGGCGACTTTTTTGATTTCCATGCTGCTTTTGTTTGAACTTTCGTTGGGGGAGATTATGAGGGCGATTATTCCGGAAATTAAGATTGAAGTGGCGAAGGAAAAGGCTTCAAGAGGAAGAACGGCGAGGGGAATTTTCAAAGAAGAGGATGAAGAGGATGGTGTTCCCGAGATTTTAATTCATAAAAATAAGATAAAAGCTCATGGGTCGGTGGAAGTTGTTCCGGGAGAGGCTTCAGGCGAGGGGGGCGCGATCAAGAAAAATGATGGTTCGGATGTGGAGGAATCGCTTGATAAAGGGGTGGAGCAGGTTGATGATGATTTTGAATGGGAGTTCCCGTCTTTGGACTTATTGAAGGTGGGGGACAGTAATATTGAAATTGATGAGGATATTTTGCGGGAAAACGCGGATAAGATTAAGGCGAAGCTAATGCAGTTTGGGATTGATATTACTATGAAAGAGGTGAATGTGGGGCCGACTGTTGTCCAATATACTCTGAAACCTCACGAGGGGGTGAAGTTGTCGAAAATTACGACGTTGAAGAATGACCTGGCGTTGGCTTTGGCGGCGGAGAGGATTCGTATTGAGGCGCCGATTCCGGGGAAGGCTTTGGTGGGGATCGAGGTGCCGAATACTTATAGGGCCATTGTTTATCTTCGTGAAATTATGGAAAGTTCTGAGTTTACGGATGCGAAGTCAAAACTTACTTTACCGCTTGGGCGTGATGTTTCGGGCAGGCCTGTTATCGCGAATCTGGAGACAATGCCTCATATGTTGATCGCGGGTGCGACAGGAAGTGGTAAATCGGTGGCGATGAATACTTTCCTTTGTTCGATGCTTTATCAAAATTCTCCGCAGGATCTTAGATTTATTATGATTGATCCGAAGAGGGTAGAGCTTAGTTCTTACAATAATATTTCGCATCTTCTTACTCCGGTGATTACCGATCCGGAGAAGGCTGCTGTGAGTTTGCGGTGGGTGGTTGCGGAAATGACGCGTCGGTATGGGGAACTGCATGATAAGAAAGTCAGGAATATTAGTGAATTTAATGATCTTGGTGATGCTCCGAAGATGCCGAGGATAGTTGTTGTGATTGATGAGCTTGCGGATTTGATGATGGCTGCCGGTAGGGAGGTTGAGGCGGCGATTTGTAGAATTGCTCAGATGGCGCGGGCTGTTGGAATTCATTTGATTATCGCGACCCAGAGACCTTCTGTTGATGTAATTACGGGTTTGATTAAGGCAAATATTCCTTGCAGGATAGCTTTTGCGGTGAGCAGTTCTATTGATTCCAGAACTATTCTGGATGGAATCGGGGCTGAGGATCTGGTTGGCAAAGGGGATATGTTGTATTTACCGCCCGGAAAGAATAAACCTACCCGTATTCAGGGAATTTTTGTTTCGACCGATGAAATTGAACGTGTGACGAATCGAATTAAGCTGACTATTGAGCCTGAATATAATGATAGTATTACTTCTAATGAGACCGCCAAGGAGAGGTTGAATGGTATTCCAGATTCGAAAGCGGGGTCTGACGACGATGTTTTGTATGAGACGGCTTTTCAGCTGGTGCAGGAGACGCGTAAAGCTTCGGCTTCGCTATTTCAGAGGCGTTTGAAGGTGGGATATGCCAGAGCGGCTCGCTTGGTTGATTTATTGGAGGATAATGGAATTGTCGGTCCGGCTGATGGAGCCAAGCCGAGGAAGATTTTGATTGGTTAAAATCCTTCCAATAAATTCGAAATTATTACCACTCCTACAATGTAGAGGATTGTTCCGAGTACCACTGTTGCGGCTATGCCCCAGGTTATCATTCGGAGGGTGGTGCGGGGTTTTGTGTAGAGGAAGCCGAGGATTGTGAGTATGATTGTTAAGGCGAGGCCGGCGTAGAGGCCGATTTCTTCGAACAGGCGGATTGCTATCGCGAAGATTACGCTGGTTAGGAATACTCCGAAGAGTACTCCTGTCACTTTTGAGAGGAAACCTGCTCCTTTGTCTTGTTTTACGATTCTTACTTCCATTTTATGCGATTTACAGGAAGTATTGTACAGCGTTTTTGAAGATTTTTAAACCTTCGCCATCTTTTGGGAGGGCGGAACCTTCGCGGATGAGGCGCTCTTTTTTTAATTCCCAACCTTCTTCGTTGGTGAAGGCGAGGAATCTTTCGGGGTGTGGCATCATTCCCAAAATTCGTCCGCTTGGATCTGTTATCGCCGCGATGTCTTCCAATGCGCCGTTTGGATTTATTGGGAATTTTTGATTTGCGGGGGAGCTGTCTTCGTTTACGTATTTGAACGCGACTTGATCATTTTCTTTGATTTTATTGAGAATTTCCGATTCCGCGTAAAAATTTCCTTCTCCGTGGGCGACCGGGAGATGGAGCAGGTCGATGTCGCGGGTCCAGACACATTTTTTTGATGTATTTTTGAGCCAAGTCCATCTACATTCGTATCTTGCTGTTTTGTTGCGCATTAATGCGACCTGTCTTTCTCCATATTTATCGTCGATTGCAGGAACCAGGCCTGTGTTGGCGAGAATCTGGAAGCCGTTGCAGATTCCGATTATTAATTTGTCCTGTTTTGCAAAGTTTATGATTTGTTCTGTGAGATTGTTTTTTATTTTGTTTGCGTAAGCGTTTCCGGAACCGGTGTCATCTCCGTATGAAAATCCGCCGGGTATCGCGAGGATTTGGTAATCCGAAAGGCGGTTTGGATTTTCGATCAGGTCGTTTATGTGAACTATTTCGGCTTCTCCTCCGGTTTTTTCAAAACACCATGCGGTTTCTTCTTCGCAGTTTATTCCGTAGCCTGTGAGGATGATTGCTTTTGGTTTCATTTAGTAACTGTTAAAAGTCCGTTTGTAATTTTCGGTTAATGTTTTGATGTCGGTGTCGACGATGTTTGATCCGTTGAATCCTTTGAGTGTGAATTTATCGTTTTCTGTAATTTTTCCGATTTGCGCGTGTGGGATTTGTGCGAATAAGGTTTCGAATTCTTCTTTTTTGTCTGGATTAATGGTGACAATGAATCTTGTTTGTGATTCTGAGAAAAGCAGGTAGTCTTCGCGGTTTATATCCTGCGATTTTGGAATTTTGGTCAGGTCGATTTCCATTCCGAGTTGTCCCGCCATGGCTTTTTTGGCTAATGTTATCCCGATTCCTCCGGCTGAAGGTGAGAGGGCGGAGGCGATTAAGCGTTTTTCCGTTGCTTCCTGAAATTTTCGGTACATTTTGAGCGCTTTTTCCGCATCAACTTTCGGAACTGAATTTCCGTATTTTCCTTTTTCCAGATATTCGAAATATTCGCTTGCTCCGAGTTCTATGGCGGTTTCTCCGATGATGTAAACAAGATCATTCGGGAATTTTGGGTCTATGGAAATTGATTTGGTCGCGTCGGAAATGACTGAGGTTGAGGAAATTAAGAGTGTTGGTGGAACTGAGATTTTTATTGGATTTCCTTGTGAATCAAAACCTTTGAAGTCGTTGAACATTGAGTCTTTTCCGGAAATATAAGGTGTTTCGTATTTGGTTGCGTAGTCGTAACAGGCTTGCGCGGCTGATTTTAGTTGTCCGAGGCGTTCCGGTTCGTTTGAACTGCACCAGCAGAAATTGTCCATAAGGGCTGTGTGTTGTAGATCTCCGCCTGTCGCGATTATATTTCTGACGGCTGTGTCGATTGCGCATGCCGCCATATGGTATGTGTCGATGTGTGAGTATTTTGCGGTGATTCCTTGGGAGCAGACAATTGCTTTTTCTGTGTCCGGGAATGGTTTTGTTACGGAACTGGGTCCGTTTATTTTTCCTTTGCCTTGTAGTGGTCCGATTACCGCGCCTCCCTGAACTATGTGGTCGTATTGATATGAAATGAACTGATAACTGCAGAGGTTCGGGCGGGAAATCATATCGAGGAGAGTTTTTGTGAGATTTTCGGGTTTTTCCGCGAATGGTTCTTCGTGTTGTTTTTGTGTGTAGGTGGTTGTGATTTCTTTTCGTGGAAGTCCGTCGTGAAGGAAGTCCATTTCTAAATCCATGATGGTTTCTCCGTTGAAATTGATGACACATCTGTCAGTATCGTTGAATTCTCCGATGACTTTTGCCTCAACTCCTCGTTTTTCCATCAGTTTCATGAAAGTGTCCAATTTTTCCGGTGGAATTGCGAATGTCATTCTTTCCTGTGATTCTGAAATCCATATTTTCCATGGTTCCAGATTCGGATATTTTAATGGGACTTTATCCAGTTCAACGATGCATCCGCCACATTCTTTTGCCATTTCCGCGACTGAGCAGGATATTCCTCCCGCTCCGCAGTCTGTGATTGAATTGTACAGGTCGAGGTCGCGGGCTTCTTTTACAATTGCGTCCGAGAGTTTTTTCTGGGTTATCGGGTCGCCGATTTGGACTGCTGTTGCGGGTGAACCTGCGGAGAGCGCTTCTGATGAAAATGTTGCTCCGTGGATTCCGTCTTGTCCCACTCTTCCTCCGATTACAACTACTTTGTCTCCGGGTTTTGCCTGTTTTTCCCAGCTTGGTTTTCCGTTTACTTCACGCGGGATGAGGCCGACTGTTCCCACGAAAATGAGCGGTTTTCCTTTATATCCATCGTCAAAATATACAAATCCCTGTGGTGTCGGAATGCCGGATTGGTTTCCTCCCGTGTTTACTCCGTCGATTACTCCTTCGAAGATTCTTTTTGGGGAGAGAGCACGTTCGGTGTGTTCTTTGTTTCTGTAAAGCGGTTCTTCGTCATCCGGGTAGCCGACGCAGAAGCCGTATTTGTTTATGATGGGTTTTGCGCCCAGTCCGAAGCCGATTGTGTCCCTGTTTACGCCGACAATTCCTGTAACCGCGCCGCCTAATGGGTCGAGGGCCGAGGGTGAATTGTGGGTTTCGGCTTTGTCTGTGATGACCCAGTTTTCATCGAAAATAATTCCTCCCGAGTTGTCTTTGAACACCGAAACGCAGAAGTCTTTGTCGCCTTTTTTGTTTCTGATTTCTTTGGTGGCTTTTTTGATATAGCCTTTGTATAGGCCTTCTTCGTTGTCGTCGATTTTTGCGGCGAAGATGGTGTGTTTGCAATGTTCGGACCAGGTTTGGGCGAGGGATTCGAGTTCGATGTCTGTTGGTTGTCGACCTTCTTTTTCAAAATATGCTTTGATTGTGTGGAGATATTCTTTGTCGAGTGCTAATGGGCCGCGTCTTGTGCCGTCTTTATTCGGGATGCCTTTTTTTCCGAGTTTCAAAAGTTCTTCTTCGGGAATGTTTAGGTCTATTTTGTCCGCTTTTGGGTGTGGTTTTAAGTTTACCTTCGGGATATTTAAGTCCATTCCATTGTCTTTTTCAAATTGGTCGTGAGATTTTACGTGGATTCGTTGGATTAATTTGTTTGCGAGGGATTCGCCCGCTTGTTGGATTTGTTTTTCGGTTAAATTTGTGCCTTTTATGAAAGTCAGTTTGGTTGTGTGGACGCTTTGTTCGTCTTCGAATTTGGTTTTGAGAAGATCCTCGATTGTTTCTTTGGCGGTATGCGCTTCATTGTCGGTTACTCCGGGGAGGAATCCTATTTCCAGAGCAAAATCGAATTCGATTTCTTTATTTGGTTGATCGATTAAGTATGTTTGGGAAACGGGGTTGGATAAAGTTTTGGCGATGCGGTCCAATTCATCCTGATTAAAATCTTTGTTGATGGTGTAGACGTCGGCAACTTTTGATTCGTTTATGGAAAAGCCCAAAGAGGTCAATTTCTTTTTCATTATTTCAGACCTGGTGTCATTGACTTTGGTATAGACTTCAATTCGATGTGCCATGCTTAAAAATTACCACTCCGTATAGGGATTTGCAAATTAAATTTAGATTGGTTTGCCGTGGCATTTTTTGTATTTTTTGCCGGAGCCACAGGGGCAGGGTTCGTTTCGGCCGACTTTTGGGATTGAAGTTTCTTGAATTGATGTTCCGGCGCTGGTTTTTATTATTACCGGGTTGTCGGAATCGGTGTCGAGGGTGTTTCGGGTTACAGATTGTGAGCTTACTACTGCTCCCTTTCTTTCTCCGGATAGAGGTGACGTGATTTGATTTTCGTTTGTACGGAGATTTGTTGATTCGGCTTTTCTTAACATTTCCATTGGGACTGCTTTGTCGAGATTGATTTTGAATAATGTGTTTATAGTGTTGTTTCGCATCATTGCGAGCAATTCTTCGAACATTTCGTATGATTGGGCTTTGTATTCCGTTAATGGGTCTTTTTGGGCGTAGCCTGAGAATGCTACGTTTTCACGGAGTCTTGTCATGGCGTCGATGTGGTCTTTCCAGAGGACATCTGTGGCTCTTAGGTATACGGCTTTTTCGATTCCTCTCATTAGTTTGGGTTCGGGTAGTATTTCTTCTCTGTTTTTGTATGCGGAGGTCAGGTAATTTTGAGCTTTTTCAATTAGTTCGTCTTGATCTTTGATTTGTTCAATATTTTTTAGTTCAAACGGATTTTTTTCATCTTTATGAATTGCGGTTATCGCTTCATGGATTTCTTTATAATCCCATTGTTTTGCCGGTCGGGCTTCGGTGTGGTTTCTGACGATGATTTCTCCTGTTTCTGTAATTAATTTTTCTATATCTTCACTAACGTCTTCTTTTTTGAGGAATTTTTGTCGTTGTTTGTAAACAAGTTCTCTATGTACGTTCATGATGTCATCATATTCGACCAGGTGTTTTCTGATGTCGAAATTACGGCCTTCCACTTTCTTTTGCGCACTTTCTATTGATCTTGAGATTATGGCGTTTTCGATTGGCATGTCTTCCGGGAATTTTAGGAAGTTCATCATGTTTTTGATTTTCTCACCTCCGAAAAGTCGCATTAATTCATCTTCCATAGATACGAAGAATTGGCTTGCTCCCTCATCTCCCTGACGTCCGGAACGTCCACGGAGCTGGTTGTCGATACGGCGGGCCTCATGTCGTTCTGTTCCAAGTACAAAGAGGCCACCTAAATCTTTTACGCCATCGCCAAGTTTGATGTCCGTTCCGCGACCCGCCATATTTGTAGCAATGGTTATCGCGCCTTTTTGACCTGCTTCTGCAATTATCTCGGCTTCACGTTCGTGGTGTTTCGCGTTTAAAACATTGTGAGGGACACCTTCGACTTTTAGCAATTTGCTTATGAGTTCGGATTTTTCCACGCTGATTGTTCCAACAAGCATAGGTTGCCCTTTATCATGTAATTCTTTGATTTTTTTACCGATTGCTTTGTATTTTCCTTGTTGTGTTTTATATATGGAGTCTTGTTTATCGTCTCTGATTATCGGTTTGTTTGTTGGGATTACCAATGTTTCCAATCCGTAGATTTGATAGAATTCTTCGGCTTCAGTGACGGCTGTACCTGTCATTCCGGCTAGTTTATCAAACATTCGGAAGTAATTCTGAAAAGTTACTGTTGCCAGTGTTTTTGATTCTCTTTTTACTTCTACGTTCTCTTTTGCCTCGATTGCCTGGTGCAGGCCTTGAGAAAATCTTCGGCCTGGCATTAAGCGGCCGGTAAATTCATCGATTATCATGATCTGGTCTTCTTTTATCATATAATCGACGTCGGCTTTGTAGCAATTTTGTGCGCGCAAAGCCTGTTCTATATGATGTACTTCGGAAAATCCTGCTTCAGTGTAGATATTTTCGACTCCCAGAAGTTGTTCCATTTTGGCGATTCCTTCTTCTGTTAGGGTGGTGGATTTTGTTTTTTCATCCACGTCGTAATGTGTATTTTCCTGAAGTTCCCCTACCATTCTGGAATATTGTTGGTATTTTGCGGTTGATTCTTCGATCGGAGCGGAGATTATAAGTGGAGTTCTGGCTTCATCAATTAGGATTGAGTCTACTTCGTCTACAATCGCATAATGAAGATTCCGTTGGACTATATTATTCGGATTTGTGGTCATATTGTCCCTCAAATAGTCGAATCCAAATTCGTTATTTGTTCCGTAGGTAATATCGCATTCATAAGCTGTCTTTTTTTCTTCCTGATTCATTCCATGGACGCTTACCCCAACGCTCAAGCCCAAATAGTTATATAATCCTCCCATCCATTCCGCGTCACGGTGGGCGAGGTAGTCATTTACGGTTACGACAAACACTCCTTTTTCGGTTAAAGCGTTTAGATATACCGACATTGTGCAGACGAGGGTTTTTCCTTCACCTGTTTTCATTTCGGCAATGTTTCCCTGATGCAGGACGACTCCTCCGACTAATTGAACGTCGTATGGGATCATATTCCATTCTGTTTCCTTTCCCCGGACTTCCCATTTCTTGCCCATCAGAAGCTTGCATGCGGTTTTGACCAACGCGAATGCTTCGGGGAGCAGGTCTGTTGTGGTTTCGCCGTTCTTGAGGCGTTTTTTGAATTCTTCTGTTTTTGCCAGTACGTCTTTTTGGTCTTTTATCTTATCTTTATATCCTTCTTCGACCATTTTGATTTCGTCGACCAGTGGATGAATTTTCTTTAATGCTTTCTCGTTTTGGTCTCCGAGGAGCTTGTTTATTAATTTTCTGATCATTTTTGTTGAATTACACGAGAGGATTTTAGCACTAATTATTCCTTATGTCCTTTTAAAATTACCCCTATTGTTTTGAATATGAGTTTGATGTCGTGCCAGAGGGACCAGTTTTCGATGTAGTATCGGTCTAGTTTGACTTCTTCTTCGAAGCTTAAATCGCTACGGCCTGAGGTTTGTGGGAGGCCGGTTAAGCCCGGTTTTATAGTTAGAATGAATCTGTGGTGTTTCTCATATTTGGCGACTTCTTCGGGGAGGTGTGGGCGCGGGCCGACCAGGCTCATGTTGCCGACGAGTACGTTGTAGAGTTGTGGGAGTTCGTCGATTGAATATTTTCTAATGAAGCGCCCCACTTTCGTAACTCGCGGATCGTTTTTAATTTTAACCAGCGGGCCGTCTTTGCGGGTGTTTTTGTGCGCCAAATCGGAATATCTTTTTGAGTCGGTTTTTTCTTGCATTGAGCGGAATTTGTAGAATTTGAAAAGTTTTCCGCGCTGTCCGACGCGTTTTACAGATGAGCCGTCATCGAGGTGGGAGAAAATTATTGGTCCTTTGGAATCGATTTTTATCGCGATTGCCGTGATCAGGAAAATGGGGGACAGCAGGACAAGGCCGAGTGTCGCCCCCACGATATCCAGAGTTCTTTTTATTACTTTTCCCCATCCGTCGAGTGGTGTTGGCTTTAGGTTTATTACCGGGATTGAGCCGAGCGTTTCTATTTCAATATTGGTTTTTCTTACATCAACCAGATCGGGTGTAAACCGGTAGCTGATATGGTTAAGATCACATAATTCCAGAATATTTTCCGCCTGGGCTTCTGTCATATCCGATTTAGTCTGGATTACTTCGTCAATTTTTCGTTTTTTGAGAATATATTCGAGTTGGCTGATTGAGCCGAGGTTTTTGATATCGGTTATTGGTGTTGTTTTGCCGATTAAACCTACAATTTTGTAGCTTAGGTCAAGATTGAGGGTTTTGCTGAGTTCGTTGGTTACGCCGTTGTTTCCAATGAAGAGGAGGCGCCGTTTTCCGATTCCCGCGCGTAGAAATGCGTTTTGGATTAATCTGATAAATGCTCTTCCCACTGTCACCAATATGAATGTTAATGTCCATGAATAGATGATCGCGAGTCTGGAGAAGGGGAATGTACGTGTGAAAAAGAAGTATGTAATAATCAGCATTATCCAGATTCCGCAAAGCGTTACTACACGTTTTGTTTCTTTGGAGAATTTGTGTGTGGTTTTTAGGTTATACATTTTTCCGAGCGCGAATACCGCAACCAGTGCTATTGCGACTGTAATGCTGAAATATATGTATTCAATTTGTGTTGGGAGAACGCTGTAATCTATTGGTTTTGAGATCCAGCTTATTGGTTCTGTAATCAATCTGAGTTCGTACGCGGCGATAAAGGCGGCGAATGTCATGATGAAGTCGACGGGGATTTTGATGATGCCGAATGCGATTTCGCTACGTTTCATGTACTTAAGAATAACAAGTTCGCTCCTAAACCAGTTATCATAAGCCGAGTTTTGTCTAGTTGGGTAGAGTTGCTTTCGCTTCGCTACGCAACTGGTGATCATCTATCTAGGCCGCCAATGGCGGCTCGAGCGGTGAGAGAGTATGGATACATTTGGGCGGCAAACATACTCGTCCATCTCACCTTGCGACCTCGTAGGGTTTACCAACTTGCCCCGAAGGGCTTGTTCCACCTGAGGTGGACTTTTCACCTTTCTCCATCCTAGTTAGCCCGCCTGAGGCGGGTTGGAAGACGGATAGTATAGTCTCTGTGGCACTTTCCCTATAAAACCTTTGGTTATGGGTTTTACGACGCGGTGTTACCGGCTACGATTTCCCATGGTGCTCGGACTTTCCTCTGACTCATCATATGACGGGCCAGCGATCACTCAAACTTGTTTAAGAGCGAGGAGTATTATCGGTTAATAAGGGGGAAAAGTCAACTTTTGATTAGAGTTTTTTGAAGTCTACGAGTTGGTGTGCTTTCAGGTTTTTTAGGAGGAGTGCGACTTTTGGGTTTTTTGGCATGGAGTTTTTTGGGGCGAGACCGATCAGTTCGCTTTCGAGAATTTCGATTCCGGAGCGGCGAGCCTCTTTTTGGACTGCTTTGAATGCCTGGAGGGGAGAAGTTTTTTTGTAGTTTGTGAGGTTCATTGAGATCTGGACTATTTTGCGGGATTTGAGTGGAAGGCCGAGAGCTTTTACAGCGGGGAGTTTTCTGATTTTTCCTGCGATTTTTTTTGCGGTTTCGAGATTGTTTGATTTTAGGTTTATATTGAATGCGATTAGGAAATCCCGAACTCCGACTGCTGTTGCTCCGGCTTTTCCGGGCTTTTCCGGGCCGAAGTCCGGTTTGCCGGATATTTTTCCCGATCTTATGTTCGCCAGATTTTTTCTTTCGGTGGTTTTTGCCGTTTTCTCATAAAGATAAATTGGAATTTTTAATTCTTTGCCGATTCTTTTGCCAAGTTTGTTCGCGAGTGCCACGCATTCTTTATAAGTGATGTTTTTAATGGGGATTAATGGAATAACGTCTGTTGCGCCTATTCGGGGATGGACTCCTTTGTGTTTTGTGAGGTCGATGAGTTTTGCGGCAGTGCCGGTTGCCTGAAACATTGCTTCGATTACGCTTTCCGGTTCACCTGTGAAAGTGATCACACTGCGGTTGTGGTCTTTGTCGCGATTTATGTCCAGGATTTGAATTTTGGGGACTTGTTTAATTTCTTCGACAATTTTTTTGACGATATTTTCGTTGCTTGTACTGAAATTTGGAATGCATTCAACCAGTTTTTTCATAATTGTTTACATTCAGAAACATTTGTCTTAATTTCCTCTATTACTTCACTGTCGTTTTCGTATTTATCGAGAATTTCAATCATCATCGCGTCATCGTCTGTCGGGAATCCATATTTTTTATATGCCTTGTCCAGAATTTGCTTCATTTCCTCTTCGTCCTCGGCGAGCTCCGGATTTTGGACAATTTCGCAGGTGAATTCAGTATTGGCATAAACGAAAGAATCTCTGTACATATCTACATCAACTGTTTCTTCCGTAAGTTCTTCGGCGGATTCTTCCTGAGATTTTTTATCTACGTCACAACCGCGAAGTAAGAAAAACAGGGCGATTATTAC
>JAUVQE010000008.1 GCA_030598325.1 Nitrospirota bacterium | reverse complement strand
CCAAACAAAGCAATGGCAAAGAAAATTAATTTCAAATATGTCAGATCATTAAATGATATCTGGAAAAAATCAGACATAATAACGCTTCATTTGCCACTTTTCCCTTCCACAAAACACATGATAAACGCGACATCTATAGCAAAAATGAAAGATGGAGCGGTTTTGATAAACACTGCAAGAGGAGAATTGATCGATACAAAAGCGCTTATTAAAGCTATCAAAAAAGGGAAGTTTCAAGATGTCGCGCTGGACGTGATAGAACACGAAAAAAATATCAAACTTTCAAAAGAAATTTTAAAATTACCAGGAGTAATAATAACTCCCCATATCGCCTTCTATGCTGATGACTCCATGAAAAACATGATAAAAGAAGGATGTACGTCAATTAAAAGATTTTTAAAAGGTCAGAAATTAATTCATCAGGTGGTGGGACGATAAATCTTTATAAAAAAGTCCCCCGTGTACATGACACGAGGGACAAATCCTAACTAACTGCGTGTGGAGCCGTAGGCTTAGAGGCCTGTGAAGGCTCCCAAATCCCTGAGCTCACGGAGACGGCGCTCATTGCGCTGGTCCAGAGTTTCGGTTGCGACGATCTCCAGCTGGGGCTCGTCCTCGATGATGGGGCGCCGGGGGCGCCCCTCATTCTCGACGGTCTCCGACTGGGAACAGTCGATGGGCTTGGAGCCCGTAGCGACCATGGTGGTTTTCCCGTCGGGAAACACCGAAGTGGAAATGAGGTCCAGAACCATTGCTTTCACTCTCGTCATGATTTTCTCCTAGCGAGTGAGGTTTCTGAAAAAAGTTTCTTCCGAACTGAAATCCGACCAAAACATCTAAGTTTCAATCAAATTTCAGCTCGGAATTGCAGTTAGTAATCAGGACAACTATTCTCAAGTAAGAAAGAACATTGCGAGTGCAAATTCCGCCTTAAGCTAGAGGATAGATGCCTAACTACTATGCTTATTTTTAAAGATCAAAAAGCCTATATTTATACCAGAAAACAGTAAACGTGTCAACCCCCAAGTTGTTACATCAAAAAATATCGACAAATAAAATATTACATATGGAAGGCAGACCCTGTGCATATACACAGGGCCTGTTGTGTTGGTGAGCTTCAATCAGAGAGTTAAGGGGGAGATACGCCATAAAACTCCTTGAGCCAGATGCTGATAGGATTGACGTGATTGGTCAAGGCGATGGCAATCCCTATTGCCGCGATTACAATCGCGGTCAGCAATGGTATCCATATATCTCTATTGTTGTGCCACAGCTTACTGAGAAATTTCCGCATAAAGGCCTCCTTTGCTCTAAAGCCAGTTAACCAGATCACTTTAATTAAAGGAACCTAGATAACCGGCTTTAGTATCAATTCCCTGATTTCAAGCCACATTTCCCTAAAATTTGAATCCGATCAAAAATCAATTCAAATTATTAAGAGAAGAATTAAACTTTATAGTGTTTAATTAAAAGTTGTCAAGGTTTCAAAGCAGATTTCAGTTTGGTGGAGCATAGCGGACTTGAACCGCTCGCCTCTTGCATGCCATGCAAGCGCTCTAGCCGGATGAGCTAATGCCCCACGATGAAAAAATGTTTTTTGGTGGGCCTGGTTGGATTTGAACCAACGACCAATCGGTTATGAGCCGACTGCTCTAACCCCTGAGCTACAGGCCCATTTTTCAAAAAGCGAACGTAACAGGTACGCCCGCAATTCTAATATAATTTCCACACCAAAGCAAAACCAAAATCTAGCATTACTCAGCCGCTACTTCAGCCGTCGCTTTCTCCTCAGCTTTCTCCTCAGCTTTCTCCTCAGCTTTCTCCTCAACTTTCGCTTCAACTTTCTTCTCAGCTTTCACCGCACCCGCCTTGCTCTCATCGCCGGCAACAGCCTTCTCCCCACCCCCACCCTGCAATTCATTCAAAGCCCGCGCCAACCTGGATTTCTTCCTGGCCGCATTATTTGGATGAAGAATATTTTTCTTGCAGGCCATATCAATAACCGAATAAACTTCCGGCAAAAACTTCACGGCTTCCTCCACCTTCCCATCTTTTATCATCAAAAGCTCCCTCTTTACCAAACTTTTAAGCTCACTTCGAACAGGAAAATTACGCGCACGACGCTTAATATTTTGTTTCATTCGCTTTTTTGCAGATTTTATAATTGGCATTTTTTTTCGTTTAATATAATAATTAGCGGTGAGATTTTATCTATTCAAAGCCACAAAGTCAATGAAACATAAAAAACAACTGGTTTTAGCGTCAAAAAGCCCGCGTAGAAAGGAGCTTCTTCAAGACCTGGGGCTCGACTTTATGGTGCATCCAAGCGATTTTGAGGAAAAAGACACACATCTCACGCCCGAAGAACTGGTGACTCACAATGCTCTTGGCAAGGCCCAGGATGTAGCCCGCCATTATAGGAACGCGCTTGTCATTGGTGTCGACACCGTGGGCGTATTTCAGGATCACATTATAAATAAACCGAAAGACAGGGAAGACGCAAAGCGGATTCTGCGACTTCTTAGCAACACCACACACAAGGTAATTTCGGGAATTTGTGTGATGGATTCCGACAAGAAGCGCGCGATTACCGCTGTAGAAACAACTCTGATAACTATGGACAGGCTGGAGGAATCGGAAATTGAGGCTTATTTGGATTCGGGCGAAGGAGAAGATAAGGCCGCGGGATATGCGATTCAGGGTTTGGGTTCACTATTTGTGAAACGGATCGAAGGGGATTATTTTAATGTTGTCGGCTTGCCGATATATCGTTTGAGAAAACTTTTGAAGAAAATGGGTGTAAAGAATTTGTTGGAATTACGAAAATAGAGGGTTTGGGTTGACAAATACGATAAATATATGATACAAACTAGTAGTATCAAAAGAATATTGGAGGGCAGAAAAATCCGCGCAAGCGGATTTTTCTCTGTCTGTCCAAAACAATCCACGCAAGCGAATTCTGTGCCAACGGTTTTTTTTATGGTCTTTTTTTCGCAACCTTGTTACTATAATAAAGCTAAAAATTTAACCCTCATCAATATGTTTAAAGGTCTAAAAGCACTAGTTGCAGGGCTTCTGGCTGGAGTTGGGCTGGGAATTCTGTTTTCTCCAAAAAAAGGAAAAGACATTCGCGGAGATATAAAAGACGAAGTGGATGAAGGAGGAACGGGACTCGGAGCGGTAAAAGATACTTTAGTCGGAATGGGGAAAGACATAGGGGATACATGCAAAGAATGTTACGAAGAAGTCTCGGACAGCGATGAATATAAAAAAGGAAAGAAAAAACTTGGAAAATACGCGAAAAAAGCCAAAAAAGACGCCATGAAAGCATACAAATCTCATGTATCGGCAGGCACACGCAAAAAGATAAAAAACACAGCAAAAAAAGCGGAAAAAACGGCAAAAAAAGTTATTTCAGACGCAAAAAGGAAACTGAAAAAGTAGAGGGAATTATCTTATAGACTTCATCATCTCCACTTTCTTATCTATCAACTCCTTTGTTCCTATATCTTTTCTGTGGAAAACAGGACCTTTCACAGATCCTACAGCACTCTGAGCAAGTCTTTCAGCCTCCTCCAAAGTGTCCGACACTCCCACAAAAGCAATCGCTCGCGACCCACTGAGATACAAACCATCTTCTCTTTGATCAACGGAAGCATAATATGTGCGGACTCCTTCCGGAATTTCACCAACTTCTATCTTTTCGCCTTTAACAGGCTTGTCCGGATATCCTTCCGGTACAACATATTTGCAAACGGTCGCTTTTTTCTCGAATTCTATATCAACCTGATCCAGGGTTTTATTAATAATTCCCTCACAAATATCCACAAAATCGCCCTTCAACAAAGGCAAAACATTCATCGCCTCGGGATCTCCAAGACGAGCATTGTATTCAATAAGGCGGACTCCGTCCCGGGTAACAATAAATCCACCATACATCACACCCTTGAAATAAGAACCGGTATCCTCAAACAAAGCTTTCGCCACCCTCTGATTCATATCACTCGCTTCATGCACATCGGAAATATTCAAAAATGGAAGTAAATGATTTTCACAGCTGTAAGAACCCATTCCACCGGTATTCGGACCTTTATCACCCTCAAAAGCGCGTTTATGATCTTGGACGGCAGGCATATCAACCACATAAGTTCCATCGCAGAAACTCATTAGACTAAACTCCTGACCAATCAATTTTTCTTCGACAATAACCCGCCCGCTTTCCAAAAGACAAGAACGGGCATATTCAAGTCCTTCCTCCATTCCATTCAAATGATCACCGCTCACCTTTACACCTTTTCCACCTTTCAAACCATCCGCCTTCACCACAAAATCATCACCCAATTCCAAAAAGAAATCCTCAAGACCTTCCTCGTTATAAAAAACGCGAAACTTGGGATTCCCGGGAATCTGATGTTTTTCGAGCAAGTCACGAGTATAAGATTTCGAAGATTCCAAACGACCAACAGTCTGCAGGGGACTGGCACTATGAATTTCCAGCTCCAACAACATATCGACAATGCCCGCCTCTTTTGGGGCCTCCGGCCCCACCACCGCAAAATCCGGCCGCACACGCGAGGCAAATTCACCGATTGCATTTTTATCGCAAACATCAGCCACCAAATATTCAGCCGCCAGCTCACGAATCCCCGGATTCACCGCGCTACCAACCACATATAACTCAACGTGATACCGACTCCGCTTCAAAGCCTCCGCCATAACATGCTCGCGCGCCCCATTCCCGATCAGTAAAACTTTTTTCACAGCCATGATTTAAACCAAATTAAGTTGTTGATCCTGATCGCTTCTTTCATCCAATGACGCACAAATACGAGAGGTCGATCGATCACTGGCATGCGCCAAAAGTTCTTTTTCGGTAACACCGGTCTTGTATTTCCCATCCGCACAAGCCATACACATATCTTTCATATTCTTATTCCCTTTTATGCAAGAATCGAAAACATCTTTTATGTCAGCATAGAAAAGCTTGTCCGCGCCAATCGATTTGCAAATTTCATCTACAGAAAGCTCATGAGCAATCAGTTCCTCTTTTGTTGGAATGTCTACTCCATAAGGACAGGTGTGCTTAACAGGAGGATAATAAGAAGCAAAATAAATCTTCTTGGCACCGGAATCCTGCATCATCTGGACGATCCTACGAGAAGTATTTCCACGAACAATACTATCGTCAATCAGAAGGATTTTCTTTCCTTCAAGCTCGAGTTTCATCGGATTCAATTTATATCTGATCGATTTTTTTCGAATTTTTTGTCCCGGCATTTTAAAAGTTCGCCCAATATACCGATTTTTTATAAGACCTTCGGTGTATCGAATGTCCAATTCTTCGGCAATAGCAAGAGCGGCAGTCCGGGAAGAATCGGGAACCGGTATTACCACATCGATATCAAGTTTCGCTTTTTTAATTTTAACAGCAAGTTTACGCCCCATCCTCACACGCGATTTATGAACAGAAATATCATCCAAAATCGAATCCGGACGGGCAAAATATACATATTCGAAAATACAAGGAATATGAGTCCGTCTGGTAATCCTTTTTCTATAAACTTTTCTGTCTTTTTCATCAATGAAGACCGCTTCCCCCGGTCCGACATCACCAATAAGTTCAAAACCGAGAATATCAAGAGTTACGGATTCAGAAGCAAAAATATAATCAGTGGCAAGACCGGAAGTCCGCTTGCCCATAACAAGAGGCCGGACCCCATAAGGATCACGAAAAGCAATCATTCCTTGTTTTGCCACATAAGCAACAGTACTATAAGAACCCTTTGCCCTCTTATGCACGCTCTCAACCGCTTTCCACACATGCTCCGGCTTCAAATGATCCGGATTTTGCTTGGTCAAGGCTTTGGTCAATAAATTTAAAAGAACCTCGGCGTCACAATCACTATTTACAAGCCGATGATCCTTCGTGAAAATCTCTTCCCGTAACTCAGGAGCATTATAAACATTTCCATTATGAGCAAGCACAACACCAAAAGGCGCGGGCCCAAGAAATGGCTGAACATCTTCCAACACATTTTTTCCAATAGTTGGATAACGAGTGTGGCCTACAGCCGCATAACCCTGAAGACGTTTCATGTGACGTGTATGAAAAACATCACGCACAAGTCCAAAATCTTTACGGGTATGGAATCTGCCGTTAAAAGAAATAATACCGGCCGCATCCTGCCCACGATGCTGCAAAGTGACTAAGGCATCGTACATATCCTGAGCAACATAATCATGTCCTAAAATTCCAACAACTCCGCACATATATTTAAGGGTTTAAGTTATTTAAACGTTTCGCAGCGGCTACAGTATTTTCCATTAAACAAGCCACAGTCATCGGTCCGGTGCCTCCCGGAACAGGAGTAATGAATGAAGCCTTCTCACTAACATTTTCGAAATCCACGTCACCAACCAGCCGACCATCATCAAGTTTATTTATTCCAATATCTACAACAACAGCTCCTTCTTTTACCATGTCCGCCGTAATTAAATCGGCCTTGCCGACAGCCACACACAAAATATCCGCCCGCTTCGTATGCGACGCAAGATCTTTTGTATGAATATGACACACAGTCACAGTAGCGTCACGATTGACCAGCATGGCGGCAAGCGGTTTTCCGACAATATTACTATGCCCGACAATCACAACTTCCTGCCCTTTGATTGGAATTTCGTAATGTTCCAGCATCCGGATAACTCCAAGAGGAGTACACGGAGCCAGATCTTCAAAATCGGTACTGATAAACATTTTTCCGAGATTGTATGCGGTAAATCCATCCACATCCTTTTTCGGGTCAATTGCGCGAATAACATTCGGAGCAAAAACCTTCTCCGGCAAAGGCAACTGCACTAAAATTCCGTGAATCTTATCGTCAGCATTCAATTCCTCGATTTTTTTAATCAACTCTTCGGTGGAAACGGAAGGCTCATAATCAAACTGCTCCCATTCTATACCGGTAGTGGCACAAGCCTTTTGTTTTTGTTTAATGTAAGCGAGCGAAGCCGGATCTTTTCCAACCAGTATCACCGCAAGTTTCGGATGAATATGATCAAAATGCATCCGCGACACTTTATCCTTTAACTTTAATAGAATTTCTTTTGAGACTTTGCGCCCGTCCATTAGTTTCATGAGAACAATATATATCTTATCCCAGGAAATCGTCAACTATATCCCATATTAATTTTGCGGTATTTGGAATCTTCTCCTGCAAAACAACTCGCTTCCAATCATACTTTTCAGCCAGATAAACATGAGTCTGAATGCATTTCTCAATCAATTTATCGTCCTGTTCATGGACATGAATATCCTCTTTTGCGCTTACATCCCGATTACCAGTCATCATAATGGAAAGATCCTCCTTCAGAAGTCGGCTATTCACATTTTCCAGCCATTGCTCATCAAGCCCTTTTGCCATTCCCCAGGCAATTCCTGTTCCGATATAATCTTCCGCCACAACAATATGCCCTTCTTCAAGCCATCTTTCGATCTTCGGCTGAAACTGGTATCGATTAAGAACAAACCACATCTGAAGCTCGTCCTCGGAAATCTCCTGCTTTTTACTTCGCAAAATTTTATCAATAAATTTACCACTCGGCTCCTCATCATAAACCGGATATTTTACATAAATAGCTTCACGGCCGGACTTTTCCAGCTTTTCCACCAGTTTTTTGGCATGAGTGGTTTTGCCGATATTATTTATCCCGTAAATTGTAATGAATTTTCCGCGTTCCATGTAAAAAATGTTAATCAGTACTTCCAAACCCACCTCGGCTTTTACTCGAAATTTCATCTATTTCCTCCCATTCAAACTTATCAATCCGAACAAAAACTCCCTGAGCGATCTTGTCCCCACTCCCAATTTCAACCGGCTTATCGGTAGAATTGTAAACCAAAACTTTTATCTCATCCTCCGGCCCGCAATAATCATGATCAATAATCCCAAAACCGTGTGGGGGAGTTAAGCCCTTTTTACCGGGAGTGGAAGAACGGGAAGCGACAACCAACATATATCCTTTTGGCACCTCCACAATTAAATTCGATGGCACCATCCCGATTTCCTTCGGCGCAACAGAAATATCCTCACGAGCCGCAATATCAAATCCAACACTTCCGGCGGTCTCATAAATCGGAAGCGGCAAATTATTGTCTATGCGTTTGATTCGAACTTTCATATATTTCTTTATTTGTTGGCGAATATAGGATAAATTATATCCTGCTGTCTAACAATACAAAGTGAGTTTTTTCAAGAAAATCGTACATATAGTTCTAAACGGGTCAATCGCAACCGCCTCCGCCGACAAAGATATAGACTTCGCGATCGGTGGCCAGGCTGTAATTGAAGGCGTAATGATGAGATCTCCAAACAACATTACGATAGCGGTCCGCAAGCCCGGCGGAAAAATTAAAATCAAAAAAAGACCATATCGCACTCTCACCCAAAGATATAAATGGCTGAATATTCCGATTCTCCGCGGAGTAATAAATTTATTTGAAATGATGGTAATAGGAACACAGGCAATAAATTTTTCTGCGAATGAATCCATAGAAGAAGATCCACAAGATTCGGAAAATCCGGAAGAAAAAAAAGAGCCGACGAAATTATCAAAACCCCTCGAAATAATAATATTCATTCTCTCTCTGGTTCTTGCTCTCGCTCTAAGTCTCTTCCTTTTTAAATTCATACCACTCGGACTAACAACTCTCCTCCAGGGAAAAATCGCGTACATCGAACAAAACTACGTTGTTTTCAACCTCATCGACGGAATTTTGAAAACAATTATTTTCCTTTCATACATATTTCTTCTATCACTGATTCCAAGTTTCAGAAGAGTATTTGAATATCACGGAGCTGAACATAAATCCATTTTTACATACGAAAAAAAACTCCCGCTGGAACCGAAACACGCAAAAAAACAAACCAGATTCCATCCAAGATGCGGAACGAGTTTTATCCTCATAGTTTTCGTAACCTCGATAATCGTTTATACATTTGTCCCAAAACAGGAAGCATTCCTCACCAATCTCTCAATCAGGCTCGCTTTTCTCCCACTCATTGCCGGAATTTCCTACGAATATCTCAAACTCAGCGCGAAATTTTCCAAAAATAAATTTGTAAAAGCACTAATAGCCCCGGGCCTCTGGTTCCAAAGACTCACAACAAAAGAACCGAACGATCCCCAACTCGAAATAGGTTTAAAATCGCTGGAAACCGCTCTTGAAATGGAGAGAAATTCACAAACTACCTAGCTTCCGCAATCGCCTTCTTCGTATCAACTTTCACACCCGGCCCCATCGAAGTGGTAACCGTCATGCTTTTCATGTAAATCCCTTTCGAACCAGATGGCTTGACGTCCATCACGGCTTTTACAATCGCCAATAAATTTTCCTTCAACTTCGCCTCATCAAAACCCACCTTCCCAAAAATATTATGAAGATTTGCCTGTTTATCTACTCGAATTTCGACCTTACCTTTTTTCAGAGCCTCGATGGTTTTCCCGACATCCGGCGTCACAGTTCCGGCTTTTGGATTCGGCATAAGGCGTTTTTGTCCCAAAGTTTTGGCGATTTTCCCGAGCCCTTTCATCTGATCCGGAGCGGCAACCACTACGTCAAATTCCAGCCATCCTTTTTCGATTTTCGCCACCAACTCTTCGGTCCCGGCCTCCACCGCGCCCGCATCTTTTGCCTCTTTTACCTTATCCTCCCCAACAAATGCGACTACCCGAACATCTTTACCGGTCCCGTTCGGCAACGCGACTGTTGTACGGATATTTTCCTCGGCCTGAGTCGGATCCAGCCCCATATTGAAATGAACTTCACAGCTGGAATCAAATTTGGTTGTAGAAGTTTTTTTGAGAAGCTCAATGGCTTCATCAAGTGTATAAAAAGCCTCCTCATCTATAAGTTTTGAAGCTTCTTTGTACTTTTTACCGTGTTTAGACATGGTATTTTGGTTAAGTGGTTCAAGCGATTACCTCTCAGGGCAAATCTCCCACGAATTAAGTTATCCTTCAAATTTCACACCCATACTTCTCGCGGTTCCGGCAATAATTTTTACCGCCTGATCCATATCATGCGCGTTCAAATCTTCCCATTTGGTTTTCGCGATTTCTTCACATTGAGCACGAGTGATGGTTCCGACTTTTTCTTTGTGAGGTTCAGCTGACCCGCTTTTCAGTTTCAGAGCTTTTTTGATAAGAATTGCCGCCGGTGGACTTTTCTTTATAAATGAGAAACTCCGATCTTCGTAAATAGTTATTTCCACAGGAACGATAGTATCGCCCATTTCTTTTGTTTCGTTGTTGAATCGGGTACAAAAGTCCTGAATATTAATCCCATGCGGTCCGAGCGCGGTACCTACAGGCGGAGCCGGATTGGCTTTTCCCGCGGGAACCTGCAATTTGACTACTGTCATTACTGCTTTTGCCATATTGTGTTTTGATTACTCAAATAATATGAGTGCGTAACGCTCCCATTCTATTTATTGTTTGGGAAAAGTCAATTAAAACTCATAATCAATCAAAGTGACCAAATTCTTGATCTGAGAATGATATTCTTTCGGATAAGAAAAACCGTACAAAACCGCGCCGATCCTGACGGTCAAAAACGCGACTTCGGGACGGCGGGCATCATTCATAAAAAAAGATTCACCACCAAACTCATTTGTTTCATTTACCTCAATATCAAGCCCTCCGATCGCCCTCATTTTCAAAACTTCATAAACTTCACTAACAGAACTTAAGCCTCCCACCTGAAATACATATACTTTCGCAAACAAAGAATCTTTAGTACGGATAGCATATTTGGTAACTTCAACATCCTCCAAATCATCTATGTAAATAGTTTTATACAAAAATCCGTTATGCGGATCACTCTCCAGGTACGCACCGGAAAAACCCGCGCTCTTTATCATATCCTCTCGGATGAAAACATTTGTCGAAAAAGAAACAAAATTCTCATCTTCAAAATCGGAAATATCGCTCTCGGTCGCAACATAAGTAGGGGTGGGATCCGACGGCACTTCCAGAAGAGAATCATCAGAAATATCATCGGGTATTCGAAGCAGATCATCCGATTCTCCATCCAAACTAATCTCCTCGTAAGTCATATCCGGATAATTCGAATCCGGAATCTTGCTAAAATCCACATCCGCTCCAAGAACGTTTGACTGGGTAGAACCCGAAAGATCAAGGGTATCGGGCAGATCAAGTTCCATTTCATCGGTTTCCTCAGTTGCGCCTTTCTTGAATTTCGACAAATAATCATTCCCCGCCATCTCAGCGACAACAACCACAATAATTACCGTCAAAATCACTGTAAAAACTGTAAACCTGCGCATTAAGAATGAGTGAGAAATATTTCTCTATAAGATTAAGAGAAATAAGGGGAAAATGCAAGAATCAAATCCCTATTTCTTCTTCACTTGCGTAAAATCAAGCTCAACTGGGGTCTCACGACCGAAGATTGTTATAAGAACTTTTACCTTACCTTTTTCCTCATCAATGGTATTGATAATTCCTTCATAATTCGCAAAAGGTCCATCCAGAACCACCACATTATCGTCGAGGCTGAAATCAATTTTAAACTTAGGCTCGGCTTGTCCCATATGCCTCTTTATAACCTTAAATTCTTCAGGAGAAACAGGCACGGGAATAGTTCCGCTCCCCACAAATCCGGTCACATTCGGCGTATTTCGAACGACATACCAACTATCATCGTTAACCATCATATCCACCAAAACATATCCGGGAAAAATCCGCTTTTCCTCAGTCACAGGTTCACCTTTCTTAATGACAATTTGAGTTTCCTTCGGCACAACTACATCAAAAATCAGATCTTGCATTCCAAGAGACTCGATTCTCTGCATCAAAGCTTCACGCACCGCATCTTCATACCCGGAATAAGTATGAATCGCGTACCAATGCCTACCTGTACCGGCTACTTGTCTTGCCATTAACTAACGAATATTAAGCAAATAATTGTATCCGAGATTAAACAAATAATCCACCATACTAAGAAAAACAGCTATAATTATGCAGAAAACCAAAACAATTATGGTTAGCCTGACAGCCTGATTTTTTGTGGGCCAGGTGACCTTGGTCAGCTCCTCGAGACTGCTTTTGACGTAGGAAACCAGAACGTTATTTTTCATTGTTTAGAGTAAGTTTAAAAAGCTCCGTACGCGGGCAAATATAACACTCACAACCGGTAAAAAGCAAGAAAAAGTGAGAAACCCACGAAAAACCACCCTCGACGGTTGATAAAAGAGCAAAAATCTGGTAAAATAAGTAGAAAATTTAAACAAAAAATGAAAATAAAAAGAATACTAAAACTCGCAGGTGAATTCGCGGTAGTATTGGCACTGATAACCATCGTAATCAATATCAGCACTTTAGGTGTATACGCGGATGGCGACAAATCAGCGCTCCCCATAACCGACGAAGCAAAAGAAGTCTACAAACAGGGTGATATTCCGATCCCTCCCGAAAAAACAGGGCAGGAAGTTATGAAAGATCTTGTGCTTGGGGGACTGGCCTACGCGAAAGTCATAATCGGTGTGGTCGGAATACTGTATATAACAATACTCGGATATCAGCTTATTCAAGCATCGGGAAACGAGGAAGAAATTACAAAAGCAAAGCGCGGTCTCATATACACCCTCATAGCATTTGTGATGGTGAGCATGTCTGAAGATTTTGGGAAAATATTCGATATGGAAAAATCGACGATCCTCCAAAGCCCGCAGGAAATACTGAAACGGGTGCGCTTATTCGACAAACAGGTCGAAATATTCATGACATTTGTGAAATATGTGATAGGGGTGTTTGCGGCGATTATGGTCGTTGTAGCGGGGGTGAAATTGGTCACGGCGGGTGGTGAAGAAGAGGAAGTTACCAAAAACAAAAAAAGCATGATGTACAGCGCAGGTGGTTTGATAATCATCTATGTAGGTGAAATTTTCATAAACAAAGTATTCTACAAAGTGGATAAACAGGTTTACACGGGAATAACAGGAGTACATCCCGCGATAGACGCCAAAGAAGGAGTGGCACAGATCACGGGGATTACGAATCTTGTTGTCAGCATCGCGGGACCGATAGCGGTTTTAATGCTGATAGTCGGAGCAATAATGTACGCGACAGCAGGAGGAGAAGAAGAGAAAATGAGTCAGGCAAAAAGATTAATAATCGCTACTTTGATTGGAATAATTATAATATACGGAGCTTTCGCGCTTGTAAGTAGCGTGGTAGCAAGTCGTTTAACTGAAATAGGCGCGATAATGAATACTTAACGCGGAAGCCAGGCGAAAACATTATATGAAAAATGTACTAAAACAAATAGTTGCGATATTCGCTCTCATGACGCTGGGCCTCACGATCTACATGAGTCTCCACATGAGTCTGGCAAACGCGGCCGACGCCCCAAACTATTTTGGTCCATTAAAACAAATCCAATCAATTGTGGAAGGCACAGGTCTGGAAACGGCCGGCCAACATCCGGACGCGCCTCCCGATTACAAACAAGTGGGAGTGGGAACGGCCACAAGCCCGATATTTTTCGCGATAGATTTCTTCCGTTATGTTGTTAGCGGGTTGGCTATAATAATTATTGTGATTCAAGCCATAAAATTAGTTTCCACCGCGAATGAAGAAGAAGCCGGAAAAGCCAAAACAACCCTGGTTATTGGAGCCATGGGACTTATAATAATTCAGGTAGCTGACGCGGCGGTCAAAAAAATGTTCTTCGGAGAACAGGGAGAAGCATTTGAAGATATTGCCTCGGCGGAACTGTATGCGGAAGAAACTACAAAATATTTGAGAGGAATAATAGGATTGGTGGAGATTTTCATAGGCGCGGTGGCCGTACTTGTAATTATAGTAAGAGGAATAATGGTGATAACAAGCGGGGGAGAAGAAGAAGCCTTAACAAAAGCAAAAAAACACATCATTTACGCGCTTGTCGGTATAGTAGCCATAATATTGTCGGAAGTGGTCGTGAGAGGAGTGATTTTTCCGGAAGCGGGGAAGGCGCTCCCGGACGTACAGGGTGGCAGATTTATACTGGTAAATATAACGAATTATCTGGCGGGCTTTGTCGCTATCCTCGCGTTCGCGGGCTTGTTTTATGGAGGATATAGATATGTCGCGTCGGCGGGGGACGAAGAAATGAACGAAAAAATTAAAAAATTAATAGTGGGAGCCTTAATCGCACTGGTACTTGCATTAGGAGCTTTCGCAATAGTAAATACATTCTTAAGCATTCCTCCAACAGAATCCGAAGAAGAGTTAGGTTTGCAAGAATGACCGTAAAAAACTATAATCACTGTTGAAAAATGTCATCTATGAAAAATATAAAGAAAATCCTCGCTGTCCTCATCCTAACTGCAATTTTTGCAAGCGTTTCGATAACAGCTTTCGCGAAATTTACTTCCGGTGACGTCGGGCAATTTTTCGGAGAAATGTTTTCAACAGGGGACGACAGTATTTCATTCACAGATTTTGAAAATGTCTCGGTAAGTCTTGATGCGGATGCCGGATATGCGGAAGAATTGACAGCTTCAACTGATTTAAAAGATTTTATTATAACAATTGTAAACTGGGCGTTGACCTTTTTAGGTTTGATTTCAGTGCTGGTAATAATTTACGGAGGAGTTCTTTATGTGACGTCGGGGGGTGAAGAAGAGAAAACTCAAACAGGGAAAAAAGCTATTCAGTATGCAGTAATTGGAATCTTGATAATTTTGGGGTCTTTTGCCTTTGTTAATACAATAATCAAAGGAGCAACCGATGATCAGGGAGGACTCGGAACCACGGGAGCGGCTTTTGCCGGAGGAGGATTCAATGCGTCTTCGTCAGAAGTGAAAGCTTTGGCCGAGGAATTATTTAACGGTTATGTTTTTCTGGAACAAAGTACGGAAGAACTCAAAAATATTAAAAATGACGCGGAAAAAGATTCATTACTCCCGGGGAACTTTCCGTCAAAAGCAGATGTAATGAAATTCCTTAACAGCGTTGAAGATAAACTTCAAAATATAGAAGACAAAAGTGAGACATTCTCCAGTACGGAAGTTGCGATCAGCGATCTTCTTAGGTTTGTAGACAAAGAGATTCTGGATCCTATCAATGCGCTTTCGGACGCGACAACATATTTGAAAATTAATAGTGACGGATCAGATGCAACCTGTCCCTCGACAAAAGAGGCTATTTCTGACGAGGAAGGGTTTAGTCAAGGATTTTTACAGGAATATGAAAATATGTCTTGGGAAGAGTCATGTATTTCGGCTGGTTACGAAGTTTTGTACACACCAGGCCTTTATGGTGCCTGGAGCGACATCAGAGATTATTTTGTTAAGGATGAATCTTACGAATATAAAGCAATTTATGAGAATACAGGTGGGGGAATAAACGACAATTTCTATAAAGTAGTGTTAAGCCCAATCTCAAAAGATTATGGTGTCACTTTGATTAGGGTTTTTGTTAGATTACAGGGAATATATAATGAACTGGCGATAATAGAAGCGATACTTCAGGGTGAAGGAAGCGAATATTATACTGCTATGCAAAACCAATATGGATACAAAGATTCCATAGCCAATCCAGAAGGCGAATCGGGTAGTGCAGTAGGGGTAGACAGCAAAACACTACGAGACACTCTAGGTACTTACAACGAAGGTGGGTTATTTGGAGCAGTTGTTAACTGGAATATAGATATGACGGACACAGATACCACTGGGCAGTATCTTCTAGCCGGATTAGAAGCGCACGCGGCATTCTTTAATGTCCTGCAGGAACTCCTATACGTCAAAGCTCAATTATCAGCTAATGTGGTCGATGGAACTTCACCACTGACAGTAATATTCGATACCACGGGAACAATAGATCCGGCGGGAGGAAGCATAAAAGGAAGCAATATCTACTGGGATATCGGAGGATCGCAAACTACGGAAGAATTATTCGCGTTCAGCTTCGATACCGATAGCCAGGACAATATGCTTATGGATGACGCCGTAACATGTACCCGGTCCACAGAAACCATTACTCCTGACAGCGAACCACAAACAGAAGGAGAACTTATTGGAACCACCGCAAAAAGATGTGTGTTCCATAACCCGGGAACATACATAGCGGCAATAAAAGTAAATTCAAACACACCAAATCAATACGCTCCGGGAATCAGCATTCTCGTAATAAAAGTGAAACCTCCAAAAACCAAAATCGAATTAAAAGCGGGTATCGGCGAAAGTCTTGCGGACGAACAGGTCATCATGCATTACGAAGACGAGGTTTTGTTGATAGACAAACGACAGGTCAATTTCACTTTGGGGAAAGCCAGCGAAGGAGACGGAGTGTGCTTTGACGCGAGCGGAACACAGGCAAACAGATATCAATGGGATTTCGGAAACGGAATAAAAAGCGATTTTTCGGTGGGAGCCATAAAAGAATGTAGTAAATATATCGAAGCGGGTAATTATGAAGTAACTCTGGAAGTCGCAAATGATCTTGGGGATATAGATAGGAAAATTTTTGTTGTGAAAGTCTCCACAATCGCGGCCCGTTTAAAAGCGACTCCCGCGACCGAATCATTTATCAACGAAACGGTAACTCTCGATGCGAGCGGAGCTGTATCGGATTTGGGAAAAATAAAAAACTACGAATGGAGTATCGAACTGGATAAAGAAGCAAGTAGCAATCTTTCACCCGAAATAATTGCTGAAATAGAGGACTATTATGACGACTTTAATAGTGAAAACAGTGGCTCGGATTTGGTAAAAATCGAGCATGAATTCCCTTTCCCGGGAACATATAAATTAAAAGTAAAAGTAACTGATGAATCCAATGAGACAGATGAAGAAGAAATGAAATTCGTCGTAAAATCCAAACCTCCGGTTGCGCTTTTTGATTATGAAGTTCCAGAAGCCACACAGCCCGCAACCGTACATCTCCAGGCAAGCAAAAGTTACGACCCCGACAATGATGATGACAGAATGTCATTCCAGTGGTCGATTGAACCTGATAGTTGGGAATGTATGGCGGAAAATTGCGACAATTTATCAGATTTTGATCAGGAAGACCCAATAATAAAATTCAAAGAAACCGGCGATTATGAAGTAACCCTCAAAGTGGAATCGTACGGTGAAACCGATGAAATCAAAAAAACAATCGAGATAAATAATATTTTGGATATTGAGTGGGGGGAAGATCAGGAAACAACCGCACAACTAGATAATGACGGAGAAGCGCAGGTTGATTTCATATTGGTAAGTGAAGAAGCGACAGAATATGAAATTGATTTTGGAGATGGAGATGTTACATCAGGGGAATTTTCTCAGGGAGGAAATTCCGCAGAAGTTTCACACACATACACAGAATCCGGCGCTTACATGGTAACTGCAAAAGTATATGACGAGGAGTACAATGATAATTCTATTAAAAGACGGATATTTATCGGTGACGGCAAAAATCCAATCGCAAAAATAACTCTTTGGGTAAATGGAGTTGAATACGCAGACCTGTCTGAATCTATACAGGTAACACGAAAAGATATTCTTACACTCGACGCTTCGGAATCAAAAAACATAGATGGTACGGGAAAAGACCTGGGATTCAGCTGGGACTACGGAAGCGGAAAAAGCGCGAGCAAATCATTCACCCATTCATACGATGATACGGGGAATTATACGATTGAAGTCGAGGTTTTCGATAAAGAAGACCCTTCACTCAAAAACTCGGACTCCCTCCAGATAAACGTTGTCGCCGTATCGCCGACATTCTCTTCAATCCAGGCCATTCCCGAATCAACAAATCCCGAACTCATCACACCGGTCAACGTAAACATGAAAGTATACGGAGACAAAGATGAAGACGGCGACATTGTCCAATACAAATGGTGGTATTTCGACGTTAACGATCCGGACGAACCCATGGGCATACAGCTTACTCAAAACCCGTTCGCGAAAGTGACGATCGGAACAAACGGAAAAGAAGATGAAAAAATGACCTACGGCTTCGGTCTTGAAATTACGGATACGGATAATATGAAAGTTTCCAGCACCTATATTCTGGACGCTGAAAGAATTCCGACAATCGAGGTCACAAACGGCCCAAATGAACTTCCGGAAGCAAAATTCAACGTTAATACAACGTCAACATTCACCGGAGACGAAGTGACATTTACATCTTCGTCTTCAGATTCCGACGGAACAATTGTAAGCTACATCTGGGATTTTGAAGGAGATGGATTTGGGAATAATGAACCGACGGAGAAATCAACAATAAAATACGCATATACCGAAAAGAATTTACAGGGATACGACGTAAAACTGAAAGTAATAGACGATAAAGGAGGTGAAGTAATATCCAATCCGATTACAATTTATGTGGATTCAACGGCACAGCAGCCAACAGCATCATTTGAATATCAGGTGATGGAAGGAAGCGGTGGAATGAAAATCCAGTTTACAAACACTTCTGAAGTGGACGAGGAAGCGGGTGCCAGAATTATAAGCAATAAATGGGATTTTGACACAGCTTCATCATTAGGAACCGCGGACAGCGATGGTGACGGAATAAAAGATAACGATACGGATTCACAGCTTGAAGACCCACAACGCCTTTACACAAGCGACGGTGTGTACGATATAAAACTAACAATTACAGATAGTCAGGGAAATGCGGATGAATTTATACAGACTATCGCAATCCCGATACTTGAATCTCCGATAACGGAACCTGTTCCGGAACCGGACGATACACCGAGCGATCTTGTATCCGTACTTTTGTCCGATCCAATACCGGACTTGAATGACGGGTATGTATATCTGTCAGGAGACAGCGGATCAGTTACATTAGATTTTTCGCAATCGCAAGGGTCTGTCGCTTATTATATTTTTGATAAAAATATAAATTTTGATACCGATGGAAATGGAATTAAAAATGACGATCAGGATTTTAAAACCAGTTTGCCAGGAACATGGAAAACAAATTTTGAAAAAGAATGGGGGAAAACAGTTGTAAAATTAACAGTAACTGATATATATGGAAACGAGGATTCAACCACTCAAGAAATCAAATTTCAATAATACCTAAATTCCTATGGACGAACAAAGCAATGAACCTAAAAAAACACCGGAAGATTTAGAAATGGGAGAAAGCGGAGAAGAAACGCCGAAAATCAATAATTACATGAACGACATAAAAAAACCGGAAGAAGCAAAGCCATCTCAGGCAACTCAGCCGGAGGTTAAGCCGGAAGCCAAGGCGCCGGAAACTCCGAAAACTCCGAAAGAAAAACCTCAAGGGAAAACCATAGGCCAAATAAGAATAGGTTCGGCTCCGGCCCAACCGGTTACAACATCGGCTACAACGAAAAAAGCCCCCAACCCGGAAGCAAGAAAAAAGGCGTTACTCGGATGTTTGGGAGCGTTTGGAGGGGTATCAATAATATTCCTTATCTTATCATTCATTTTCGTCGCGGGGTCAGGAGAAGGACAAAGCCCGATAGCCCAGCTGCTTGGCGTAGACGAAGCGGTATTTGTAAACAGCCTCATAACACTAATTCACATAATCTTTATATTGGTGGCGCTGGTAACTTTTGTATTTACCATGGTTGGCTTGTTTAAGGCAAGTATGGCAAAAAAAGACGATAGAATTACAAAGAAAAAGTCATTAAAAACCAGCCTGATATCGGGACTGATACTTATGTTCATTATGATAACCTGGGTCTTTGTATACGCCTATCTTGATGAAAAACGTATACAAATCGCGCCTCAATTAACAGACCCGATTATCACCGAACCGGAAGAAACGATAAATTTGAAAGCTCCAATCGAAATTAAATTCGACGCATCCAATCTTCCAGTCGACAGTAATAAATACAAAATCATCTTTTACGAATGGGATTTTGGAGACGGAGAAGAGGGAACGGGCCAAATCATTACTCACAGGTTTGAAAAGAAGGGAAAATTTGATGTAGTGGTAAAAGTCACATTACAGGATAAAAAAACAGGAGAAGAGCTCCCCGCGGAATATGGCGTAACGGTAAGCGTGTCAGATCAGGCATTAACCGCTACATTTACAGCCGATCCTCAATCGGGAGAGGCGCCCCTCGAAGTTGAATTTGACGCAAGCGAATCCGTCGATCCTGACGGAACAATTGAATCTTACGAATGGGATCTGGATGAAGACGGCGAATTCGATGACGCGGATGGAATACAAATTACTCATGAATTCAAAAAAATAGGCATATATACGGTTGCTCTGAGAGTCACTTCAACTCTTGGGGATTACGAAATTAGCGAAAAAGAAATTGTAATTGAGGAAAAAGAAAATCCTGAAGCGGTAATAACAGTAGTGGATGAGCCGACAACATACATATCCGGATTAAATTACGTATTTAAAGCGGACGAATCCACATCACCAAAAGGAGAAATTGAAAAATACGAATGGGATTTTAATGACGGAACCGCCCTGGTAACCACAAAAACAGCTTCACACGTTTTCTATAATTCGGGAACATATGAAATCACCCTAAAAGTCACCAACGAAGAGGGGAACGAAGGCGAAACTTCTCTTGTCGTAACAGTTGGAGCTCCGCAAGGCACTCCCAAAGCGGACATTCAAACAATTCCATTAAAAGAAGAGGGCGCGAGCTGGCTCGAAGGGCGTGCTCCTTTTGCGGTAGCGTTTGATGCGTCCGGAACTACTGACAGCGATAACAACATAGTCGACTATGAATGGGATTTCGACGATGATGGGACCGCAGACGATTACGGAGATACATCAGCCTATACTTTTCTGGAAGAAGGCACGTACACGGTAGAATTAACTGTCACGGACGCCCATGGAAATATAGGAATAAAAAGCCTGGTTGTAAAAGTATTGCCGAGAGGAATAATGGCCGAAATTGACGCCGATAGAGTTGAAGGAAACGTTCCGTTGACGGTAGATTTCGATGCCAGCGGATCCACCTATGACGAAGGGCAGATCACAAGTTATCAGTGGAATTTTGGAGATGGAACAAGCCCGAAACTCAGCACGGCAAGAATTACACATAAATACACGTCGATTGGAACGTATACAGCCACCGTAACAGTCGTTGGAGCGGATAACACTATGGATACCGCGGAAATCAACATTACTGTCAGAGAAATACCTCTGGAAGCCTGTTTTGTATCCGTATTTGAAGAAGGTCCGGCTCCGCTCGAAACATCATTTGACCCTGGCTGTTCAACAGGAACAATTTCAAACTATTTTTGGGAATTTGGAGACGGAAGTACTTCAACTTCTGTAAAACCTTCACACGTATATGAAGAACCGGGGGAATATACAGCGTCACTGGAACTTTCAGACGCGGAAAATAATATTTCTGAAGCGGAAATAACAATCCTGGTGACGAAATAATAAGAATTACCAGAAGCTAAAATTGACCCCACTATAAATATATGGTATAATGCATACAGATTATAGAAAACATTATGAAAATATAAATATAAATATAAAAACATAAAACAAAACACTATGGAAAACATGAATGTGAACCCTGAAGCTGACACAAAAGCTTCAAAGAAACCTTCAAGAATGAAAGTTGTCTTTGCCGTAATAGTAGTACTGGTTCTCGTACTGGGAGGCGCGTATTACTTAGTCTTCAACCAACCGGAAGAAGGCCCTCCAACATTAGGAGCCGCTGATCAATCCTTATATCAGGGATTAATCCAGACAGGCCAGTATGACTTTCTCCAACATGATGATGACGATAGGACCGCCTGGGTGGATCCACCGGAAGAAAATTCTTTATTACTTGAATACGCAAACAGTAAAGAGGGAATGCATTTGGTAGCTCTCGGTTCAACAGGGACAATGAAACAGGTGCTGGATAGTATGAATCCAAACGTATCGACAGGAGAATTCATGATAGCGTCTTATGACGAAGGATTCTCTATGAGTCCAAATACTTTTTATACTGCCGGAGGAGCCTCACTTGCTGTAGTACCTGAAATAGACATGGATAATGTTTCAATAGATCCGTTTCAATTTTTCTGGATTGGTTCAGATGCCGACATTGAACTTTGGGGTGACTATTACTCAATAAACAGCCTGCCAGCAACAAACTTCGACTTCTGTGCTCAAGACGTGTCAGGTTGGTTCCCCGGAACATTTAGTGGGAATGTTGCTAGTGGGTTTGAAGTGATTGTTGACGGAACAACAGTAGATTGTTTACCTGACGAATTATGGGCCTTAAATAAAAATACATTGGAATTTGAAGAACAAGATTTGGCAAGTGTTACCACTTTAGATACTTTTATTTGGGTATATTATAGCGTAGCACCTTCCGATTCTATCGCAGCCAAGCTTATAGCGATGGCAACTGATACAACAGCACCGGCACCAATAACAGATTTGACGCATTCTGATGTAACAGCAACAAGTATAACACTGAGCTGGACAGCTTCGGGTGACGACGAGGATGAAGGCACAGCGGCAAGCTATGACGTTCGCTACTCTACTTCCTCAATAACAGAAGGAAATTGGGATTCAGCAACAGAAGCAACAGGCGAACCAATACCATCATCAGCCGGAAGTGTAGAAAATATGACTGTTAGTGGCCTCTTGGCTGAAACATCATACTATTTCGCGATCAAAGTATCAGATGAAGCTCAAAACGAGTCTGACATTTTAAATTCCTATGAAGTATCAACAATCCAAATCCCTGAAGCTTGTGACATCGAGAACGATGATTTGTGCGAAGAAGGAACATTAACATGCGTAGCAAATAGTATACGTAATATGGGAACCGGCTTTTGTGAATGTGGTGCAGGATATGAAGTGTCTGTAGCCGGAACATCTTGTGAAGTTGAGGAGCCTCCTGCTGAGGAACCTCCTGCCGAGGAACCTCCTGCCGAAGAACCTCCTGCCGAAGAACCTCCTGCTGAGGAACCTCCTGCCGAAGAACCGGAAATAACAGTGCTGGTGGCTCCAGTAGAATATTTAACGTCCTTTGATGCAACATCAACAAGGATAATACTACATTGGACAACTCCGGAAGATGAAGAACTCTATTCATATGATGTTCGCTATTCTGATTCCGCAATAACAGAAGGAAATTGGGAAGAAGCAAAAAAAGTTGACAACGTGACATACCTTGACCAAGTAACACTTGAAGGCATACAAACGATACGAACGCATATAAACGTTGTTGGACTCACTCCCGGAACGTTGTACCATTTTGCGGTCAAAGTATTAGACGAAGCTGAAAATAAGTCTGTCATTTCAAACCACAGCGCATCAACAACCGGTGAAGAGGTTGAGGAACCTCTTGTGATCGAACCTTATATAGCCGAACCTCTTATTATGTTAGAACCTCTTATTGCAGAACCTGTAGAGGAGGAAATTATAGAATTTGAATATTCATTTACGCCTATGGGTATAATACTCCCGGTTGCAACCGATTGTGGAAATACTGAGACAGCTTATAAATGTGTAACCGATGGAAGTGATCCGGCCGTATTTATAGAAACAGGTGCCCAAGTATGTGCAACATTTTGGAAATCCTGCGGTGGACTCGAATATAGTTGCCATAATGTCGAAGGATACTCTTCAGAACCAAATTGGGTGGAAGCAAGTGATGACTGCAGTAGCTCAACTTTTGTAACCAATTGTGCATATAGAGCGGAATGTTATTAATAACAAAATAAAAATTAACTAAAATACAAATGAAAACAAAAAAAATATTAGCTCTGTTCTTCCTCATCGCGATCATAGCGGTCCAGGGCCAACTGGTAACATTCGCCGCAGAACCTCCAGGCGTAGATTCGCCTTTTGGAGACACGGATGACGATACAAGTCCTCCTTCCTTAGAGGGCGGAGACACTGACGACGATAGCGATGCTGACGATGCCGCTGACGATGCTGACGACGCTGACGATGACGCAGACGACACAGGCGCAGACTCAGCAGATGACGCAGACACAGGCGCAGGTTCAGCTGATGACACAGACGCAGACTCAGCCGCAGTCGCAGGAGCTCAAGACGATACACCAGGCAGTGAAAACATCATCTCAGAAACAGGTCCGGGAGTAGCTTTCCTTTTAATTCCCAGCCTTATTTTGGGATACGCATACAGACGAAGGAAAAAAACTTCTAAATAAGATATTAAAAAGTCAAATTTTTTGTTAGTCTGTCTAAGTTGATTCTTAGACATAACCATTTTATATGAAAAATTCCAAAAAAACACAAAGGAACTGGATAATTGCATCCATTGTCGTAATTTCGGTTCTTATCGCGTCATTTATCATTTATTCAATCAAAACCGATGATGTTGACAGCGATACACCTCCTACACTCTCACTCGAGGGAACAGCATACAAAGGGCTCATGACAGACCTGGGTGGATACATGCAATACGAAGCAGGTGACACATGCGAACATGACGTAAACCTTGGCAGTCATATGTTAAAAGCCGGAACGGGCTTATACTACGCGACAGAAGACCTCTCAATACAGGATATAATAGATCGAATAAATTGCGTACCGTTTAACAAAATCCTTATTGCATACTGGGATCCTGTGGGAAAAATAATGTACACATATCCGGAAGGACCGTACATCGAAACGGAATTGATAACCGATCTTAATTTTACAATCCCGGCTTTGCACAGCTTCACTATAATTTCCAAAAAGGAGACATTGATAGGGGGGGTAAGTAATGAAAATGAAGCGGTTCGATATGACATATCGCAATCCACGGATAATATT
>JAUVQE010000016.1 GCA_030598325.1 Nitrospirota bacterium | reverse complement strand
TTTGATAGGTTTTTGCCTCGATTCAGTCATATTGCTTTTTTTGTGCAAATGCCGCATGTGGATATAAAGGCAAAAGTTGAGGAAATGAAGGGTGGAAAATTGACTCCGGCTGATGTTGAGGAAATGAATTTTCGGATTGAATACGCGAAGAAATGGCTTGATACTTGTAGTCCTGAAAAATATATATTTAAAGTTCAAAAAGATGTTCCTGAGATGACTAGTGAGCTGAGTTCGGAGCAGAAAAAATTCTTGGGTCTTTTGGCTGGATATCTGGATAAAAATCTGGACGCGAAAGGCGAAGATATTCAGGGATTTATTCACGAAAAAAAGGAAGAGTTGGGAATACAGCCGATGGATATTTTCCGATCTATTTATATTTCGATTCTTGGTAAAGAAAGTGGTCCGCAGGCCGGATGGCTTATTGAAGCGCTGGAAAAGGTATTCTTAATTGATCGATTTAATAAGGTGTCTAATGGATAAAATAGTTGTTTTAGATTTTGGAGGACAATACGCGCATCTTATCGCGAACAGGATTCGGCGGCTTGGTGTTTATAGTGAAATAAAAGATGGGGATGTTTCGGCAAGTGAGCTTTCGGAATACAAAGGTTTGATTTTGAGCGGTGGGCCTGCGAGTGTAAGCGCTCCGGATAGTGTAAAATGTGATCTTGGGATTTTCGACCTTGGTATTCCTGTTTTGGGAATTTGTTATGGTCATCAACTTATAGGTGATGTTCTTGGAGGCAAAGTTGAAAAGGGGAAGGTCCGGGAATATGGATCTGCGGTTGTGAAAGTTACTGATAAGAAAGGGATCTTTGAAGGTGTGGGTGACGAGGAGCGGGTTTGGATGAGTCATTTTGATCAGGTTGTTGATGAACCTAAAGGGTTTAAAGTCGTGGCATCAAGTGAGGATTGTCCGATTGCCGGGATGGCTGATTATGATCGTAATATTTTTAGTGTGCAGTTTCATCCGGAGGTTACGCATACTCCTTGTGGGATGACTATTTTGGAAAATTTCGTAGCGTTGACCGGAGCGAAGCGGGAGTGGAGTATTGATTCGTACATTCAGGATGTTACCGCTGAAATTAAGGAGAAGGTCGGGGCGAAAAAAGTGTTTTTATTGGTGAGTGGCGGGGTGGATAGCACCGTTGCGTTCCTATTGTTGGATAAAGCTCTTGGGCAGGAAAATGTTTACGGGCTTTTTGTGGATATGGGATTTATGCGGATGAATGAGGGGAAACAGGTGGAGGAATCTTTGAAGAAGGTGGGTGTATCGAATCTGCATGTTTATGACGCGGGTGAGGAATATTTTTCGGCGTTAGAGGGTGTATATGCGCCTGAGGAGAAGCGTAAGATTATCGGGGATCTCTTTGTCGATATTCAGGAAAAGGTTTCTAATGAGCTAAATTTGAACCCTGAGGAGTGGATTTTGGCTCAAGGTACTATTTATCCGGATACAATTGAAACCGGTGGTACGAAACATGCAGACGTAATTAAAACTCATCATAATCGTGTCGAAAAAATGCAGAAATTGATTGATGAAGGAAAAGTTCTTGAACCTTTATCGCAACTTTATAAAGATGAAGTCAGGCTGGTTGGCGAGAGGCTTGGTTTGGCGGAAGAAATGGTTTGGCGTCATCCGTTTCCGGGACCCGGGCTTGCTGTGAGATGTTTATGTGCGAAGAGCGAGGATTATCCGGAAAATATTGCCGAATTGGAGGAAAAAATTAATGCGATTGTTTCTGAGAAGGGATTGAAATCCAAGATTTTGCCTGTCAGAAGTGTTGGGGTTCAGGGTGATAAACGAACATATGCTCATCCTGTTTGCATTTACGGTGATGTGAATTCCTGGGACGGTTTGAATGAATTATCTACTCAATTGACTAATCAGTTTCCGGAAGTAAACAGGGTGCTTTTGGGCTTACAGCCCGATGATTTTAGTGAATTAAGTATCCAAAATTCTTATCTTACCAGGGATCGGATTTCGCTTTTACAGCAAGCTGATAAAGTTGTGATGGATTTTATCGGCGAGGTTGGGATTGATCGGGATATCTGGCAGTTCCCTACTGTTCTTATTCCTCTCGGTGTTGGTGATGAAGGTGAATCTGTTGTGCTCCGGCCTGTGTGCAGTGAAGAGGCAATGACTGCGAATTTTTATCAGATGGAATTTGAAAAATTACGTGAACTCGTCAAAAGGCTTTCGAGTTTGAGAGGGATTTCCGGTATTTTTTATGACGTTACTAACAAACCTCCCGGGACAATTGAATGGGAGTAGGGTTTATTTTCATTCCGAAGTTTTTTTCTGTGAATTCTTTGAACTTCTTGGGGTCGTCGGTGGTTAAAAATTCTCTTTTTCCCTTTTTCGTGATTTTACTTTCTATTTCCGGATGTCTTTCAAGATAAGCTTTCAGGCTTTTGGCGGTGATTTCGCCTGATGAAAGGACTTTGATTTTTTTCCCCATTATTTTTTTAAAGTTCTTTTCCATAAGCGGATAATGTGTGCATCCGAGTACGAGCGTGTCCGGATTATGAGTTTTTACCGGACGAAGATATTTTTTCAGAATGGAAATAGCTTCCTGTTTTTTGTGCCATCCTTCTTCAATGAATGGGACAAGTAACGGGCAGGTCTTCGAGATTACTTCTATTGTCGGGTCAAGTTTTTTGATTTCAATTTCGTAAGAATTGGATTTTATTGTAGCTTTTGTCCCCACTACCGCCACTTTTTTGTTGCTCGTTGTTTTTACAACTTCTTCTGCTACCGGAATTAGGACACCTAAAATTTTCTTATCTTTTTCTTTTTTGCCGTTTAAGTATTTTTGTTGAATGTGTCTAAGAGCTACCGCTGAAGTTGTATTACAGGCGAATAATATCAATGTTGCTCCTTTATCAAACAGATATTCGACCGCCTGTTGCGAGAATTTTTTGATATTTTCTTCGCTATGATTCCCGTATGGAGCCCTTGCGTTATCGCCCAAATACAGATAATCGTATTCGGGCATTAAATCCATTACCGGTTTTAAGACGGTCAGTCCCCCATATCCTGAGTCAAATATTGCTATCACTTGATAGTTTTAAGTATAAATGCCTATACAATCTACCCCTCCTAATCTCCCCTATCAAGGGGAGGAATTGAAAGAACCTTGCGGTTCTGCCGGTTTTTTCCTACTATAGTAGTCTTATAACGTTTTTTGATGAAAAAAGGGTTTATATTTATTTTTCTTGGGGTTGGTTTAATTGTCGGAGTTTTATTGGTCCGGCAACTTGTAAGTGGAACTCCTATTGATGAAATTTTTCCTGTCGATGAGCTTCAGGCCAAAGAAGATCTTTTTAAGGATTTCCTTGATGAACAGGGGTATTTGCAAAGTAGAATTGTGTCTTTGCGTGAACAGATTGAGACTGCTGAGAGCGAGATTGAGGTCCAAAGTGAAATTGCCAGTATAAGTTTTTTGGATGACTTGAAAAAAGATGTTGGCCTGTCTGAAATTAGCGGAAAGGGTGTTGAAATTTTGTTGGATGATAGCCCTTTCGCTTTGCGTGAAGGTTCCGAGGTTTCTGATATAGATCTTGTACAAGCGGCTGATATCCGCGATATTGTGAATATTTTATATGCGGCTAACGTACAAGCTATTTCCGTTAATAATCAAAGAATTATTGCCACTTCTCCCATTTCTTCTGTCGGAACAACAATATTGATTAATAATGCCCATACCGCTCCCCCATTCACGATAAGCGCGGTTGGAGACAAGGATCTTATTCTGCAGAGGCTTCAAAATGATAGTCTGCTTGTTTCTGTGTTTGAGAGGGCTTCCAAAAACGAATTGGTATTTCAGGTATCCGTAAAAGAGTGGGTTTCTATTCCTATTTATAACGGAGATTTCAAGGTAAATTATTTAAATCTGATTAATTAATATGACCAAAAAGAGAATTTATATAGTGATTGTGGTGGCCATACTGGGAATTTTTATTGTTGCCCAGGGACGTTGGTTTACGGGAGAGAATAGTGTTTTTAGCAGGGATACTCAGAGTAATGTGTTTCAGGAAATTACGATTTTAAAGAATAAAAATGAAGATTTGAAGAATGAAATTGAGAACCTTGATTCAATTTTACAGCAATTGAAGAATCAGAATTCCGCTTTGGAAGCTATTGAGGAGGAAATTGAGAAATACAAGAAACTTAATGGTGAATTTCCAATATTTGGATCCGGGGTGAGCCTGACAATTGACGCACAGCTGACAACTCCCTGGGTAATTGATCTGATTAATGAGTTTTTTAATTCCGGAGTACAAGCCGTGAGCATAAACGGAATAAGAATTACAAATAATACCGCAGGATTTGATACTCTGCCTCATGGGCAAATTCTGCTTAATGGATCTATTTTACCTTCTCCTTATATTTTTGATGTAATAGGTGAGCCTTCTCTTATTGTAGATGTACTTGAATTGCCCGGAGGTATTTTAGACAGGCTGGAAAGGGCTTTTCCCGGGATGATAATAGACACAGAAATCAGGGAAATTATCCAGATGGATAAGATTTGATTATTTGTAGACAAAAAGTAGCCAAAGAGGCTGGAGGGCGAGGATGATGAGCAATATCCCAAGAAATATCCTTTTATTGAATTTTTCGTACCTCATGACTGTCGAAATCTTTTTTATTATAGTGTTTTGTTCGTCTATTTCGGTTTGTAATGATTTCTCGCGTTTTTCAATTTCATACCGTTCCTGATGATATTCAAGCATAGGAATACTGTTTTTTACCTGTGCTTCAAGCTGTCCCACACGATAATTTGCTATTTCCAGGCGCTCCTGTTTCTCATGAAGTTCTTCTTTTTGATCAATATAAAGTTTTTTATAGACCGCATTTGTAGTTTTTCTTTTTCGGGTTTTTGTTGACACTGAGTCGACACTTTCCTGTTCAATCAGCTCTGCGTTGTCTACTTTGTCCACCTCATTGCCTATAGACATTATTGGTGTAGACATGTCTACTCTATGCATCGTTGTTCTCCTGTTTTTTTCCTCCCTGACCCCTTCTAATTCCTTTTTACTAAGCCATACTCGCCCATCAATCACACTAGTAGACAATTTTTTAGACTTAATATACCTGTCAATCGTTCTGATTGATACTTTCAACAGTCTACCAGCCGTTTTCCGATCCAAACCAAACACCTCGTTGTCCGTTTCTATTGTCATACTTGTCTATTTCATGTCTACCTCTTGTCTACGGACAAGGTATAGACATATTTCTAATTAAACTGTCGACATTTTACTTTACTTGTCTATATATGTCTAGTTTGGTCCAATTTTTTTTTGATCTTTACTTTAATCTCACTAATATTCATAATGATTTTGGTATTCTCATTCCAAAATTATGCGATGTTTTTCTTTCAAAATCTCGAAAGGCTCTCTGTGTTTGATGCTACTGTTTTCGTTTGTTTTCAGCCATAATCTCGCTTTTTCATATAGCTTCTTTTTTGAATCTTTTGTGGCTCTTGAGGAAAATAAGGTTGAATTGTTCGGCTCCGAACCGGGAGGCCAATTTGGCGCTTCTGTGGCTTCCGGAGATTATAATGGAGATGGCATCCAAGATTTGGTTATAGGGGCTCCTTTTGTATCTTCCAATCAAAAAGAATGGAATGGTGAGGTATATATAGTGTTTGGAGATGGTTCTTTTTCGTCTTCAATAACCGATTTTTCACAAATTCCTCCGGATCTTACCGTTATCGGGTATTCTTCCGGAGACCAGCTTGGTACTTCTCTGACTTCGGGTGATTATAATAATGACGGAATTGATGACATTGTCGTGGGTGTTTATAATGCCGCTGCTTCAAGTGATAAACGCCCTGGTAAGGTATACATCTATTATGGTAAGGCGACATGGGGTAACCAAGGGGTCGATTATGTCTTGGGCAAGCCGGATGCCTTACTTGCAGGTGATGATTCCGGAGACAATTTCGGGTTATCATTGACTACCCAAGATTTGAATAATGATGATATTGATGACTTACTTGTAGGGGCTCCTTCCGCTTCTACTCCCGGAAAAAACGAATCGGGAGTTGTTTATATTTATTCCGGCTCCTCTAAAGGAATTTCATCTTTGTTTCAGGTAGCAATATATGGTGAAGCCGAGGGAGAAAGATTTGGCTCTTCAATAAATAGCGGCGATATTAATGGAGATGGAAACGCGGATGTTGTTGTTGGGGCTTATTTCGCAGACAATGAGTCATCTGAACAAACGGGCAAGGTATACATATATGACAATATCGATTTTGCTGATCCTATTGTAACAGAGCCTTCTATCGTAATTTCAGGAAAGGAGGAAAAAGAGTGGTTTTCTTTTTCTTTGAATTCCGGAGATGTTAACGGGGACGGCATTGATGACTTGGCGGTTTCTTCCTTTCCTTATAACGGTGACCGAAGCCAGGGAAAAGTTTCTGTTTATTATGGTGGTGAGGTTTTTGATGATATTCCGGATGTTGTAGTCGCGGAGCCTGTTAATGAATCGATGATAGGCGCCAGTATTCTTTTGGAGGATTTGGATTTTGATGACAGGGCCGAAATTATAATCGGGGCTCCGGGTATAGGAAATTCTTCCAGTACTGATGGAGGAGATGTTTATATCGTTTACAGCGGAAAAATTTATAATTCTGCAAGATTCAGCATAAAGGATAAAGAGGTGACTTCCATTATTCATGGAGAGAGGGCTGATGATTGGTTTGGATACAGTCTGGATGCATTGGATTTTGATGGTGACGGATATAAAGACCTTGCTGTTGGTTCAAGGTATGCGGATTTATCTCATTCAAATAACAGCGGAAAGGTTTCTGTTTTGTGGGGAGACGGGACTCCTTTTGGGCAGGAAAAAGAAATTTTTGATTCGGAGGATGAATATGTTACGAGAGGGGAGTTGATTAGTATTACTGTTGAAAGATTTAATTTGAAAAACAAAAAGTCTGATTTTATCAGGAAATGTTATGAGTATAGGGATTTTTGTTTCTTTAATTTTCTGACAATGTCTTCGTATGACGTTCAACTTGATCCCGACGTTGTTCTCTATCCGGATATCCCTTTGGATTATAAATATTATGAAGATGTTACTATTGGAACAATGCTTGGTTTGATAAACGGATATCTCAATAATGAAGATAGTCCTTTCTATCCGGAAAATTTTATTTCCAGGATACAGGCACTAAAGATTGTATTGGGCGCCGCTGATGCTGTCCCACCGAAATATCGCTTTGAGCTTGTAAATATTCTTGGTTCGCTTGATCAACTGAGCAACCAGTTTTCTTATTTTGCTGATATTGATACGAGAATTGACCGTATGTGGTGGTATCCGAGGTACGTAAATTTTGCCGTTGAAAGTTATATTGTGGATGAGGGAGAATTTTTCAGGCCCGATGAAATGATTACAAAAGAAGAGCTTGATGATATGATTGAGCGTGCGCTTAAATTTATAAACTCGCGAAATGAAGAAGCTGAGCCATCAAGAGATTCAGAAATTGAAACCGACAGTTCCGGAAGCTAAAATCAGGAAACGTAATCCGGTTTTTGCGGTTTTGGACAATGTCAGGAGCTTATATAACGTAGGGGCTGTTTTTAGAACTTCTGACGCGGTTTTGCTTCAGAAGGTGTTCTTGACGGGAATTACCGGTTTTCCGCCCCGAAACGAGATTGCAAAGACAGCTTTGGGAGCGGAGGAAATTGTTCCTTTTGAATACAGGGATGAAGCGGTTTCGGTGATTAAAGAGCTGAAGGAGAGAGGTATTAAGATAATTGCTGTGGAGTTGGCTCATGGAAGTGTTCAGTATGACAAAGCGGAATATGATTTTCCTGTTTGTTTTGTTTTTGGGCATGAAGTCGAGGGAATTAGTGACGAAGTTATGGAGATGGTGGACATGTCTGTTTGCGTTCCGATGCTGGGGCGGGCAAATTCTTTGAATGTTGCGGTGTGTTATGGGATTATAATGTATGATGTTTTAAGAAAATTAAGTTCTAAAGATGTTTAATTTTTGGAGAATAACAATATTTGGTGTCGTGTTTACCGTTATCGTTTTGATTTGGGCTTTTGTAATTGGATTTTCTTCCAATCAGCCCGGTGGTTTTTTTAACAAGTCTCATAATGCCATTTGGATAGGACATGAGTGGGTTGGGGAAGAAAAGAGCGATCAGGAGATTCAAAAACTTGTGAATAACTTTAAGAAATACGAAATAGATACTGTATTTGTTCATGTCGGCCCGATAAATAAAAATGGGAGTGTTGATCCTGAAACTTATAAATTTTCTTTGAATTTTGTGGACAAAGCAAAAATATTTGACGAAAACATAGAGTACCAGGCCTGGCTTGGGCAGATTCGCAGGAAGATTGATTTATCGAATAATGATGTTCGGCATAATATTTCGAATCTTTGTATTGTTTTGACCGAAATTGTGGAATTTGATGGGATCCATTTTGATATTGAACCGGTGTGGGACGGCGACAGGGATTTTATTAAATTATTGGCGGAAGTTAGAGAGGATATGGGTGATGAAAAGAAGATTTCCGTGGCTTTAGCAGAGCTTATTCCTCAGTCTATTTTATGGCTTACCGAACATGTTTATACTTTTGAGAATTATAATTCCGAAGTGAATTATTTAAATGTTGCGATGTATGCGGATCAGATAGTGACAATGGTTTATGATCTGGATATCGATAGTGGTTGGTTTTACAGATGGGTTGTTTCCGAGCAGACTATCAGAATTACGGATTTGATCGGTGACAAGGAAGTGTTTATTGCAATTCCCGCTTACGATAAAGATAAGGAATTAGATGTGGAAGCGGATAACGTGGAAAATATTGAAAATGGCTTGCGTGGAATCGTAAAAGGGCTTAATAATTACAGAAGCAGTGAAGACAGTTTTGCGGGTGTGGCGATTTATTCTTATTGGGAGGTTGATGAGGAAGAATGGGGGATTTATGAAAATTTATGGCTTAAATAGCACGTTATGTTGAAACTAAGTATTATTAATGAGACGGAATCGAAAATTTCAAAAGAGATTTTTGAGGATGTTTTTAAGCGTTTCGCTAAAGTTTTAAAGAAAAAAATTGACAGCAAGCTTGGAGATAGAACCGGTTTTGTTGATCTGGTTTTGAATAATGACAAAGCAGTACACGCTTTAAATCTGGAGTATAGAGATATGGATGAGCCGACTGATGTTATTTCTTTTGCGTATCTGGAAGTGACTGATTATAAAAAAGAGAAAGGGGATATTATCGTGGGGGATGTTTTTCTTTCGGTGGACACGGCAAAACGTCAGGCGAAAGAGAGGAAAGCGAAATTGAAAGATGAACTTGAGGTTTTATTTGTTCATGGAATGTTGCACTTGCTCGGATTTGATCATAAGACGAAAAAACAAGAAGCGGAAATGGAAAAATGGGCCAAAAAGATTCTTTAAAACATCCCGTCCTCGTCCAGGTCTACTATCTGCCAGTCGTTTGAAAGTTCCGATTTTCTTTTCATGGTGATTTTTACTCTGGGAATTTCCAGTTCTTCCGCGTGTTTTTGATGTCCCGAACCCGAGAGAAGGTGGGTTTCGACGTTTCTGGTAAGCTGAATATCCATTCCCTTTAGATTGAATTCGATTATTCTTTGTGTTCCTATTTCCATTTCTTGCGCCCCGATATCAGTATAAAGCGGGTATGTTTCATCTTCAATTATTTCGCCTCCCGCTTCAATTACACGTTCTATAATTTCTTCAAAATCCTTATCACGTGTCGCCGCTTTTGTCTCGGGGATTTCGCGCATTCCTTTTTTTTCTCCGCCAACTCCCATAGGAAAACAATTAATGATATTGGTTTGAGTCTGTATGATATTTAAATTTTTCCTCGAAATGTCCTCGTCCCGCTAAGGCGGGACTTGCGGATTGTTTCTGCTTAAAATTCAAATATCATGCAGACAGTTTATCAATATATTTGCTGTGTTACGATTTAACGCTGTTGACATAATTCAAAAATAACGTTAGAGTCGAACCTAGTATTTAACCAGTTTTATCATGCCAGAAGGAAATGAAGGAGACGATGGTAATCCACCTACCCCAGAATTAAGAAGTTTAAAGGATTTATTTGGGGCGCTTGGGGATTCCGAGGAAGCTTTTAGGAAGAGGGCTGAGGGAGAAAAAAGTGGAGAGAACGAAGAAGAGGACACCGAGGGGGATGAAGAAACTGCAGAGGAAAAACAGGAGAGGGAGGAGATAGAAAGAATAGCGGCTTTGAATAAGGCCGGAATCACTCACGCTTTCAATACCCCTGAGCGGGAAACAGAAATAATGAAAGAATTGTATCGACCTGCCAAACCGAAGGATGAGGATGACAAATAAATATTAATTTTCCAGCTAAAGGGTGCGAAAAATTTGCAAAATTCTGTAAATTAATGGAAAATGGTTTTCAGTGTTTAATTAACCTTATTCCATATGAAACTTACAAAATCTGCGTATCGAGTTTTAGCTTGGCTCGGTGTTTTTATGCTGATTATTACAAACACAAGCTTGGCTTTTGCCGACACTTATACAGAGACTTCAACCACTCATTTTAACGCTGGCGCTCACAGTAATACGCAAACTACAAATTTAGACGGAGGTGAAGTTTCTTTAACCGAGCATTCGTCTTTGACTGAAGTGCCTGTTGCTCTCTTCAATGCGTTTGAGGAGGAATTTTTGATTATGCCAAAAATAAAAGCCGATTCCGACGGAATTTTATATGCGGTCTGGCATGAAAATGATGGCGACGATACACTGAATGACATATGGTTTTCAAAGTCTTCGGACGGTGGGGAAAATTGGATTCCTCCGGTGCAAGTCGATAATGGAGATGATGGATCGTGTCAAACGGAAGAAAAGGTTGAATCTATTCTTCCGGATCTTGTGATTGATGAGGAAAGTTCCGGTACTCCTTTGATTTATGTTGTCTGGACTGATGATCGTTCTCCGATGCCCGGTTGCGGATTTCAGCGTTTTAATAATGTTTATTTTTCTTCTTCTCTGAACGGTGGAACCAGTTGGTCCGCGGATGTTAAGGTAAATAATTTTCCGTCTTTGAGTGGAGATTTATGGGGAGGCGGGGGATCTTATCTGCCATACTGGATGGCGGAAGATCTTGGATTTTGGCGCCTTTATGCGACGGGAGGTCCAAAAGTGGCTGTAGGACCTTCTCCTGATTATAATATTTTGGTTACCTGGATGAATGACGAGATAAATCTCATGGATTTTGATGTTTATTATTCCATGGCTCTGCCAACGACCGACCAATTGTATGTATTTGACGCGGATTTGATGACACCGTGTGCTTATGATCCGTTTTTTCCATGGGGAAGTATGGATCCGTTTAGTCCTGATTGTGAAGACGCGAAAGTAGATGATAATGATTCATCAAAAAACAGTTTATATTCCGGTGTTCCCGCTATTGATGCCGACCAGAGTACCGGGATCGTAACCGTGGCTTATGAAGACCAAAGAAATTATGTTCCGATGACAGGAAGACAGGATATTATGTATGTTCAATTTAATGAATGGAGCTTTGGACCGCCATTACTTCCCTTAATACCTACGGATATAGGGATTTTCAATCCTGTGCCGTATCCTGTTTTCACTTTCAGTGAGGCCGTTTCTGATGATCCTGCTATACAGGATTATTTCAATTACGAGCCCGATCTGGATGACCACGAGCCTTCTTCTAATGTTTTCTTTACATGGACACAGGCAATAACAGATCTCCCCTTTAATTATTTTGGCTTCAAATTGTTTGACGCGGCAGGTGGTAATTTCCCTGACATAACGGATCGAAGCAATATTATGTATGATTATGATGATGGCTCCGGCACTCACACAGACGTATCGGTTAATGATAATATCGTCGACGGACAGTTATCTTTTCTTTCCGATATAGAAGGGAATCTGGGTGATTCCAGCGATGTCTGGATTACCTGGACAACATACGAAGGCGACGATACAAGCGTAAAGGTGATGTTTGATTATACAAATAATAAAGGAACAACCTGGCATACCGATGAGAAAGTTGCGGCGCTTGTCAGAGATGTTCACGCGGCAATATCGGATCTTACGTTTGATTATTTTGCCAACGCGATGCATGTGATCTGGAATGATATGGATTGGGATGATGAGAGGGGAGACGGAACTATAGATCAGGATCCTTATTCTACAAGGTCACTTGATCTTGGTGAGAATTGGGGGACTTATTACGTTGATGGACCGGGGGAATTTACTTCTCAGGTTATAGATCTTTCCGCCATAACCAATGTTGCTTATCAAACTGTCAGCTGGGTTGAAGAGCTGTTGGGTGGGAATGTGCGAATACAACTGAGGTCGGCGACTACACAGGCCGGTTTGGCCGGAGAGGCTTTTGTGGGACCTGACGGAAATAACGCAACTTATTATACAAATCCGTCCGGTGGATCAATTTATTCGGGTCATGATGAGGATAGCTGGATGCAGTATTTGATTCGATTAACTTCCTCCGGAAATTTTGTTGCCAGTCCGTATCTGGAGGATATTACTTTGAGTTACGATGAAGGAACCGGTGATGATACCGGGGATGATACCGGTGATGATACTGGTGATGATACCGGGGATGATACTGGTGATGATACCGGGGATGATGCCGGGGATGATACTGGTGACGATACCGGGGACGACACCGCTGACGACACCGCCGGGGACGATACTGCCGGAGATGATGATGACGGGCCGTTTGATGGGTTCCCTGATGTTGATCCGGGAGATTCTAATTATGACGCGATTACGTTTGTGGGAGAGCAGGGGATTTTTGAAGGGGATGGAGAGACCGGAAATTTTGTCCCGAATCGGGTTATTAATAGAGTTGAAACCGCCAAAGTTATTTTAGAGGCGTTTAATTTTACAATTTTTGATACTCCTGGAACCAATTTGGGTTTCCCAGATCTTGAGGTCGGCGAATGGTATATGGGACATGTATTTACCGCTTATGTTCATCAAATTATGACCGGGTATCCCGATGGAAATATGAAACCCGCTCAAACGGTAAATAAGGTTGAAATGCTGAGGATTTTCTCCGAGGCGGCGGGTGTGGAATTGTATGACTGCACCAGCGACCCATATCCTGATACATCAGCTGACGAGTGGTTCTGTAGATATGTATTATTCGCGAAATTGAATTTGCTTATAGATGCTAACGCCAGCGGTAATTTTAGTCCCGCTGCCGGAATGACCAGGGCCGATGTCGCCGAGTTGTTCTATCGATATGATCAAGCGTTTGGATTGTAATTTTCAAATAATATTTTAACTTTTTTACCATGAAAAAATTATTAACTTCGTTTTTAATTTTTGCGATGCTTCTGTCGGCGTCAGGATGTTCACTTTTCCAAAAAGATCCCAAAAAGATTGTGGAAGAGGCGTTCGATAATCTTAGTGCCGTGGATTATTACAGTTACGATTTTTCGTTTGAAGGAGAAATGTCCGATAACATAGATGGTGTGGCTCTTCATACTTTTTTTGATGGGATTTGGGATAATTCCGATCCGGCTCAACTTAAATTCACCGCGAATTTTGATATAGGTTTTTCGGTACCGGATTACGAAGGTCAAAATGTAAAGGGTGAGTTGCGTTTGGATAATGATTTCCTGTACTTTATTTTGAACGAAATTTCCGATTTTGACGGAGCGTTTACACCTGAACTTACGGCGTCTTTTATCAAGCTGTGGTACAAAATGGATGTTCAAAGTGATGTTGTTACTTCTACACTTCCTTTTTTCCTGGCGGATGAGGATGATATGACCGAAGAACAAAAAGAGCTTGATGAGCTTCTTGAGGACACGGATTTTCTTACGGGTTTTGAATATGTTTCGGGTGAGGGCGGTCGTGACGTTTATAGCGCTTCTATGGATAGAATCGCTGTTAGAGATTTCTTCGTCGGGCTTGCGGATTTATATGGGCAGACTATGGGAGAAATCGATATTGAGGGAATTGATGAATTTATGAATACTATAGAAATGGGGGTTGATTTGTATATTGATACGGCTGAAAATGTTTTGGTTTCGGTCGATGGTTTTATGGCTGTCGACGATCCTAGTGGACTTACCGGAAATTTTGATTTTGGAATGAATATTGATGATTTGCATCAGCCCGTTGAGGTGAAGGCACCTGAAAACGCTACCGAATTCGATCCAACCATATTGCTTTTGTTTGCAGCGGCATTTATGGATGGATTTCTGGGAGGAATGGAGCCGGCAACGATAATAGACCCAACGATGATGGATGTGCCTGGAGGTATACCGCAATGAGGTTACTAATTTTATTTCCTCTTAATCAGTTTGATTATCGGATAGGCTATAACTCCTCCCGCAAGGGCAGTTAGCAGTTGTGGCCAGCTCATTATTAGAGCTACCTGCTGTGCTATTTCTTTTTTGAGCAGAAGGTTTATTACGATTGAGCTGGTGGCGAATAGGAAAAGGAATTTTAAGGTGCTTCCTATTGCGATGTTTAGCCAATAATTTTTCTTTTTGAGGGCGCTGAATGTCATTATCAGAATCGCGTTGCTTAACATTATGAAAGGAATCATCGGCGCGAGTATCGCGGGAAGTAAGCCTGCGGATAATGCAATCATGCTTGGGACCAGACCAATCAGTATGGCGCTTTGAGAGCCGAGAGTCGCCGCCGCGATAAAAAGGGTAGCGTTTACGATAGGACCCGTTACAGGCTGATAATGGAACAATGGAACCACTGTAGCCACTCCGATAAGGGCTGTGAATGTAATGAGTGGAATGATGTGGGCGCGACTGAGTTTTAGCGTAGTTGTTTTATGCATGATTTTGGTTTAGGTGAAAATGATGAGTGACATATATGATGAATTTTTTTCTTTGAGGTTAGGAATTCTTTGTATACTTTTTTAACGATAGGATTCTGGTGGGCTGATCTTATTTTCTTCTTTGTGTCGATTTTGTAAAGGCTTTGAGCTCTTTTTTTCCTGATTTCATCATTTGTTGGAACCGGTTGTCCTCCTCCTCCTATACATCCTCCGAAGCAAGCCATTACTTCCACATAATCGTATTTTTTCGGGTCAGACTCCAGTTCTTTTATGATTTTTTCGGCGTTCGCGATCCCGTTTGCTACCGCTACTTTTAATTTTCTCTTATTTATTGTTATGTCGGCGGTTTTCAAACCTTTTAGCCCTCTAACATTTTTGAATTCCAGTTTTTTTAATGGTTTTCCGGTGATCATTTCATGTGCTGAACGCAATGCTGACTCCATTACCCCTCCTGATGCTCCATAAATCACTCCTGCTCCTGATGGATCGCCTATCGGATTGTCCGCCGGGATCGGTTTTATGGTTTTTAGATCAATTTTGTGTTTTCTGAAAAGAAATGCCAGTTCGCGGGTTGTCAGAACGTAGTCGACGGGCGGGATGCCGTTTATGCGGAATTCTTTTCTTGTGATTTCATATTTTTTTGAGGTGCAGGGCATTATCGATACGACTTTTATTTTTTTGGGATCTATTTTTTCTTTTTCCGCCCAATAAGTTTTTATCAATCCTCCCGACATCATGTGGGGGGATCTGACGGTTGTCAGGTGCGGAATTAATTTTGGATATTTAAATTCAACATATTTAACCCATGACGGGCAACAGGATGTAAACATCGGCAGTACGCTCCCTTTTTCCAGTCTTTCAGCCAATTCTTTTGCTTCTTCGGTGGTTGTAAAGTCCGCTCCCACGCTAACGTCGAACACTTTGTCTACGCCCAATTTTTTTATTCCCGCCACAATTTGTTCCATGACTACAGATCCGTGTGGCATGTCGAATTCTTCGCCTATTGAACTTCTGATTGATGGGGCTATTTGGAAAACTACTGTTTTGTTTTTTTCTTTTAACGGCTCTTCAATATCTTCGAATTCGCCTACCGCTTCAAAGGCTCCGGAAGGGCAGTGTGTAATGCATTGCCCACAATATATGCAGTCTTTATCTTTGTCTTTTGATGTGACTATCTGGAATAAATGTCCTTTTTCTTTTATTTCCAGAAAATTTACATTTTGTTTTGCGCAGACATCCACGCAATTCCTGCAATCAATACATTTTCTGCTGTCAAATATTATCGATGGGCCGAATTGATAGATCGGATATTTGGTTTTTCGGTCGGTGAATCTTCTGCATTGCGCTCCGTATTTTTTTGCGAGTCTCAACATTTCGCAGTCCGGAAATAATATGCAGTCGATGCATTCTTCGCAGTGCTGAGCGAATATGAGTTCGAGGTTTATTCGCCTTGCACGTACGATTTCCGGAGATTCGGTTTTTACTTCTATTCCTTCTTCCGCCTTTCTTGAGCATGCCGTGTAAAGGCCCTCGTTTCCTTTAATTTCGATTAAACATAGACGGCAGTTTGCTTTTACGGGAAGGTCGGGATGATAGCAAAGCGCGGGAATATCTATATTGTGCTTTTTTGCCACTTCCAAAATTGTGCTTTTTGGATCAGCTTTTATAGTTTTGCCGTTTATTTTCAGAGTAACTGTAGTTTGTTGCATAAGCTTTTGAATGGTAATGTCGCTCCTTTTCCCAAAGGGCAGAAGCTGGTTTGTTCCATAACGAAAAACAGGTCGGAAAGTATTTTGCAGTCGATTTTGCGGGTGCGGACCATTTCGTTGATTCTGTAGACGCCTTCTCTGCATGGAACGCATTTGTCGCAGTTGCCTTTTAGGAAAAACTTCGCCCATTTTTCCATCAGTTTGAATGAATCTGTTTTTTTCTTGTCATAAATAATGATCGCTCCCGCTCCCTCCACTTTTTGATTCAGCTCTTTTGGAAGCAAAACTTCGCCCATTGCGCCACCGCCTGTCTGGACAAAAAATGGGTGGGCGGGGAAATTGCCGGTTTCTTTCAGGATTTTTTGGGCTGACCAGCTGATCGGTAGTTCAAAAACGCCTTTGTTTGGGATATCTCCGCTGATTGAGTAGAAACGTGTTTGCTTGTATTTGTCCTTCGCGACTTGCGCGATGTAGTAGAAAGTTTCAACGTTGTTTATCAATGTCGGTTGATTGAAGAGGCCGGATTGGGTGGGGTAGGGGGGTTTTAGTCTCGGTTCGTATTTTGTTTCTTTCTGGATTTCGTTCAGTAGTACTGTTTCTTCTCCGGAGAGGTAACCTCCTGTTTTTTTGAAAAGGGTTATCGGGAGGTTTTTTGTGAGGGATTTTAGCTTTGTCTTGAATTTTTTGTAGTAATTTTTGTTTAGGAAAATGTATGCGGAGCTGTTTGGGAATGTTTTTAGCGCGATTTTTATTCCCTCTATGACTTCTTCCGGATATTTTTCCAGAATATATCTATCTTTGAAAACTCCCGGTTCTCCTTCCGAGCCGTTGCATACAATATATTTTTTGTCTCCTTTTGCTTTTTTTACTATTCCCCACTTTTTCCCCGTTGGAAAGCCGCCACCGCCTCTGCCGGTAAGGCCGGATTCCATTAGTTTGGGGATGATGGTCATGAGGTTTTTGGTTTTATTGCCCTTCGTTTTTCCCGCCGTTGGCGGGATTAGTTCTCTTCCTGCTCAATTAGTCCCTTTCGGGCCTATCTCGCAGCAAGTAGAACTGAATGGTCGGGGTGCAGGGACTCGAACCCTGGACCTCGTGGTCCCAAACCACGCACTCTAGCCAACTGAGCTACACCCCGATGGTGTGATAGATTTTTATTTTGCTTAACTTTGAAATTCTATATAATAACTGTGTAATTGTTAAGTGAATTTTCGTGGAAAAGTTATATTCGGACATTATTGGGACTCCCGTGTTTGAGGATGACGCCAGCCGGCCTTTTGTGTCGGTGAAAGGTGTGGTTCTGGATCCGGAGATGAGGGGAAAATTGATTGCTTTTTTGGTGAATGTTGCGCGGAGGAGGATTATTTCGCCTATTGATGTGCTTTCGTGGGGGAATGTGATGAAGGTGCATAGTGCGGGAGATGTGACCGATGTGGCTGATGTTTTGAGGGTGGATGAGGTTTTGAAGGGGGGTGTGAAGTTTTTTGGGGCTCATGTGGAAACTGAGAAAGGTGAGAAGCTAGGGAAAGTTTTTGATTTGGGAATTAATAATAAGACCTTTGATTTGCGTCGGATATTTGTAGCTAAGAGTTTTCTTGGAATTTTTCGACACGATAACAGAATTATTTCCGCAAAAGATATTGTTGAGGTTTTGGCGGACAAGATTGTTGTGAAGGACGGGCTGGGAACTGTGAAAGAGGAGGTTAAAGGCGTTGTGAAGGATATGGCGGAGGCGTAGGGGGTTTTCCATACAAAAATAAAAGCCCCACAATGTGCAGGGCTTTTAAGCGGTCTAAAAAGTTTAAATCTATGTCGGTTCAACTCCTTCTCCGGCTGATAGGATTGTGTTTACCACTACAAATGACAATAGGATTATGATTATTCCAATCAATGCGTACATAATAATTTTTTTCGCGTTTCCGATTGCTTCGTCGTTACCCGCAGAAGTTACATAGGTGACTCCTCCGTAGATAATCATGATTACCGCCAGAAGTCCAAGGAATCCAAGGAAGTAGTTTACAATTGTCAAAACCAATCCTCGAAGTGATCCGCCAGGTACGATATCCGGTTTGTCCGTGCTTGGATCGATTGCTCCTGTTGCGGCTAAAGCATCCGGAATTACCGTGAACAAAGTAAGTGCACCTGTC
>JAUVQE010000044.1 GCA_030598325.1 Nitrospirota bacterium | reverse complement strand
CCTCAACCAAAATTCTATATCTCATAAGCGCGGCTTCCGAAAAATATTGCGATAAATAATCAACTTTGTCCGCATATCTCCCGTCAAGTGGCGAAATCGCCAATAATTTATTTTCCATGGTGTGTTAATTAAATTTTTCTTTTATTTCAGCGATCCTCCCGGCAATTTTTGCCCGCAGACCGGAATCCTTCAAAGCAAAAATCCGCACCGCCGCCATCACAGCATTTCCCTTATCAATAACAGTCAAAACCGGAGTATCGCTCGGCATTACAAGAGTCGAATTTATATTCATAATAAAATCCTCCTTATCTTTAAACGGAGGACAAGCGATCACAGGATGCACACTATTCGCCGCAGTCACCCCCGAAAGACCATTCGACCTGCCCGCGACAGTAATATAAACAAGATCCTCATCATTCTCGTTATTAGCGGAAACAATCTCAAAAACCTTCTCGGGAACTTTGTGCGCCGAAGCCACAATCACCTCAGCCCCAACTCCCCACTTTTCAAATTCCTTATCCATCCCCTCAATAAAACCTTTATCCGATTCTGAACCTAATAAAAAAACTATCTTCATGATTTATGAGTTAAAATATTTACTTAAATTATGTTCCAGCCTTTCATAAACATCCCCGGCTGACGCTTCAAATTCCCGACCCGTAATAAGTTCATAAGCCTCAATATAACGACGAGCAGTCTCAACTTTTATATCATCCGGCACCTCGGGAACTTCTCCTTCTCCCAAAAATCCCCTCTCCGCAAGCCATTCCCTCAAATATTCCTTATCGATCTTCTTTTGGGTCTCACCCGCATCAAACCTCTTCTGATATTCATTCGCATACCAGAAACGAGAAGAATCCGGTGTGTGAATTTCATCAATCAAAATAATTTCGCCCGCGTCATTCATTCCAAACTCATATTTTGTGTCGACAAGTATAATCCCCTGCTTGCCGGCGACCTCAACACCACGCTGGTAAAGTTTCATCGCGACATCAGCCATATAATCAAATTGCTCCTCGGTAAGATCAGTACGCCTAATAACTTCCTCTTTGCTGACAGACTCATCATGCCCTCCTTTTTCAGCTTTGGTCGAAGGCGTAAGAATAGGTTTTTCGAATTTCTGATCCTTTTTCATTCCATCAGGAAGCGGATTTCCACAAAAATTCCGATCCCCTTTTTCATAATGAGACCAAACAGAAGTGGTAGTAACCCCGGTCAAATAACCACGAACCACCATTTCCACCGGAAGAGCCTTGCATTCCTTCGCCACTACAACATTCGGATCCGGAAAATCAATAACATGATTCCCCACAATATCTTTTGTCTCCTCGAACCAAAATCGCGCAATCTGATTCAGAACCTGCCCTTTGAAAGGCACCAGAGTAATTATTCTGTCAAAAGCCGAAAGACGATCAGTCACAACAATAATCCTGCGATTCCCGGAAGAATAATTATCCCGAACCTTCCCCTCATACCTCTCCCCCAATTGCGAAAAATCGGTACCTTTAAGGCAAAAAGGCATCTGTGCGAGTAATTGACTTTCTGTAAGCATAAACCCTAGATTAAATGTTGAAAAGCACTTTAATAATAATCAATTTAAGCACCATTTGCAATCACCAAGTTTTTCCAATATATTTTAATCGGGCATATAAATTTTCAAAATGAATACATACACCAAATCTCTCGGCCAGATCGTGACCGTTTTGGGCGCGCAATGGGGTGACGAAGGAAAGGGAAAACTCATCGATATTATTTCCGAGCAATATGACATAATAGCGCGAGCGGCAGGAGGAGCAAACGCCGGACATACCATCTATATCAAAGATCCGGCAGATACTTCGAAACAGCTGAAATTTATTTTTCACCTGATTCCTTCGGGAATTTTCAATGAGAATACGGTTTGTGTTATTGGGAATGGGGTGGTTTTGGAACTGCCTACTTTGCTTGAGGAAATTGATCTTTTGGAAAAACACGGCGTAAAAACGGACAGCAGAATTTTTATATCCGACCGGGCTCACCTGGTTCTTCAATATCACAAAATCATCGATGGAATTCAGGAAGAGATGAAAGGAAAAAGCAAAGTCGGGACAACCATGCGTGGAATAGGACCTTGCTACACGGATAAAGTAAGGAGAAATGGAATCAGAGTGCATGACATGAAAGATTTTGCGGTTCTGGAAGAAAAATATCGGGCGAATCTGGCAATGTTTAAAAAAATGTATGGAGATTTTGATCATGACGCGGATGCGGAACTTGCGGAGCTGAAGAAAATTTCAGAACGTGTTGTACCAATGATTATAGAAAGCGCGCATTATCTGAATGAAGCCGCGAAAGAAGGTAGAAAAGTTTTGATAGAAGGCGCAAACGGTGCCCTACTCGACATCGATCATGGAACATACCCGTTTGTAACCTCTTCAAATTCAAGTGTTGCCGGAGTAATTTCGGGAACCGGAATGCCAGCCACAAAACTTAATAACGTAATCGGAATTATGAAGGCCTACACCACAAGAGTGGGGGCGGGCCCGTTTCCGACCGAACTCGACGATGAACTTGGAGAAAAAATCCGTGAAACAGGCGGAGAATATGGTGCCACCACAGCCCGCCCCCGCCGTTGCGGCTGGTTTGACGCAGTTGTAGGCAAATATTCCACAATGATAAACGGCTACACCGAAATAAACCTCACAAAGCTCGACGTCTTGAGCGGAATCACAACTCTAAAAATCGCCACCAGCTACAAACACAACGGAAAACCCCTCGCCTCCTTCCCCGCAAACCTCGATATCCTCAAAAACGTAGAAATCGAATATCTGGAAATGCCCGGCTGGACCGAAGACATAAGCAAAATCCGAAACTACGACGACCTCCCCGAAAACGCGCGCAAATACGTCGAAAAACTCGAAGAACTCATTGATTGCAAAATAGCCTCAATCGGAGTCGGCGTCGCCAGAGAAGATATGATTTTTAAATAAACTGGTGGGCGCTATAAGAGTCGAACTTATGACCTTCTGGGTGTAAACCAGACGCTCTAACCAACTGAGCTAAGCGCCCATAATGCCAATAACTTTTATCACAGAGTCGCACTTTTTGCAATAAATTTCTCCCCTACCCCAACATAAAACCACTATCCCTAAGCCATTTTTCCATCTTCTTGTATTCAGGCATCGCTCCCCGCACCAAATCCCAAAACCTCTTCGAATGATTCATTTCTTTCAGATGGGCAAGCTCATGAATACAGACATATCGAAAAACTTCACGCGGTGCAAAAAGCAGTCTAAAAGCAATATTTATATTTCCTTTCGCGCTACAACTCCCAAACCTTGAACTCACACGTTTGAAACGAACCAAATTATAATCTTCCTGAAAATGAAGCTGATTCAATTCATCAATAACTTCACGCAAATAAGAAGTCTGATCTTTAATAATCAGCTTCTCAGCCATTTCACGAACTTTACTTTTCTTATCAGCCCGAATTTCAATAACTCCATCATCTTTCAAAACAACCTTCGACCTCAAACCGTCAGCCGCCTTCACCTTCAATTCATAAATCTTATTATGAGTACAAATACAACTCCCATTCTCATAACTCGGCTCAATAAATTCATTCACGGAAACTTTTTGCAGTTTTTTCTTCGCCCATTTCAAAAATTTCTCAACCATCTCATCTCTCGCCCGCCCATGCACATACCTGCTCAACCTCAAAACAACCGCACCTTTCCGCATCTTTACGGAAGAAGTCCGTTTCAAAGAATTCTCATACGAAACCGCGAACGATCTATCCCCTATTTTTATTTGAGAAGGATAATCCATCATTTTTTATATCCAAAAACTACTCCAACAACCCCTCCAATCACAGAACCAAATCCCATACCTAAGAAAGATCCAAGCCCAATAGGGAACTCTTCACTAAACTCTCCTCCGATAAGAGAAGTAACGTAAGCAATCAAAGTTCCAAAACCAAAACCCAAAACCAAACCGGCCAAAAGTCCCAAAACAGCAAACCCAAGCATTTCCAGAAAAGATTTCAATCTTTCAACCCTATTGTTTTTTCCAAACATATTTTTAAAGTTAAGAATAAAGGTACTCGCTGTCTCGACCCTGCGGGTGCCCGAGAACTGACTCTACGAGCCTTCGCTCGTGCTACGCTCGCCTTAGCTCGCGACTTGCTTCGCTACGCTACGCAAGCGTGGTGCCCAGGAGAGGACTTGAACCTCCACCCCGTTGCCGGGACTAGCCCCTCAAGCTAGCGTGTCTACCGATTTCACCACCTGGGCTCAAGCAAAGCATCAAACACAACGATTCTACCAAATTTACCCTTGCACTCCAACTACAAATCCATAAGAATACTGTCATGAGCGCAATCCAAAAACAAGATCAGAAAATCTACGAAGCGATCGAACGTGAAAAAAAGAGGCAAGCTGAAGGCATAGAGTTGATTCCATCGGAAAACTATACATCTGAAGCTGTAATGGAAGCATGCGGATCAATTTTGACAAATAAATACTCTGAAGGATATCCGGGAAAACGTTATTACGGAGGACAGGAAAATATAGACACAATAGAAAATCTCGCAATAGACAGAGCAAAACAACTATTCGGAGCAGAGCACGTAAACGTTCAGCCCTATTCGGGATCTCCGGCAAATACAGCGATTTATTTCGCGCTTTTGGAATTCGGCGACACTGTAATGGGATTAAAACTGGAACATGGCGGACACATCACACACGGCCTACCAATCGCATTTTCCGGAAAAGCATACAATTTTGTTCAATATGAAGTGGATTTGGAAACCGGAAGAATAGACATGGACAAAGTAAGAAAACTTGCACTTGAGAGTAAGCCCAAAATGATTGTGGCAGGCTACACAGCTTATCCCCGTGATATTGAATGGAAAAGATTTAAAGAAATTGCAGATGAAGTCGGAGCAATAACAATGGCGGATATTTCTCACACAGCCGGACTCATAGCCACAGGCGTATTGGAATCACCAGTTCCTTATTTTGACGTTGTGATGACAACAACCCACAAAACTTTGAGAGGACCAAGAGGCGCAATAATTCTTTGCAAAGAAAAATTCGCTAAAGATATAGACCGCGCAGTCTTCCCCGGACTACAGGGAGGACCTCACGAAAACGCCATCGCCGGAAAAGCGGTAGCGTTCCACGAAGCAATGCGACCGGAATTCAAAGAATATGCAGAACAGATAAAAAAGAACGCGCATCATCTGGCGGAAGAACTCAAAAAACATGATTTCAAATTAATATCGGACGGAACAGACACCCACCTGATGCTTGTCGACCTCACAAACAAAAACGTCACCGGAAAACAAGCACAGGAAGCCCTCGACACCGTTGGAATAACCCTCAACAAAAACACAATCCCGGGAGAACCAAGATCCCCATTTGACCCCTCCGGAATTAGGCTCGGAACACCCGCAGTTACAACCAGAGGCATGAAAGAGAGCGAAATGGAAAAAATCGCGGACTGGATCAACAAAGTCATTTCAAACATCGAAGACACCGACCTCCACAAACAAATAAAAGAAGAAGTAAAAGAAATGTGCCTAAAATTCCCCGTTCCTGGTATAAAGATATAGATTTTGCGGGACCCGCAAAATTTATACCCTCTTTAAAACAATCAAAGTAATGTCATCCTTCTGCTCATATCCAGCAACAAATTTTTGCACATCATCTAAAATCGCCTGCTTCAATTCCTCGGCATTCTTCGCAACAGCTCCAGCCTGCTTCACTAACGCCTGAAATCTTTCCATTCCATAAGTTTCCTTTTCATTCCTCCAGGCTTCCGGAATTCCATCACTATAAATAATCAGATAATCCCCAACTTCCAGATCAATCCCCTCCACTTTCACCAGTTTCGAAATATCGGGAGTCATCCCCAACGCCACACCTCCGGCGGGAGTCAAAGTCACATCTCCGCTCCTGGAAGAATAATGAATCAATTGCTCATGCCCGGCACTAATATAATTAAGCTTCTTCGCCAAAATATCCCACTCCATCAAACAAAGCGTCATAAACATATTCGGCATGGTCTTTGCCTTAAGCACCCTATTCACATTCACCATAATTTTCTTCAAATCCTCAAATCCGCAATACCCGTAAAAAAGAGCACTCGATATCGAACTGACAATCCCGGCCGGAACACCATGCCCGGTCACATCCCCCAAATACATAAACAATTTATCTTTATCAACCTGCAGAAAATCGTACATATCTCCACCAATCTCCGCGGCGGAAATCAGCTCGGAAGCAATCTCCAGACCCTCCACCTGCGGAATTTCATCCTTGGATGGAATAATCTGATCTTGAATCTGAGCCGCCAATTCAAGCTCACGAGTCACCCTTTCTTTATATAATTTCGCCTCAACCGAAGCCTCAAGATCCTTTGCCATCCCATTAAACGCTTCACCCAGATATCCAATTTCATCCTGGGTCTCGATTTCAACACGAGTTTTAAAATCACCAACGGCAATCCTCCTGGCACCATCAACCAGCTTCGCCACGGGCTTTGTAATTTTAGAAGAAAGAAAAAATGCCAAAATCATACCAAGCAAAACACCAAATACGGCAAGGTAAATAATTCTCCGCATCATAACCGCAATCCTTTCATCAAGATTGTGATAATCCAAAACATAAATCACAGAATACTTTTCATTCGCCGGAATAACCAAATAATCTATCAAAGTACCGGCTTCCAAAGGCAGAATCTCTCTTTCATTTCTATTCACGTACAAAACTCCTCCACTCTCATCCGTCTTCAGATAAACAACATCACCATCAAAAACCTTCAGAGAAAGATTCTCAGACTTCACCTGCTCCAAAACCTCGCCTTCAACATACCACGCCTCACCCTCATACTTTTTACCAACATCCAAATCGGAATCGTACAACATCTCTCCTTCATACGAAACCAGACGAACAGCGGAAATATCATCATTCTCCTCAAACAAAGACTTAATTTCACGATTAAAATAAACAAAACCACTCTGCGCCAGATAAAGATCATAATCCTCCGCAACGGTTTCCGCGGTCAACTTCGCAAAAGCCAAAGTGTTGTGATAAATATCATCCGCCATTTCCATTTTCTTTTCCTGAATGAATAAAACCGCGGCCGCGACAAAAACCACCACCATAAGTAGTGAAATCGCCAACATAAATTTTCCGCGGATATTTAATTTCATTTAATTTAAATTAATTTCATCAAAATAAATCAAACCGTCAATTCTGGGCGAAAACTCAAGCCCTTCAACAAAAGCAAAAACGGTTTCGTATTCAAATAAAGGAATTCCCACTATATCTTCTTCAACCACTATTCTCATTGCTTCCTGCAAACTATCTCTCCTCCGGGCAGGATCCAATTCATCCATTGCCAATTCTATCAAATAGTCAACATTTGGATTTTCATAATCAAAATCATTGAATTCACCTTTGCTGTAAACAGTAGAATTCAAAAATTCACTCGCGTCCCCAAGCTCGGATTTGAATCCCATAAAATAAATATCAGCCTTTCCCTCCTCAAGACTTTGAAT
>JAUVQE010000001.1 GCA_030598325.1 Nitrospirota bacterium | reverse complement strand
TAAGTTCGTTTTTCGGTATTTTGACTTTTAGTTCAGGTGGAAGCTTTGTTCCGAGCTGGAAATTCGCTGGAGTTGTATCTTCCGGTGGTGGTGGGGGGACTGGTGCTCCCCCTGCTGGTGGGTATGCTCCTCCTGGTAGTGGCGGAACTGGCGCTCCCCCTGCCGGTGGAGGGAATCCTCCCCCTGCCGGTGGGTATGCTCCTCCTGGTAGTGGCGGGACTGGCGCTCCCCCTGCCGGTGGAGGGAATCCTCCTCCTGCTGGTGGATACGCTCCTCCTTGTGGTGGCGGAACTGGTGCCCCTTGTGGTGGTGGGTATGCTCCTCCTTGTGGCGATGGGACTGGTGCCCCTTGTCCCGGTGGCGGAGTTGGTGGGACCGGTGCTCCTCCTCCCGCCGGTGGCGGAGTTGGTTGATTATTATCATCTTTTGGAGGCTGTGCACCTCCTGCATTATTGTCGTTAGGATCCATTTTAAAAGGGTTAAACTTGCTTTATTTTAAACACATGTGCAAAATACATCAAGAACTTTTCTGATTTCAAGGGCGATTAGCTCAGTTGGCTAGAGCGCGTCGTTGACTCCGACGAGGTCGACAGTTCGAATCTGTCATCGCCCACCAAGTATTGAGGTTTTGGCTTATTTAAGCCACTTCTTCTTTTTTTGGTATTCTTCCCATTATCTCATTTCTTTTTTCATCAGGAAGCCTCAATAATAAGCCTGGAATGGCATGCTCTAAAGCTCTGTACATCATTTCAACAAGGTCATTTGGATTTAATGTTGAATATTTTGTTTCTCTACTAACCGTTTTTTCAGCAACACTTTTGGTTAATCTAAAAGCATCTTCATAAAGTGATTCATATGAGAGTTCAGCTCTTGCTAACATGCCTCCAACAATTGCACCTACTAAGCCACGAACTGCATCTACAACTCCATCACCGTAAAGCTCAAGCAATTCTCTGGCTTCTTTATTCAGTAATTCTACATTAGTAAATATACCATCAGTATCGTGATTACTTACAAATTCAATACTTTCTCTACTTTTAGCTCTATCAGTCTCGTCACTATCAATTTCGGCTGCTTTCTTTACTACTTCTGGATCATTTAGAATATTAACAATATCTCTTATTGCAGTACCTGAATTATTATATAAAGTAGCTGCAAGTCTTTGTGGGGTAAGAGTTGTTCCACGAGGACGTAAAGGGCTTAGACATCCATGTCTTCCATAATGTAAGCTAACATCATGACCAGGAACTGCAGTTAATACGTGTTGAGACACAAAACTTGCATCTTGAACTTCCCGAAAAACTTTTCCAAGAACTGCATTTATTCCAGACATTGAAGATTCGGATACCCCAAGACCTTCAGTTACATGATTCCCCTCAACATAGGGCTGTTTTTCAAACCAATCATCTACGAATATTTTTTCGCTACCCGTATCAACATATTGGTTGTTTTCAATTTTTAAAGCTCCATTAGACATGATAATTTGATTAAAAGTTTGTTAGGAAAGGAAATTAGCATGTTATTTTACTATTTTGCAAGCTTTATATGGTGAAAAGCCCCAAACTCCCTCCAAAAAGTTCTAACGTCGTCCACTATCGCCCACCATTTCTCAGAGCTCCCCTCCATCTACATCCACCAATTTCTGTAGATATGAATTTAGGCAATGTTGTGTGAAATCGATGCGCTGGACCGGTTCGTCTATGTCTGTGAGGAATCCGCCCACTGATTTAGCCCTGTCTTCTATTTTGAGGGATTTTGTAAGATCGTTGTAAGTCACGCTTAATTCATCTGTACTATTCACCTGCAATTCCCAGCTTTTTGAGAGCCAGAAATCTATTTCTTCCAGGTAATATTCTTTTTCTTCTTCTGTGAGATTCGGCTCGAGAACCGAGTACGCGCTTATTACTCCTTCAATATACGCGCATTTGTTGTGTGAAGAATCTCTGCTGTTTTTGTATTTGCTTATTCTCCAGTCCGTATAGTCTTTTACAAATTCGAAATATTCTTCGTGTGGATCCATTGCGTAGAGGTCTTTGAGTGCCGCCATTCCCCAGAGATAAAAATTATTATCCCATTTTACGGTATACACTCCCTCAAAATATTCGTAACTTTCATCGATGATCTGTTTGACTTCTTCGTCCGGATTGTATTTGTAGTAGCGTGTTAATGCTAAAAACGCTTCGCCGTTTCCGAAATGTGATTCTTTTTCGGATTGATCTTCTTCGAGATCCGGGTAATAGCTGTTTCGAAATCCTTTTTCGGGAAGTTTCATTGCCAGGATGTAATTTTTGTAACCTTCAATAAGGTCTTCGTATTCGGATTTAAGTAGTGGGGTTGCCTGAACGACATCGATTATTCCGATTAGGGTTAAGCTTGTCCCTCCTATTGAGCATTTTGTTGAGGTTTTCATTACGCATAGGAAATCTTGTTTCTGAAATTCTCCTTTTACGGTGTTTTTCTCAAAAAACGAGATCGCTTTTGCTATCGGTTCCAGGAGTTCGAATTTGTTTTCGGTGTCGTTTCTGTAAAGTTCTCCCAGAACGTATAATCCTCCCGATTGGCGGACCATATTGTCGTCATCGATGTATCGATCCAAAAATGGCATGTATTCGTATTTGAAGTGGCCGGATTTTTCCTGTGCGTTTTTGAACCACTCTGTTCCTTTCTTTATCACTTCGCGAATTTGTTCGGTTGTCAGTGTTTGTGGTGATTCCTGTCTTAATACCGAAGTGTGGATTTTGTCTTTATTTTGGTAACTTAAAAATCCGGCCCCCAGAATTACTATGGACAACAAAGCGAATAGTATTATTTTTTTCATAGCTTTAGAAAGTTATGGGTTTTTCTCTAAAATTATCGTGAAATTGGCTGATTTTATTATAAAAACTTCTCAGACTGCTGTATGCGGTCATTATTATTCCTTTTTTGTTTTTGATTGGTTTTACTTTGACAAACGGGATTCCGAACGTAATTGAGCCACCGTCCGTTATGTAGTTGTCCCCCACCATGATGATTTTTTCTTTTGGGAGATTGAGGGCTTTTATGGCTTTTTGAAAACCTTTTTTGCTTGGTTTTGGGGGAAGGTTTGTGAGAATTTTCGCGCTGGACTCGATTGGCTTGTATCTGTTCGTTTTTGCCAGATTTGAATAAATGACGATTTTGATTCCCTGTTTTTTTAGTTTTTTTATGTGTTTGATATTTTTCGGAAGAATTTTTCCGTGATTGTATGCGATGCAATCGTCTGTATCGAGAATTATTCCTTTTATATCCAAATTTTTGATTTTGTTTAATTTATTGATATCCAGATCTGTGAATTCATTAATGCGGGCAAGGGTTTTTGTGTATTTTGGGGAAAAAAGCCTGAATAACTGGAGAAGTTTCAAGGTTGTCAATCCTTCCCGGGAATTGTCTTTTTGATCGATATTTTTTTTCATTGTGTTAAAATTGTAGCAAGTTTTTATAACAATCTCTACTATGGAAAATGAGGAAAACATTCCTGTTCCGGAAAAGGTGGGTGCTAATCCGTTTTTTGTTATTTTGTATCTGTTGGTTTTTGTGGGCATGATTCTTTATCCGGCCTTTGTTTACGGGTTTAGTCTGAGCAGTTATACCTGGCCGAATATTTTAAGTCTTTTTGTGTATCTGGTTCCGGCTTTCTTTTTCGCGCTTTTTGGAATAATGACTGTGAGAAGTAAATTGTCTTTTGTTTATGCGATTTGCTCGGCTGTGGTCGGGTTGATCGGAGTTGTTTTTGTTGAGCAGATGGGATGGGTGAGTTTTTAACCTCTCGCCAGGACGATTCCGCAAATGTGGCTTGCGCCCGCTTTTTTGAGGACCTTACTGCATTCGTTTAGGGTGCTTAGAGTTGTGGCGACGTCGTCTATAAGGAGAATGTTTTTGAGAGGTGGATATGGACGAATTTCTATTGAATTTTTGAGGTTTGTGAGTCGGTGCGCTTTGTCCAGTTTTGCCTGCTGGATTCTGTTGTCTTTTTCTATTAAACAATCGAGAAGTTGGGTTTGAGGAAAAATTTTTGTAACTGATTGCGCTAGTAGAAGCGCCTGATTGAATCCCCTTTTTTTGAAATTTCTTTTGTGAATGGGGGCCGGGATGACAAAAGTGTTCTCGGGAATAGTTTTTGTATACTTTTTTAGTTCATCTTTTAGGACGTTGTGGAAGACGTTTATCAGATCTTTTGAGAATTTATATTTAAAATTTATTATTAATTTTTGAATTGGTGATGATTTTTCGTAATGAGTGCATACTATCAGTTGCTCGAAGTTATGATTTTTTGAGCAGGAGTTTGAACAAAATTCGCCTTCAGGGTTTTTGTTTCTGCAGTTTGGGCATTGTTGGGAACGAAGAGGTTTAATTTTCCCCATACATTCATTACAAATATCTTCTCCCTGTTTCCCACATTCCACACATATTTTCGGAAATAATATGTCGAGTAAAAATTTCATACCCCCATTTTAACGATCACTTTTAAAAAAATTCTAAAATCTTGCTATACTGGCCGTATGAAAATTGGAATCGACGCATCCAGATATGCGGACAACGAGGCGACGGGAGTGGAAATGTACAGCAACCACATAATAAACGGTCTTACTCGTGAACTTTCAGGAAAAAAATCTCATGAGGTGATTTTGTATTCGCGGGAACGGGTCGGGATAAAAGGTGTGAAAAATAAAGTTTTAGATGCAAAGAGACTTTGGACTTTGCGGGCATTATCCAAGGAGATGAAACATAATCCACCCGATGTCCTTTTTGTACCTTCGCATGTACTTCCTCTGCATTTACCTAAGAAGAGCGTGATTATGATTCACGATGTCGCTTTTAAGCATTTACGAAAATCGTATTCTTACTTTCAGTATCGTTATTTGAATTGGTCAACAAAGTTTGCGGTGAAGAATGCGACAAAAATTATTGTACCAAGTGAGGCGAGCCGTGATGATTTGGTGAAGTTTTTTAAGTGTCCGAAGGATAAAATAGAAGTTGTTTATCATGGGTTTGAGCCGCCGAAGGTTTCGCAAGAGGAAATCGATAAAGTTTTTGAGGAATCTGAGATTTTTCGATATTTCGAGATCAAAAAAGACTCTCCTTATATCTTTTTTGTTGGGAGGCTTGAGAGCAAGAAAAATCTGATCCGACTGGTGGAGGCGTTTGATGATTTTTCAAAGAGTCATCCGGATTATCGGCTTATTTTGGCGGGAAAGCGTGGCATTGGATTTGAAAAACTGCTTAAGGTTGTAAATCATTTGAGGATGGTGGGGAAAGTTATTATGCCCGGATATGTAACCGAAGAGGAAAAGGCCGCGCTTTACAAATACTGCAAGGTTTTTGCGTTTCCATCGTTATATGAGGGGTTTGGATTCCCTGTTCTGGAAGCGTTTTATCACAAAAAACCCGTTCTTACCTCGCATGTTTCGTGCCTGCCCGAAGTTGCCGGTGACGCCGCTTATTATGTAGATCCTTATGATCGGGAAGTTATCACCGCCGGTCTTGAAAAATTAGTAAATAATGAAAATTTTGCGAAAAAACTTGTCCATTTAGGGACTGAAAGATTAAAATTGTTTAAGTGGAAGGACGCGGCAAAGAAAACTTTGGATATAATCGTTAAATAGTATGGATAATAAATTGATAGCCGGAATTTTTGAAGAAATGGGAGATATCCTTGATATTCAGGGAGCTGATTCTTTTCGTATAAACGCATATAGAAAAGCTTCTTTGAACATATTAAATTTCCCTCGTGATTTACGTGATATTGTTGATAAATCTCCTAATGAACTGCCAAAAATTCCGGGAATAGGACAGCATCTTAAAGAAAAAATCGTTGAGCTTGTGCAGACCGGACATTGCAAAGAACACGATAAATTAAAGAAGTCTATTCCCGCCGGTTTGCTCGAAATGCTACGTATACGAACTTTAGGGCCAAAAAAAGTTAAACTGCTTTATTCCAAACTGCATATTAAAAGCATCAAAGAATTGAAAAAGGCCGCTGAGGCTCAAAAGATCCGCGAGCTTGATGGAATGGGCGAAAAAAGCGAGTCCGAGATTTTAAAAGCGATTGATGAACATTCTAAATTTTCAACTGAAAGAGTCCTTATCAGCGAAGCTAAAATGGAGGCAATCCGGATTATTGCATATATGAAAAAATGTAAAGAGGTCGCTAGAATTGAATATGCTGGAAGTTTGCGCAGGTATAAGGACACTATTGGGGATATTGATATTTTGGTGACGGTAAAGGATTCCAAGAAAAGTCGCATGATCGTAATCGATCATTTTGCTGTATATGATGATGTGTTGAATGTGATTGCGAAAGGTGACACGAAATCAACGATCATGCTCAGCTCGGGTATGCATGTGGATCTTCGCGTTATTGATGATGATAGTTTCGGAGCGGCGATGCATTATTTTACCGGAAATAAACAGCATAATATCCGGTTGAGGGATATTGCGAAGAGGAAAGGTTTGAAAGTTAGTGAATATGGGGTTTTTAAAGGTCGGAAACTGATTGCGTGCAAGAGTGAGGAGGATGTTTTTAAAGCTGTTGGTTTTCCGTATATTATTCCGGAAATTCGCCGGAATGAAGGCGAAATCGAGTATGCGCTGAAACATAAGAAAATGCCTAAATTTGTGGAGTTGTCTGATATTCAGGGTGATCTTCATTCCCATTCAAATTATAGTGACGGAAAAAATTCCATTGGAGAAATGGCGGAAGCTATGATCGCGAAGGGATATAAATATTTTGCGATGACTGATCATTCTTCTATTGTTGGAGTAACCGGTGGAATGGGAAGCAAAGATATTCGTCGTCAGTGGAAGGAAATCGACAAGCTGAATAAGAAATACAAGCGTAAGATTCGCATCCTTAAGGGTTCGGAGGTTGATATTCTAAAAGATGGCGGGCTGGATTTTAAAGATGAAATTTTGAAGGAACTGGATGTTGTTATTATTGCCGTTCATATGTATCAAAGGTTGGGTGCCGGCGCGCAGACGAAAAGGTTGATCGCGGCTATTGAGAATCCTTATTCCAATATTTTGGGACATCCTTCCGGGCGACTTTTAAATAAAAGACCTCCTATGGAATATGATGTTGAAAAAGTGATTGATGCGTGTGTAGCGAATAATGTTGCTTTGGAGATTAATTCTAGCCCTTTGAGACTCGATTTGGTTGATAAATACGTGCGGATTGCGAAAGACAAAGGTGCTAAAATTGTTATTAACACAGATGCTCATAGTCCTTCACAGCTTGATTTTATGGAATATGGGGTAGGTATTGCGAGACGTGGATGGCTTTCAGAAAAAGATGTTTTAAATACCCAACCTCTTTCCAAATTAAAACTTTAAATTTGCTTGAATTGAATTTGACAGCGGGTTTCAGGTGAGTATAATGACGCTAATAATGATTATTTTTTAATATAATAAAATCATGAAAAAATTATTGGCTATTCTAGCAGTGTTTTCTGTCTTCTTAGTTGGTTGTTTAGGAGGACTGAAAAATGAGAAGCAATCATTTATTGATGCTACTGTTGAGGCTACATGTCTGGTTTTCCAGTCAGACAACATCTTTGATCCTGCTTTGGAAGAACAGGCAAAAGAGATTTACAGAAATCATGGGTTTGATACTGATGATGATGAGGCTATGACTGTTTTGACAGAAAAATACGAGAATGATGAGGACGTTCAGGCCGCTATCACGCAGGCCTTGGAGGATTGCGCCGGAGATTTTGCCGCGGGATTTGAAGAAGCATTTGAAGATCTCGAGCTTGAGGTTGAAGGAGAGGTTGAAGAGGAAGAGGAAGAGGAAGAAGTTGTGGAATAGGTTGAATACTCTGGATTAATTGAGTAGATTGAGGGTGGCAGAATTGCCACCCTTTTTTATTCCACATTTATATGAAAGTAGCTCTTGTACATGATTTTCTTGTAAAATTAGGTGGTGCGGAACGGGTTTTGGATGTACTTTGCAAGATGTTCCCCAAAGCTCCTGTTTTTACTTTATTTTATGATAAGGAAAAAGTTTCCGATGTTTTCCCCGAAGAACGTATTAAGTGTTCTTCTTTACAAAAATATCCTGACTTTTTGCGAAAAAGGTATCGTTTTCTTATTAAAAAATTTCCCCGGGCTGTCGAGGAGTTTGATTTTTCTGATTATGATTTGGTTATCAGCTCAAATACAGCTTTTTCACATGGAATTCTGACTCCTCTCAAGACAAAACATATTTGTTATTGTCACTCCCCTATGCGTTATGCCTGGGATTGGACCAATGAATATCGTGAAGAAAATCGGATTTCCGGACTTAAAACTCTATTCTACGCGCCTCTTATGAAGTATTTAAGGAAATGGGATTTTCTGGCTGCTGACAGGGCTAACGTCTATATCGCGAATTCCCGGAATGTAAAAAATCGAATCAAAAAATATTACCGGATGGATAGCGAAGTTATTTACCCTCCCGTTGATATTGATAGATTTAAAGTTTCGAAAGGAAATTCCGGATATTTTCTTATTGTTTCCACTTTGACCCCTTATAAAAAAGTTGATTTGGCGGTCCAGTTGTTTAACAAAATCGGACGGCGACTGATTGTGATCGGAGACGGCTCACAGCGTGGTTATCTGGAGAGTATTGCCGGTGATAATATTGATTTTCTTGGATTCAAAGATGATGAAACCGTTACCGAGTATATGATGAATTGCCGTGCTTTAATTTTCCCGGGTGAGGAAGATTTCGGAATTACACCTATTGAAGCTATGGCCTGCGGTAAGCCGGTTTTGGCTTTTGGAAAGGGGGGATGTACTGAGAGTGTTGTTTCCGGTAAAACCGGTGAGTTTTTCTTTGAAGGGACAGTCGAATCCATGGAAGACGGGCTTGCCCGACTGCTTTACAATGAAAGATTTTATCGGCCTCATACTATCAGACGTCATTCCAATCGGTTTTCACGGGAAGTTTTTGAAAAGAAGATTAAGAAAAAGATCAGAGAAGTCATGAGAGGATGATGATACGGTATACACGCCTCGTTGGTGCTGAGTGATGCATGATCGCCCGCCAGTAACATAATGTCTACTCAAAAACAAATCTTCCACTTTCACTCTCATATTACTCATGTTAGTATCTTCTTCCATAAATATTTTCAATGGAACGAATAGCTCTTTATCGTAAATATCGGCCGCATAATTTTGTTAATTTAGTAGGTCAGGATTATATAAAAACAACTCTGGTCAACGCTATAAAATCCCACCATATTTCGCATGCTTATCTCTTTTCCGGACCTAGGGGAACGGGAAAAACTTCCACCGCCCGGCTTATGGCAAAAGCTTTGAATTGCCAAAATCTTATAGATGACCATGATCCGTGTAATGAGTGTGAATTTTGTGTTGATATAAATGAAGGCAGGCTGATTGATATGATAGAAATTGATGCCGCATCGAATCGAGGTATTGATGAAGTGCGTGACCTTAAGGAAAAGATAAATTTCGCGCCGACCCGTGCAAAATACAAGGTCTATGTTATTGATGAGGTGCACATGATGACAAGAGAGGCTTTTAACGCTCTTTTAAAAACTCTGGAAGAACCTCCTCCCCATGTATACTTTATTCTCGCCACCACTGAGATTCATAAAATTCCCGATACAATTATTTCCAGGTGCCAGCGTTTTGATTTTAAACGTATTAGCCGTAAAGCTTTGATGACCAGGCTGAGTTACATTGCTCAAGCGGAAAAAATCGAGGCTGAGGATAAAACTTTTGAGGCGATCAGCAAATATGCTGACGGGGGGCTTCGGGATGCTATTGGTCTTTTTGAACAGCTGACCGTTGACGGAAAATTGGAGTTTGAAAAAGTGAAGGATGTACTCGGAGTTAGTGACTTAAGTTTGCTTGATAGTTTGTATGAGGCTTTGATGACTAAAGATACAAAGAATGCGTTGAAAATCATTCATGAGCTTCATGATCAGGGTAGTGATTTAAAGAAATTTATTCATGAATTTGTTGATAATTTGAGAAATAAAATGATTGAGAGTGTTTTCGAAAGCGATTCAGCCAGAACCGCAAATCTGATGAATATTATTGAGATTTTTCAGGATGCGCAAAGCAAACTCCAACTGGTTAGTATTCCTCAATTACCTCTGGAAATAGCAGTTATTAAGCTTGCCGGACCTGTTGAAGCCGGAACCGAGATTGCGGACGGGGCAAAGAAAAAGGTTGAGAAAATAGCTGAGAAGGTCGAAAAAAAAGTTGATAAAAAGGTCGAAAAAACTACAGAAGAAAGGGTGCATAAAGCTATAGAAGATACCGGCGCTATTACATTTGAACTCCCGAGCCTGAAAGAAAATTGGCCCAGAATTACTGAACGAATAAAGGCTCCTTCCCTACGTTTATCGCTAAAAAACGCTGTTCCCGTGGAATTGGGAGAGAGTGATTTGACTATTCAGTTTGAAACCAGGTTTCATAGAGATAAAGTCATGGAGCATGATCATCGGATTGAGCTGGAGGCCGTTATCAAGGATGTTACAGGTAAGCCGGTAAAAATTCTTTCTATCGTAAAGGAATTGGAAATAAAATCTGTTGTGGATGAGGCGCTTAATATTTTTGGAGGAGAAGTAGTCGACTAAATTATGCGTTTAAAAGCGTTCTCATTGATGACTTTTATTCCCAATTCTTTGGCTTTTTTGAGTTTGGAACCCGGTGACTGCCCAGCCACAAGAAAGTTTGTATCTTTTGTTATTGAAGAATGAACTTTCCCGCCTTTTTGCTTTATCCGGATTTTTGCCTGATCTCTTGTCATTGATTGCAATGTTCCTGTCAGTACAAAACTTTTTCCGGCTAATTTACCGGATGTTTTTAAGTGACCAATGGTGAGAATTACGCCGACTTTATAAAGCTTTTCCAAATATTTTTTATTATTTTTATCATTAAACCATTCGTACAATTTTTCTCCGATTTTGTCTCCTATCCCGTCTATATTTTTGATTTCTTCGAGTGAAAATGACTGGACTGTAGCTATTAAATCAAGGATTGAAAATTTTTCTTTTGGCCCTCCTTCGGCGGGTTTAGTGGTTGTTGTTTCTGAGGCTTCGAACATTGATTGCTGTGAGTTTTTTATTTTTATTCTTTTAATTTTTGCGTTGGATTTTTTTGTATGTGTTATTAAAAATTTACTAAAATCATAACTGCTCTGCTCCCCCAAATAACGAATCCCAAGCGCAAAAAGGAACCTGTCGAGCGGAGTGACTTTTGCCTTATCTATGCTTATAATCAGATTTTCCGTCCTTTTTTCTTTAAATAAATCCAGACTCATTAAATCTTCTTTTTTTAATGTAAAAATGTCCGCCGGGTTTTTTAAAAGGTCGTTTTCCACAAGTTGAATGACGACTTTATTGCCCAAACCGTCTATGTCGAAGCCTTTTCTGGAAACAAAATGTCCAATGCTTCTTTTTTCTTTCGCTTCGCAATTTGGATTTGTGCATCTGTAGGCGGATAAGCCTTTTTCTCTGACAATATTCGATCCGCAGATCGGGCATTTTTTGGGGAAGTGGAATTTCTTTTCTTTTCCTGTTCTTAGATCTTTCATGACCTGCACCACTTCCGGAATTACATCTCCGGCTTTTTGGATAATTACGGTGTCTCCTATCCGGATGTCTTTTTTGTTAATTTCGTCTTCGTTATGGAGTGTCGCACGGGACACAATCGAGCCGGCTACATGTGTAGGTTTCATAATCGCTACCGGTGTGACCGCTCCGGTTCGTCCAATTTGGAGAATGATATCCAAAATTCGACTTGTTGTCTGCTCTGCTGGGAATTTATAGGCGACCGCGTAACGTGGAGCTTTTGCCGTATAGCCCATTTGTTTTTGCTGTTGGAAATTATTGACTTTTATTACTATCCCGTCTATTTCGTATGAGAGGGATTTCCTTTTTTTGTGCCAACTTTCGCAAAATTTTATTACTTCATTGATGTTGTGAAATTTTTTGTATTGATTGCAGGTCTTAAGTCCCAGCGCCTTGAATCCTTTTAAAGTTTCCTCCTGGGATTTTATGTTTTTTAGTGTTGATTTGTCGACATGGTAAAAAATCATGTCTAAATTCCTGCTTGCCGCAATTTTTGGATCCAGCTGTCTGATTGATCCCGCCGCGACATTTCTGGGGTTTGCGAAAGATTTTTCCTGTTTTTTATTCAATTCCTCAAATGATTTTTTAGGCATAAAAACTTCTCCCGAGACTTCCAAATCTATTTTTTTATTTAATTCCAAAGGAATGCTTTCGATAGTTTTTACGGAATGTGTTACGTCTTCGCCTTCTACTCCGTTTCCTCTGGTTAAAGCTCTTTTGAAATGTCCTTTTTCGTATTGGACAGTTATATTTAGCCCATCAATTTTGAGTTCACAGACAAATTCTATCGTGTTGTTCGTTAATTTTTTTATTCTTTCATGCCATTCCCTGATTTCTTCAGCGTTAAACACATCTGCAAGGCTTTTTTTCCGGGTGCGGTGACGAACTTTTTTGAATCTACCGGAAAGAGCGCTTCCCACTCTTTGTGTTGGTGAATCCTGCGTTATAAACTGTGGAAATTTTGTTTCCAATTCAATCAATTCCCGTTTAAGAGCATCCCTAACCGATTCTTTAACTTCTGATTTATCCAAAACAAAGTATTTGTAGTTTAAATTCTTTATTTTTTCCTTTAATTTTTCGATCCTTCCTTGTGATGATTTGAGGTCCATAGAATTGATTTATTGCCCTAATTTTGCTATAATTTGAAGATTAATTCAAGCTAACTATGGTTAAATCTCAGGACGAAGATCAACAAAAAGCTGTTTATAAGGATCCACAAGTTCAAAAAGAGTTAAATGCTCCGTTATCTGACCCTACGGGCGTAAGTGATGAAAACGATAAATTCCTACATTTGGTGATTTCGCTTATTAATGATGGAAAAATAGAACTTCATACGCCCTCCACCCTGATAAATAAGGCTGTTTATGATGGTTTGTCTGAAGAGAAACAAGGTTTAGCCGATAGAGAAGCTATGAATTTGCTCTCCGCCGTTCGGGAAATCAAGGATTTGTTTGACGCCGGATATAAAGATACCTATCAAATGCAAAATCTTGTTGAACGAGTGAGAAATACGAAAGAGCGAATAGAAGAAAAAGGCGGTGATTTATTTATAATTTAAATTATTATGAAAATATTTGTATTTAAAAATGGCAAGCCTGCAGGAAGACCCGGAAGTGGTCGTGCTTCTGTGGCTCCCGGTGCCTCACCTGCCACGAGACCCGCTCCCACTTCAGAGGATGAAAGAAAAGTACAGAGCGCCGGGCCGGCAAAGGATTTGGCCAAATCGGTTAAAAAAGATAAATTGCCGGAAATTGTGACTAAAATGCCTGAGGGTAAGTTTAAAGAATTCGCAAAAGTCGCTGTTGATCTTGGAAAGCAGTATGGAATGCCCGAGCTTGCGAATCTTGCGATTATGCTGTGCGTTTTTATGGGGAGATATGCTCACCTGATCGATCGTATTCCCGGTAATTACAGAAAGAGTTTGAATGAAGGTGATTTAGCAAAGGAGAAATTTAGTGTTAAGCAGAGAGAAAGGCTGACAAAAGGAATTCCCGAAGACTATGAAGGTTTTAACGCTTTGTATAAGTCATATAATTCCAAAACAAAATTGAATGCTTCCACGGCTTCCACTCTTTTTGTTTCTTATACGTTGTTTGGCTCTCAGGGTGATATTAATCATCTTACCAACCACAAAGTTTTGGCCGCGAGGCTGGCTCATGAAAGTAGCTATAAGGATTCAACACTGATTTCATTAAAAAGACAAAAAATAATTCCCAAAGGAACCGTCATTTTTTTCTCAAAAAATGTAAAAAGCGGGGTTATTGCGGCGTACGCTACCGGTAACCGACAGGAATTCAAATATTTTGTTCCCGGAAGAAAAGATCCCGAAATATTCCAATTGGATGGCGCCGATTCACCTATCAAAAGTGAGTTAAATTTACTGGCGGCGTTTGTTCCGACCACACTTTCGGAGAAGAAATCTTCTGAATTTGCTCAGGAAGAATTGGCTATTTCAAAATTAGAGAAGGAAGTTGAAGTCCAGATGAAAAACAAAAATATCACAGAGAAATATGAGAAAATTGCGGAAATATTATCTCCCGCTCTGCAAAAAGTGAATGAGGAAATAAAACAAGATCCAAAACGTGAAGAACTCATTGGTAGATATTTTGAAATAATCAGTGGTGTTCTTTCAGAATTAGAAAAAGATATTAGAAAGATGGAAAACTCAAATAAACCTGTGGATCCAAAACTTAGAGCGCTGATTATGAAATTTAAAAAGTATATTTAAAATACAAAACAATATTCATAAATTGTTATAAGTTCTTAAATTCAGTATAATATGGTCATGGTTCAGGATACACAAACAACACAAACAGCTCAGACTGGTGGAACGGCGGGTGTTGTTACGTCCGGTGATGGGGTGGTGATAAATAAGAAAAAGTCCGCGGAGCAATATATGACAGAAGCGGAACAGAAATATATTATTCCCGCTCTTGTTAGAGAAAAATTCCCTGATCTTGTTAAGCTTATTTATGAAACCGAGTCGATGAATGATGAGGAACGCGAATATTGGATGCAGATTATGCCTATTATGACTGAGGAACAGATATCAAAATTTCGCGATATTCTTGTTAATGAAAAAGAACAATTGGCCAATCTTGATAACGAATATGAACAAGAAATGAGTAGAATAAGCGCCAGAAAAGCTCCCAGGATCGATGAGGCCAAACTCAAAGAGAGAATGGCTGAGATCCAAAAGAAGGAGAAAGCCGGAGAACAAAAAGAAGAAAGTGAAGAAGAAGCACTGCTCAAACAACTTGAAGGAATGGACACCTAGCGAAGTATTTTATTTTCAATCTTTTCACCGTTGACCTTTATTGGCTTTGCTGAGACCACCAGTCTTTTTAAGTTTGTTCCAACCGGCCAGCAGGTAATTAAAGTCAATTTATCTTCAGGTGTTTGCTTTAATATTTCAATATCTTCCGGAAGTGCGATTTCTACTCCGGTTACTTCGTATATGTATTTATCCTGATCGTAGTAAATTACTATTTTGTCCCCTTCAACCACATCTTCCAATAACGCAAAAACATCTTTGAATCTTCCCGGATCCCAGGGAAAATAAGAGCTATGTCCTGTTATCACAACATTTCCGGTTTCTCCCGGAAGGCTTGTTCCCGGATAATGAACGACGCCATCTTTCAGTGCTTCCTGCATTTCGTCTTCCAGGGCATCCCAATCTCTTCTTATCAAGCTTTCACTGCTTATTCGGGCGATGGGTATGTTTTGATCTATGCGCGGAATAATGATTCTATTGTCGCTTGGGGCTATTTCCAGTGTCAGATCGGGAATTTGTTTTTTCTGGATATCGGGATCCGAACTTGTTTCCAGGTCTTTATCGTCGTTTTGGGCGACATTGTCTTCTACCAGCTCCGTTAGCGGACTTTCCGTTTCTGTGCCGGTTAGTGTGGCCCATTTGCTTTTTGCAATCTGGATATATGCTGATGCGTTTAAAAGAAAAAATCCTATGACCAGTATAACCAAACTGGCTATTATCTGCCTCCCCGTATCTTTTAGTATTTTTCTTAATGACCTTTTCTTGTTTGTATCTGTTTCAGGCATTTTTAAGTTTTAATGCATCCGTATATTATAGTTTGTTTTTGGCTTTTTTTCAATCGTTTTAGACTTTGACTAGCGGAAACTTTCATGTCATACTTTTTTTACTTTTTAGGCTAAAAGTATGAAAAGTTCCATTATTCTCAAAAAACATTTCGATACGAGTGCTTTAATTAAGAAAATTAAAGATTATCTGTCTGGTTTTAATGAAGAACTTTTCAAAAAAGCGATAAAATTCGCTCAAAAAGCTCATGAGGGACAGCTCAGAAAGGATAATAAAACCCCTTATGTTGTTCATCCTTTATCAACAGTTGAAATTTTATCCGATTTACACGCTCCCGAAGAGATTCTGCTGGCCGGACTTCTTCATGATATTCCCGAAGATACTAAACATAATATCAGTGAAATCAAGGATTTATTTGGTGAAAAAGTAGCTTTTTTGGTTGAAGGGGTGACAAAATTGTCCAAAGTCCACTATCAACATAATATGCCGGAACGTCAGGTGGAATCTTTGAAAAAATTATTTTTGCATAGCGCAAAGGATCCGGGCGCTATTCTTATAAAACTGGCTGACCGACTACATAACATGAGAACCCTGGAATTTGTGAGTCCTGAAAAACGCCTAAGAATTGCCGGAGAGACTTTGGAAATTTTTGTTCCCATCGCTAATTTGTTGGGTATCCAGGATTTAAAATGTAAATTGGAAGATTTGTGTTTTAAATATCTTTTTCCAACGGAGTATAAGAACCTGAAGGAAAAATTAAGCGATATAAACAAAAAGAATAAAAAACACTTGAATAAGTTTATTAAAACTTTGGACGATGCGTTTAGGACTATCGGGATTTCTGCTGAAGCGACCGAGAGAAAGCAAAATCTTTATACAATATATAAAAAACTTAGTTCCTGTGGGAAAAGCATCGAGGATATCGTAGGCAGAAATGCCATTAAGATAATCGTTAAAACTATTCCTCAGTGTTATGAAGCGCTTGGGATAGTTCATAGCAAATATATTCCCAAAGTCGGTAAATTCAAGGACTATATCGCTAATCCCAAAATGAATAAATATCAGAGTCTTCATACAATGGTTTTCGGTGTTGATGGGATGCTGGGTGAGGTGCAAATAAGGACAAAGAATATGCATTTGGAGGCAATGTACGGAATCGCTTCAAATTTTTTCAGTGGAAACGGTGAAAAAGAAAATATCAATAAAGACGCCAGATCAGCCTGGATGAATAAAATTGTCGAAATAGAGAAAAACGGCAAATCTTCCGATGATTTTATTGAGGATTTGAAGGTTGATATTTTTCAGGACCGGATTTACATTTTCACTCCCAAAGGTGGAAAAATCGATCTTCCAAGAGGAGCCAGCGCAATTGATTTTGCTTATGCCATCCATACCGAAATTGGTAATAATGCCATAAAGGCGGAAATAAATAATAATTTTATGCCCGTCACGAGTATGCTAAAAAACGGTGATGTCGTGAGTATAATCACCGATAAAAAATCCAGACCTTCTTTATCATGGCTGTCATTTGTAAAAACAAGCTTGGCGAGAACAAAAATCCAAAATTCTCTTAAAAAAACAAACAGGAAGAAAAAAATAGAGGAAGGGTGCAAGCTTTTACAAAAAGAATTTGATATTGCGCAGTTGGGATTTTTTAAAAAAGTTAATTTCAAAAGAACAAAGAAAAAATTAACTGATCGTTTCGGTAGAAATTTCAGGAATTTTGATGATCTTTTTACCGCTATCGGTGAAGGGCGAATCAAAGCTGTTGATGTGACAAAACTTTTTAGTAAAGCTGATAAAAAAGACCTCTCCGGTATAAGGCTTGATGTAAAGGTTTTGGCAAGAAATCGTTTTGGGCTTTTGCGGGATATTTCAGAGATTTTCTACAGATATTCGTCGAATATGATTTCTTTAAAGGCATGGTCTTTGCGTAAAATGAAGGACGCCTGTTTTTATGTAAAGATTGTTGTCAAAGATATAGAGGATATTGGGCACATTTTTGATGAGATTGAGCAAATTGATACTGTTAAGTCGGTTTATAGGGTTCCTTATTCAAAATTATATTTTTCTTATTTCCTTATTTTTGTTTCAGGAATTGTATGGTTTTTCCATCCTTTGGCTCTTAAGTTTTTAGCCCCTCAGAAACTTATGGCTGACGTGATTTCTTATGTTGGTGTTTTGTCTTTGCTTGTAATGGCAATTTTTATCACCAGATTAATAAGAAATTATATTCCGTATGCAAGAAACAAGAAACTAATCTGGGCTATTGTTTTTGGAATTCCTGTTCTTGGAATTTCCACTCTTTTTCTTGAACTTCGACTCTTAGATATACAAAGAAGCTGGTTGCCTATTCTTATTGAGCTGGTGATAATTTATTTCTATCTTTTGAAAAGTTTCTGGGAACTAAAAAGGTATTCTTAAGGGGAAAATTTAAAATGTACTACGTCGCCGTCTTTTATTTCGTAGTCTTTGCCTTCCATTCTTAGTAAGCCCTTTTCTCTGGCTTTTATTTCTCCATCTGATTTGTGTAAATCTTCCCAGTCAACGACTTCCGCTTTGATAAATCCTTTTTCAAAATCAGTATGAATTTTCCCCGCGGCTTTGGGAGCCAGGGCACCTTTCCCGACTGTCCAAGCACGGGTTTCTTTCGGTCCGGAGGTAAAAAATGTTATGAGGCCGAGAGTGTCATAGGCTTTTCTGATAAGAGCGTTTAATCCTGTTTCATTCAGGCCTAGGGTTTTTAGGTATTCTGTGGCTTCTTTTGGACCGAAATCCCCTAATTCCTCCTCTATTTTCGCGCATATCGGAATTATTTTATCCGGGTTTTCCAGACCTAACTGTTGAGTGAATTTTTCTATGTCTACGCCCTGTGCGACTTCGTCTTCATGGAGATTTAAAATATATAGATGCGGTTTCATTGTTAATAAAAATAAATCTCTTAAAATTTCTTTCTCTTTTTCTTCAAACGAGATATTTCCCGCGAGTGTACCGGATTTTAAATGATCTACAACCTTATTTAGCAATGCGGCGTATACAATCTTCTCTTTCTCTCCTGATTTTGCCTCGGATTCGGCGCGTTCTATTCTTTTTTCCATAGTCTGAATATCAGCAAGCAAGAGTTCTGATTCTATCACTTCCCTATCAAGTTTCGGGTCCACTTCACTGTGAACATGCGTTACATTCGGATCTTTGAAAAATCGGACCACATGCCCCACAGCATCACATTCCCTGATATTTGAAAGAAATTTATTTCCCAATCCTTCTCCCAAACTCGCCCCTTTTACAAGACCCGCAATGTCCACAAATTCAATCGTGGTTGGAATAATTTTTTCGGATTGAGAAGTTTTTGCAAGGTGGTGTAATCGATCATCCGGCACTCCTACGACGCCTATATTCGGATCTATTGTACAAAATGGATAATTTGCCGCTTGTGCACTTTTTGTTCTGGTCAAAGCGTTAAAAAGCGTTGATTTCCCTACGTTTGGGAGGCCGACTATTCCTATTTTAAGAGCCATTTTAGTTTGTTAACGGTTATTTGTCCGGGTGCTGTTTTATCACTGTCCTTTATTGGGGCGTACATTAGGTAATTTCCCAGCAAATGTCCAGCAGTTCGCGTTATTTCGCCTTTTGTCCCCATGCATAGACAGATCGCCTTTTTTCCTTTGGCATGCAGTTCACTTAAAAAGTTTAGCATTCTTATGCTGTCTTCAAATGATACCGCCTGTGTCGCGATTTTTATAATGTCCGCGCCCTTTGATTCCATTTTTTTTGCTATGTTTTTTAATGTTTTTGTAGGGGGCGTTTGGTTAAAATCATGAAATGAGATAATTAGGAGAGTTTTTGGGCTTTTTTTTCTGATTTCCTTAATAATTTTGGTTGGAGTCGAAATATCCAGATCTATAAATTCAATCTTTTTTTGAAGAATTTTTTCGATATTTTTCGATCTTTGGCATTTGTAGATAAAGGGCAGGTGTTTTTCCGCAAAAATTTTATTTAATTTTTCTTCGTTGAGTTCTCCAAGTTCATCAAACCAAACTTCAATAATATCGACGACTTTTTGAATTTCACGCAGGCTTTTTAACAAAGATGAAACTGTCTTTTTTTTCAGTGATGCGCAGATCATTTAAGTATCGATCAATAGTAATTTGATAGTTTCTCCTGCGGTTTTTATGCCTGAAAGGTTGGGGTAAATTAAAATATGGTGCGTTCTTCTTAAATTATAATAAATAAGGGAATGCAATTTATTATTTACGATTATCTTAACTTTTTCTTTTTTCAGAAAATTGGCGAATTCTACAGGTTTTTTATCTTTCGCTGATAATTTTCTTATATAAAAATTTGTAATGTTTCCTTTTGAGATTCTTGCGAAGAGATAGGCTTTCGTTTCCTTTAGATTTGATGCTGTTTTTGCTTTTAACGATCGCCCGCTTTTAATAGGAATCGCTATTTTTACATTTTTTGCCTTTGAAATATGTGTATATATGGGGAAATCTTTAATGTAAGGATCCAGTTCCATTATTTTCCCCTTTAACAAATCCAATGCCTCTCTTAAATCTTCAATACCCGCGTAGGGATTTAATTCTACAAACGCTTCTCCAAAAACAAATGTCCCCGCTCGTCTGAGTCTTATTTTATTTACTTTTATAATGAGATTCTTTTCTTTTCTGAAAACTTTCTTTATTTTTCTTAATAAAATCGGATCGTTCCAGTAATCCAGAAGGAAAAACAAAGATTCCTTTGTACTGTACAGTCCTACTTTCAATATCAGCAATGCAATCAGAATGGTTACAACGCTTTCAACGTATGGAATTTGTTTGTAGTTTGCGACGATTGAGACAAGTACTATAAATCCGGCAAACACATCCATTTTTTTGTCATTTGCGTTCGCTATCAGTGATAGAGAATTTACTTTTTTACCGGTTTTTTCCAGTTTTTTCCATAATTTTATTGAATAAATTATTGCAATTACTGTTGCGGTAATAGCAAACGGTCTATTGCTTGCCTGTTCCAGTACGCCGATGTTTCTTATAGCTTTATTTAAAATCACGTAACCGGCATAGATTGTTCCCAGAGATACCAATAATGCGGCGAGAGTTTCAATCTTATAGTATCCGTATTCGAATTTTTCATCTGCGCTTTTTCTTGATAATCGGAGACCAAAATAAGATGCAAATACGCCTAGTGTATCCGCAAAAGTAGATATGGCATCAGCAATCATGACGCTCATTCCGGTTATTAATCCTGCCGCGGTTTTTATTAAACCCAATATGAGGAGGCGTATTATTGCTTGTTTCGATACCTCCTCTCCTTCTTTTAAGGCGACATTACTCATACGGTCATTGTATTGGAAGAATTTATATGGGGCAACTATTTCGGGTTAAATTGGCATTTTCCCTTTACTTTTCCCGTTTATGAATATACTTTGTGTCCGTTAGACATATGGGCAATATAATGCATATTATTTAATTTAACATACCATGAAGAAATTCTTTCTAACTTTAGCTCTTCTAAGCATGACTTCCATGCTTTTCGCTGGATGTTTGCCAGTAGGAGAAGAAGTCGCTGAAGAAGCCGCTGAAGAAGAAGTGGCTGAAGAAGTGGACGGCGAAGAGGTCGCTGAAGAAGTTGACGGCGAAGAAGCCGCTGAAGAAGAGGCTGATGGAGAAGAAGCCGATGAAGAGGTGGACGGCGAAGAGGTCGCTGAAGAAGTTGACGGCGAAGAAGCCGCTGAAGAGGTTGAAGAAGAAGCCGACGAAGAGGTTGAAGAAGAAGTGGTTGAATAAAGTATCCCCACTTATTAAAGGCGAGGCTTATGGTATATTGTGCCTGAGCTTCGTTTTTTTTATTATGTAAAAGTTGTGATTATGCGAATACTTGTGACAGGCGGGGCCGGATTTATCGGGGTGAGTTTGTGTAAAAGACTTATGAGTGAGGGGCATAATGTTGTTTGCGTGGATAATTTTTATAGTTCTTTAAAGTCGAATCTTGATGGTTTGAATGGGGATCGGTTTGAATTGGTGGAGCACGATATTATTGAGCCTTTCACTGAATCGATCATGAGCGGACAGTTTGACCGGATTTATCATTTGGCTTGTCCCGCTTCGCCCCCACGTTATCAGAAGGACCATATTTATACTTTGCGGGTGAATTTTGAGGGAACGCGGAATGTTTTGGAATTGGCTCGTGCGTGTGGCGCGAAGGTTCTGTTTACTTCGACTTCCGAAGTTTATGGAGATCCCGATGTTTCTCCCCAAAATGAAGAATATTGCGGAAATGTTAACCCGCATGGCATTAGAAGTTGTTATGATGAAGGGAAACGCGCGGCTGAAAGTTTATGCATGAATTATTGGCGCAGGTATGATATGCCTATGCGGATTGTCAGAATTTTTAACACTTATGGTTCGTTTATGGATAAAGATGACGGCCGGGTTGTTTCAAACTTCATCGTTCAGGCTTTGCGAGGCAAAAATTTAACTATTTATGGTGATGGAAAGCAAACCCGTAGTTTTCAATATATTGATGACCTTGTTGATGGCATGATCGCCTATATGAATTTGGATGAAAATTTTCCCGGACCTGTTAATTTGGGAAATCCTGATGAAATTACGGTTGTAGAATTGGCGAAAAAAGTGATTTCTTTGACAGGTGCGGCGTCTCAATTAAATTTTTCCGATTTACCACAGGATGATCCGATGCGGAGGAAACCGGATATTTCGCTTGCAAAAGAAAAATTTGGCTGGGAACCAGAGGTTAATCTTGAAGACGGACTCAAAAAGACAATTGAGTATTTCAGGTCAATAGTATAAATTGGTCGCAATGGGAAATATTTTTATTCTTATTAGTGTCGCGTTTAATGTTGCCGGGCAGAGCGTCCTTAAGACCGGAGTGAATAAGTTGGGTGCTTTGGCTTTGAATTTTGGCAGTATTTTTAAAGCTTTTACCTCTCCTGTGGTTCTTGGAGGACTATTTTTGTATCTTGTGGGTAGTGTTTTTTGGATTCTGGCTTTGTCTCATAAGGATTTGAGTTATGCATATCCGATGTTGAGTATTGGCTATTTGGCTATCATACTCGTTTCCTGGGCTTTTTTGGGAGAACAGGTTACTTTCATACGTATTATGGGAGTTTTGTTGATTTCGTTAGGTATAGTTTTTGTTTTTAAAAGCGCATGAAAAAATTCAAAAAAGTTTCAATTGTTATTCCAATTTACAATGAAAAAGATACTTTGAAGGATCTTGTTAAAGCTGTGCAATCCGCGCCATTACCGAAAGGGATGAGCCGCGAGATTATTCTTGTTGACGATTATTCTTTGGATGGGACCCGGGATATTCTTAAAAAACTGAAAAAGAAATACAAAATATTCTATCACAGAAAAAATAAAGGCAAGGGGGCCGCTCTGCGGACCGGATTTAAAAAAGTTACCGGTGATATTGTGATTATTCAGGATGCGGATCTGGAATATGATCCGAAAGAATATATGAAGCTTTTGGACCCGATTCTGGAGAATAAGGCGGATGTTGTTTATGGATCCCGATTTTCGGGAGGAGGCCCTCATAGAGTTCTTCTTTTTTGGCATTCCTGGGGTAATAGATTTTTGACAACCGTCAGCAACATGTTTACGAACCTGAATCTGACTGACATGGAGACATGTTATAAAGTTTTTACTCGTGAAGTTCTGAAAAAGGTACTGCCTGACCTGAAATCGGACCGTTTTGGTTTTGAGCCCGAATTTACCGCCCGGATTGCCAAAGCCCGCTTCCGGATTTTTGAGATTGGAATTTCTTATTACGGCAGAACTTATGATGAAGGTAAAAAAATCAGTTGGAAGGACGGAGTCGCCGCTTTTTGGCACATTATTAGATTCAATTTATTTAAATAACACGCGGTAGCTTTGCGAACGCGTATAGTAATTTAACGCCCGAAGGGCAACTATTACATGAAAAAGGGATTGGCCATTACATTATTGATCGCTGTTATGGTTTTCGGCGCTTTTTTGCGTCTGAATCATCTAAATGACGAGAGCCTTTGGCTGGACGAAGGTATCACTTACTACAACAGCACCGGTGAAAGTTATGAAACGGTTTGGGATAAGACTGCCAAATTGGATCAATCCCCTCCCGCCTATTATTTTGTGACGCATACTTTTTTGGAAATTTTTGGTGAGGATGAATTTGGATTTAGGCTGATTTCTTTGATTTTCGGAGTTTTATCAATTTTATTTTTGTATTTGTTGATCGCTGAGATGTTTGATCCGGAGGCAGGGTTGATTGCCGCATTTTTATTGGCGATAAATCCGTTTCATATCGGTTTTTCGATGGAAAGCAGGATGTATGTGATGCTGGGCTTGTTTGCTTTGACAGGGTTTTATTCTTTGTATAAGGCTTTGCGCGAAGACGGATATGAGTTCTTTTGGTGGTTTACGTTTGTACTTTCTTGTGTAGTCGGTATCTATACTCATAATTTTTTCTTTTTTGTTTTGTTGCCGTTTGCTTTTATTTTTTTGTGGCAACTTTTTGTTGCGGAAAAGAGCTTTGGGAAATTTTTATTGGGAATTTTTTGCGCTGTTCTCGTTATTATTTCTTATATTCCCTGGTTCCCGAATTTCATAAAACAATTGGAAGTTGAAAGATATTGGATGGCGCCGAATTCGTTTTCAAATTTGAAGGAATATTTTTTGGATTTTTCCAATGGTAGTATGTATTTACTTATGGGATTTTTGGCCCTCTGTGTTATCGGAGTTGCGTGGACGTTTTTTAGACGACGATTTATTGACTATAAAGAAGGAATTTTTGCCGCTTTTTCTTTGATAATATTTTTAATTTTGGGAATAGGCGCCCCATTAGCATATTCAATGATTTTCGAACCTATAATGAAGATCAGGTATATGGTTTTTCTTGTCCCTATTTTTATGGGGCTTATTGCTTTGGGGATTTATGCATTCAGGAGGTTGAGTATTATTTTTTCCACCGCGATTTTACTTGGAATCGTCTATTTGTGGATACCCTGGCAGGTTTCGGCTTTTCCTGTTGAATTCGGGGAAGATTATCGGGGTCTTGTTGAAGTGATAACTGAGAATGAAGCGCCTGTTGTAGTCCATACTCCTTCAATTGTCCATGTTATTAATTTCTATAATAAAGACAGATTTGATGTTTATCCTTTTCCTTTTAGCGATGACCTGAATGAATATAATGTTGATGAAAGCCATGAATCAAAATACAGAAATCTAATTCGCGGTTTTGATTCGTTTTATTTGGTTATTACACATTCACACGAAAACCCTCATGGTCTTATGTATGTGTGGAGCGATGAATATTGTAATTCAAGCTATGAGATAAAAGTTGAAGGAATGGAGGTGCATTACTTCGATAAGTGTGAGTGAGCACTTTATTCCCAAACTTCAACTTTTTCCTTAACCGTTTCTGCGTCACGTATTGATTTATGAGAGCGATCTTTCCGAAGTAGTGCCATGTGTTTTTTTAACTGGCTGATAAGGCGGTCTTTAGAAAGATCCACAGCTTTTGTTATTGTATGGCTTGCTTCTTTTGCGTACATGGACTTTGTAGGAAGAGTTAAACAAAACTCAATTTCATATGCGTCGTGTTTTTCAAATTTTTCGATTGTAACTTTGAGCAATCGGGCATCGTCTGCAAACTTTGTCAGTAAATTTTCGAACGCCGGTAACTTTTCAGCTACATAGTCCTTGAAAGACTCTTCTTCCCGCTTCGACAGATTCTGCATAAAGTAATTTACATCCATAGATGACTGGTTAAAGATTTGTACTTTAATATTATACTACTTTTTTGAATTTGGGTATTGCGTTATTTTTAAAAATGTGTTATTATATACGTGCAATTGGGAGATGAGACTTCGGTTTTATTTCTCAGCTGCATCACTGGCCTTCACTGTTACGACTTCGGTTGTAGTAGTGGATCCCAGCCCTCCGGTATCCTTTTGATGGCTTCGGCCGTCACGAGCTTATCGGTCAGAAGGACCGCTACCAGAGTAAAATCTTCTAGCGGTCCTTTCTTTATTATGCTAGAATTTTCGCAAGTATTAACCAATTTTTTATGGATGTCGACAACGTTCCGGTCCTGGGAAAAGTTAACAGGACTCTTAATATTTTGATGATTAACTTCATTCTTCTTGCCGTTGTAAGTCTTGCTTTGGGTATCATCATTCCTTTTTTCCCTCAAGTTCTTGATCTTCTTGTAGCCGCACTTTTGATTGTCATGGCGGTTATTCTGTTGAATATCGCTTATAATATTCATACTTACAAGAAGAAATATACGAAGTTTTTTAAATAGATTTTCTAGGACTATTATAAATGTAGGTTAGCCATAATAACTATTTATTGCTATGACTAAATTAAATCAAATCTACAAGTGTGATGTTTGCGGAAATATCGTTGAGGTGCTGCATACCGGAGTTGGTGAACTGGTTTGCTGTGCTCAACCTATGAGGCTTATGAAGGAAAATACTGAAGACGCGACGCAAGAAAAACATGTTCCTGTGATTGAAAAAACTGAAACAGGAATTAAGGTAAAAGTTGGAGAAATAGCTCATCCAATGGATGAAAACCACTATATTGAATGGATTGAGGTTTTGGCGGATGGAAAAGTTTATCGAAAATATTTAAAGCCGGGAGATAAACCGGAAGCAGAATTTCCAATTACATCAGAATCTATCGAGGTTCGTGAGTACTGTAATCTTCACGGATTGTGGAAAGCTGTTTAATTGAACAGAAGCAAACTCAACCCCATAAACGCCATTCCAGCAATTAAACCATACATGGACAAATGATGTTCTCCATATTTTTTTGCCGTGGGCAAAAGCTGGTCTAGTGAAATAAAGACCATTATTCCAGCAACCGAAGCGAAGACTACTCCAAATGCTATTCCGTTAAAAACAGATGAGAGTATAAAATACCCGATTAGTGCTCCAACAGGTTCAGCTAACCCAGACAAAAAAGAATATGCAAAAGCCTTTTTTCGACTTCCTGTGGCAAAATATATTGGTATGGATACTGCAATACCTTCCGGTATGTTGTGAATTGCAATTGCAAATGCTACAGCAATTCCAAGTTTTAAATCTTTTAAGGCACTAAAAAATGTTGCGATACCTTCTGGAAAATTATGTATAGCTATTACAACCGCTGTCAATATTCCCATTTTAAAAAGTTTCCGATATTGCTTTGCCAGTTTTTTATCTTCTATTTCTTCAATTTTGTGTATTTCATGTGGATTTTCAAAAGATGGCAATAATTTATCAATAACAGCGGCAAGAAAAATACCTACAAAAAAGGCGATGTAACTAGCCCAACATGCGGCGTCCTCTCCAAGTTCTTCTGAAAAACACTTTGTCGCTTCCGGTAAAATTTCGACAAATGAAACATAAATCATAACACCTGCTGAAAAACCCAATGCTACTGAAAGTAATTTTGTGTTTGTACGCTTTGTAAAAAGGGCCAATGCTCCTCCTATCCCTGTAGATAAGCCAGCAAGTAAGGTTAAACCAAAGGCTATGATAATAGTTTGAAAATCCATAATTATATGCAAAAACTGAGAAGATTCTACTCATTACATTATTTTTTTGCAAATAGAAGCAAATATCTAATATTTTTTAAAATTGCCTCCCTCTATTTTGAGAGCCTTGCCGTTGATAATTGCATCAGCGGCTTTTTTTCTCGCTATCAAAACCAATCTGTGAAAAGTGGGTTGAGATATCCCCATCTTTTTTGCGCACTCCTCCTGGCTTAAACTTTTAAAATCCTTGAGTCTGATGGCTTCAAATTCTTCTATACTTAAAATGACTTCATTCAATTGCCGCATCTTAACTCCTGCGGGTTTAAAATAAATAGCTTGGGGCATACACCCCACTAATCTCGTTCTTCTTGGTCTTGGCATAACGTTTTATTCTAACTCTTTTAACATTTTATCAATCCCCTTTTTCTCCTCCTGCAAAATTTTCTTCTGTTCTTCTTTGCTCAAAGATACAGGAGTAGAGCCTTTCTGTCCAAAACGACAAAGACTTCCTCTCATACCTCTTCCATAACCGCCACCTTGTCCAACCACCCCGCATTTTCCCCCTCCTCTACCTGTTAAAGGTCCTTGTCCCATAGGTCCTGTTCCGTCTGAATTCGGCATAGTAATTTTGGTTAAATAACATACCTGTAATGAATATATATTCATTACGATTATTTGTCAATGCCGTTTTTCTATTACCACTTACACTCAAATTTGCTAACATACAGCCATGAGTAAACTGAAAAAAATATTCACGTCCCTGTACGCAATTTTTGCAATTGCGACTGTTATCTTCACTTTGGTTATTTACAATCAAACACCGGAATTTTCTTCAATTGAGCAAAACGGAAATTATACTTATGAATTTATTCACGGAGAGGTAAGAGAAATAAGTGCCCCGTCGGAAGAAGGTGAAATTCAGCTTGTTGTTAAAGCCAATTCAGGGGAAGAAAAAGGGGAAACTATTATTGCGCCTGTGAGTTCAATGAATAATTTTAATACTTATGAAGTCGGTGATGAAGTTCAAATTTATAAAATGATGGAAGTGGCGACAGGAAAAACCAGCTATGAAACTGCCGACTATTATCATCAGGGCGGACTTACTTGGATTTTTATCATTTTCGCCGCTACTACGATCTTAATTGCTCGTAAAAAGGGAATAACCGCTATTTTGAGTATTATTATCTCTTTAACTTTATTCTACTTCGTTTTTCTGGGAATGATTATAGCGGGTTATTCCCCTATATTCTCCTGTCTGATTTTCACCTTGATAGTGACCCTTCTCACCATTCCACTAATCCATGGCTTTAATAAAAAATCGCTATCAGCAATAACAGCAATTTTTATAGGGTATATACTCTCAATCTATATTGCTTTTTTGTTTAAAGACTTCGCGGGACTGGGAAATACCCCTGGTGAAGAATTTCGCATGTTGGGGATAATGTACCCCAATATAGGGCTTTCAGACATCCTTATCGCCTCGTTATTCATGGGAGCAATAGGTGCCTTGATTGATACCGCCATTTCCATATCTTCGGCTATATTTGAAGCGGTGAAGGAACATGCAAGACAAACCTTCAAAAAGATTTATAAAATCGGTATGGAAATAGGAAAAGACATTCTTGGCTCTATGATAAACACTTTGCTTTTTGCGTATCTGGCCAGCGCTATGCCATTCCTAATTCTTATTGCGTTGAGTCAGGGAAGCACCTTGAGCGAATTGATAAATATGGATTTTATTGCTTTGGAGCTAACACGGACATTTATTGGTGCAATTTCATTGGTTGTGCTGATTCCTATTACTGCTTCGATTTCAGCCTATGTGTTTACAAGTGGTGCCGGGAGACAGAATTGAACTGTCGACACAAGGATTTTCAATCCTTTGCTCTACCACTGAGCTACCCCGGCACGTTGTCAATTTGCATACAGAATTTGCGTACAGGGGAATTTTAAAGTTACGAGAGATTTAAATCAATGCTTTTTGGTAGTGCTGATTGGTGTCGGACTTCTGCTTGACTTCTGGCTGTTTTATAGTGTAGGATTGTGTCATGTAATCGTTCCTATGACACATGCCCTACTTTGTAGCGGTCGTGTCTGACCGTTTACTTTTGACAAGTAGGGTAGCAAAACACCAAGGAGAGGAAAAGGATGGCGCGAACCAAAAGACAGCAGAAGTTGCTTGCTAAACAACGAGCTAAACAACAGCGACAGCGACAGCGGTTACGACAACAGCAGGAGGAACAGCAGCAGGAGGAACAGCGGCAGCAGCAGGAACAGCGGCAGCAGCAGGAATGCTTGGATTCCTCGCGTATGGTAGCTACTTCCAGAGGACCGTTCAAGTGTCCGACGTGCAAAGGAGAGCATACGTTCTACTGGGAGCTGGACTGTTGCGCCAGACAGATCATCTTATAGTATATCTATTGAGTTTGTCTGTGTGGCCTCCTATCGGTACTTTGCTACCCTACAAACTCTTTTTCGTAAAAATCTCTGGCAAATCAGTCTAAAATCGCTTATAGTTACCGCACGTATTTTTTAAGCATTTTAATTATGAAAAATAATAATGGTTTGGTTGTCACTATTCTTGTCGCTACAGTTGTACTTGGTGGTGCTCTTGTTTATCTGGGAACGCAGGTTGGTTGCGACAGTGACGCACTTAAGGCCGCTGTGATTGATGGAGTTGCCGAATATGTTGAAGGCCCTGCGCCGGCTGAACAGCCCGATGCGGAACCTTTAAGCATGGATGAGCTTATCGATGATGATGCGGTTTTGGGTGACCCTAATGCGCCTGTCACAATTGTAGAATTTTCCGAATATCAATGTCCTTACTGTTCAAAATTTTATAATGATGCATATCAGGAATTAAAGGAGAAATATGTTGAAACCGGCAAAGTAAAGCTGGTTTTTAGAGATTTTCCTTTGAGTTTTCATGAAGGGGCTTATCCTGCGGCTTTGGCCGCTGAGTGTGTTCGCGATCAGCTCGGAGATGAAGGATATTTTGCGATGCACGATAAGCTTTTTGAGAATCAAGACAGGTTGAATGGAGACGCCGAGGCTGTCGCGATTGCGTTAGAGGGATTTGCAAGAGATGTTGAGGTTGATCCCGATGTTTACAAAGAATGTATGGCGAGCGATAAGTTCCAGATGGAGATATTCGCGGATGTATCTGCCGGGCAGGCGGTCGGAGTTAGCGGAACGCCTTCCTTTCTTATAAACGGGACATTACTTGTGGGAGCTCAGCCGTTTGAAAATTTCGAACAAATTATAGAAGCTGAATTAGCTAAATAGTATAAAGTAAAAATTCGAGTTTGATTCCTTTTTCATGTTCTTCGCCGATCTTCTCTTTTTTGTTGAATTTTTCCGGAATTTCCGGGAAAAAAGTGTCGCAATCATATTCTCTATCAATGTGTGTGAGGTAAATGCCGGTTAGTTTCGGATGTTTAACAGATTCCCTATAAACCATTCCTCCACCAATAAAAAATATTTTTTCTATATCGTCTCCCGCGGAATCCAGGGCTTCATCAATTGATCCGAAAACTTTTGCCCCTTCCGCCTTATAATCCGGATCCCATGCGAGAACCGCGTTTTCCCTATCTTTGAATGGTCTATATTTTTTTGGAATTGATTCCCAGGTCGTGCTCCCCATTACGAGCATATTCTTTTTTTTCGGATCCTGCGTTTTTATTGTCGTTTTTTTGAAAAATTCCATATCTTTGCTGAAATGCCATGGAAGATCATTGTTTTTTCCAATGCCAAAATTTTTATCGACTCCGGCTATTACGTATATTTTGTGCTTCATACTGCTATCGGAAATTTAATAAATGGATGGTGCTGATAATTTTCGAGTTCAAAATCTTCATATTTTATTTCCCAAAACGGTTTTTTCGCTAGTTTCAGGGTCGGTAACGGGTATGGTTTTCTTGTGAGTTGTTCTTTAAGTCCGTCTACATGATTCAAGTAAATGTGGGCATCCCCTATTGTATGAGTGAAAATTCCCGGTTCGAGGTTACATTCTTGAGCGACCATTATCATAAGAGCCGAATAGCTGGCGATATTAAACGGGACGCCGAGTGCTATATCCGCGCTTCTTTGGTAAAGCTGGCAGTCGAGTCTGCCGTTTATTACATAAAACTGGAAGAATGCGTGACATGGATATAGCGCCATTTTATCAAGATCCGCGACATTCCATGCACTAACTATGATTCTTCTGGAATCGGGATTGTTTTTTATGAGATCTATAGCGTTTTGTATCTGATTTATATGGGTTTTCAGAAATTTTCCATGTTCCACTTCTTCGAATTTTTCCCATTTTACCCATTGATACCCATATAATGGCCCGATATTTCCGTCTTCGTCCGCCCATTCATCCCAAATGTGGCAATCCAGATCCTTTATTGTCTGCGAACCTGATAAGAACCAGAGAAGTTCTTTTAGAACTGATCTGAATATTCCTTTTTTTGTGGTCACTAATGGAAATCCGTCACGGAGATCGTATTTTTTTTGTGCACCGAATAGCGAAATTGTGCCCGTGCCCGTTCGATCGGATTTTTCTTCCCCTTTATCCAGTATTTCCTGAACTAATTCCAGATATTGTTTCATGTGGTTGTTTTTTTGATTATTTCTATAAATTTCTCTGTAATATTATCACCTTTTAGTGTTTGTGAAAATTTTCATTTTATATAGACAGATGCTGAGACTTTTTCGTTTTTTCCCGGAAGATGGAGAGCGACGTCAGCTTGTCTTGATTCGCCCGGACCATTGACTACGCAACCCATTACAGCGATGTTGATTGGTTCGAGATTGTTTTTGCCGACATAGTGATTTACTTCTTTTACGATCTTTTGGAATAATGCGTTGTTGGTTCGGCCACAGCCCGGACAACTAACTATTTTTGGCTGGAATCGTCTGAGATCCAATGATTGGAGGAGGTGTTTGCAGGCTTGGACTTCGCGAATTCTTGGTTCGTTGTTTTGCGGTGTGATGGAGATGCGGATTGTGTCGCCGATGCCTTTTTGGAGAAGAATTGCAAGTGCCACTGTGGAAGAAACTATTCCCTGCAGGCCACTTCCCGCTTCTGTGAGGCCGAGGTGGAGTGCGTAGGGTTTGCGTCCCATTTTTTTCACTAATAATTCGTATGCTTTTATTAATTCCTGTACGTCTGAGACTTTTACGCTGAGGACTATTTTGTCATGTTTTAGTCCGAGCTTTTCAGCAAGTTTTGCTGAATCTAATGTGCTTTTTACCAAAGTTTTGATTCTAATGTCTTCGTCCGGATTTTTATCCATCAATTTTGTTAACAGTTCCTGATCCAATGATCCCCAATTCCCTCCAATTCTTACCGGTTTTTTGTTTTTAATCGCGATTTTTATAATTTTTTCAAAGTTTTCGTCGTGCGATTTCCCAAAACCTACATTTCCGGGATTTATTCTGTATTTATCCAAAGTTTTTGCGCACTGTGGGTATTTTTCCAATAATTTATGTCCAATAAAATGAAAATCCCCTATTAACGGCAGATCTTTGTATCCTTTTGCATCAAGAATTTTGCGAATTTCAGGAACAGCTTCAGCCGAAGCCTCATTATCCACAGTAATTCTGACTAATTCTGAACCCGCTTCATACAATTCAATACATTGCGTCGCCGTAGCCTGAGCGTCCGCGGTGTCCGTATTCGTCATAGATTGGATGGCAATCGGGTTCTTGCCTCCAAGTTTCGTATTCCTAATTTTTACCGTAGGTGTACTTAACCGCATAATGTCGCTTAATGGAGCTTAATTATATTCATTTGGCAAAATATATGCAAAGTGATAATTTATAGACATGCTAAAAGTAAAATTCAAAAATACAGGTGATACAGCGGAAGTGGAAGAAGGAACCGAACTTAAAGACGCCACCAAAGAAAAAGGTTGGCCGATTGCGTATGGATGTGAAGATGGGGTATGCGGAACTTGTATAATCAAAACGACCGCTGGTGCGGAAAATTTGTCCCCCAAAGGAGATAAGGAAAAGAACACGTTGAGCGTGATGGGGATGGATGATGATGAACATCGGCTCGCCTGCCAGTGCAAGGTCAAAGGGGACTGTGAAATTGAAGGAACGTAATATGAAATTGCGAGATAATAAATGGGGTTTTGATTTGCGGGAAGATAATCCGTTTCGGATTTTTCGATATTTGCGTGCGGTTGCGGACAGCCAGCTAGGTGAGGAGAATGTTGTTGATCTTTCGCGTGGCGATCCGGGTTATGGGTTTTCGCCTTCCGTTCACGGGCGTGAGTTTTATGGGTTTTTACTGGAAATTGATCAGATGCTGAATAATCCGGATGAGCACTTTGTTTCCGATAATCGGGATGATTTTGAGGCTCTTTGGCAGAAGATTCAGTCTTTGGCGGATCGGGTTTATTCGGCGGAAAAAGCGGAGCGTGTGAAGAAGAATTTTTATTTCTTTTTAACTCGTGTTGAGAAGTACGCGCGGGAACAAGGGCTGAATTGGGATAAAAAGAAAGTGATTTTTGAGATTTTTAAGTATTCGGTGGTTAGCGGTGGTTCTTATCTGGATCCGCAGGGAGAGACTTTGGTGAGGCTGGTTATTGCCGATCATTATAATAAAAAACTGGGGCTTGGCGTTGATTATCGGGATTTGATTCTTGTTGCAGGAGTTTCGCATGGAATTGGTACGATTTTTAAGGTTTTGTGTGATTCGGAGATCGGGTTTTTGCGCGAAGGAGATTGTGTAATGCTGGGATCGCCTGTTTATGCTCCTTATAATACAATTATTGAGAATCGGGGGCTTACGACTTTTTCTATACCTATTGATCCCGCTACCGGTGGGGTTGTCGGGGATTTGGATGAGATTTTGGCGGGCGCGCCTGAAAATGTGAAGTTGATTTGCCTTATTGACCCGAATAATCCGACAGGATTTATGAATGACGAGGAATTTTTGAAGAAGATCGCGGAATTTGCAGAAAAGCGGAATGCTCTTATTGTTTCGGATGAGGTTTATACTGATTTTTTCTTTGAAAGGAAGAAAAATATTATGAGTTTTGCGAGGAATAGGTCGATTATGATTAGTGGGCGGAGTAAAATTGAGAGATCGACCGGTTTGCGGTTTGGAGAATTTGTGATCGCGAAAGAAGCGCAGAAGTATATTGCAGAGAATATTTTGGGAGGTCGGTTGGATACTGCTAGTGACTTAATGCAGTTATTGGTGTTTGCCAAGGCTCCCGGTGAGATTCGCGGGGAATTCCAACATGTTACTTTTGTGACCGGACCGTCGCAATATTTGGGCATATCGCATATGATTTTTGGTGATGAGGATAGAGCCGAGTATTTGAAGCGAATCAGGATTAATATGGAGAGTTTTTATGAAATTTTGGGTCTTCCTTATAACAAAAATCTTTATTATTCGTGTTTTGATCTTAAAAGCATTCCGGGTTTTAACAAAAATGGGCTTGAGCCGGAGGAGCTTTTCCTGGGATTGGCAAAAAAAGGTGTGATTCTGATTCCCGCAAATTTATTTTTCTCTGAGGAGGAACGGTCGAAAAAAGATTATCGAACTTTTGCTCGCGGGTCGTTGCCGAATCTTACTTTTTCGAATTTGCAGAAGGCGGCGAAGCTGATAAAGGAGTATGTCAGCGAGTAATAACGGCTGAGCCAAGGCATATATCTTTGTCATAAAATGCCACGAACTGGCCGGGGGCGATGCCCTGGTCGGGTGAGTTTAGTTTGAGTTGGGCTCTGGATTTATTGAGGAATTTTATGCGACATTTGTATTCGTGTTCGCCGTGGCGGAGCTTTACGTTGAGAGTTTTTTTGGTTGGTGGAGTGCCGGCGAACCAGTTGAATTTGGTCACTTCCAGTGTGTCTCGTTTTTGGTCGAGAGCGTGGTAGTTGTTTGATACGTAGACGATGTTTTTCTTTGTGTTTTTCGCCACAACGTAGAATGGCTTGCCGGTGCTGTTTTTTATTCCTCCAATTTTGATTCCTTTACGCTGGCCGATTGTGTAGTACCAGAACCCCTCGTGTTCCCCCATTTTTTCCTTTGTTTCGAAATTGCGGATTTCTCCTTTTTTTTCGCCGAGGTAATGGCGGATAAATTCCGAATATTTTATTTTACCGAGAAAGCAGATGCCCTGACTGTCTTTGCGTGATGCGTTTGGAAGTTTGAATTTGCGAGCGAGTTTGCGGACTTCCGCTTTGGTGAGATGCCCTATTGGGAATATGAGTTTTTTGAGTTGGGATTGTTTCAGATTTGAAAGAAAATAGGTCTGATCTTTTATTGGGTCGGGAGCTTTTTTCAGGAGGTATCGGTTTGATTTTTTGATAATTTGAGCGTAGTGGCCGGTGGCTATTTTGTCGTATTTTTTTAGGTCGATTTTTTTGAAAAAGAGCCCGAATTTGATGTTGTTGTTGCACATGATGTCGGGATTTGGGGTTCTTCCTGATGACACTTCGGAAATCGTATATTTTACTACCGTATCGAAGTATTCTTTTTGCAGATTGATGATTTTTAGTGGAATATTGTCCTTCTTGCAAATTTTTCGTACGAATGTAAGGTCTTTTTCCCATGGGCAGTTGCCGAAAAACGCCATTTCGTCTTCCAACCAGATTTTTATGTAGTATGCGGTCACGTCGTGCCCCTGCTCTTTCAAAAGTTTGAGCGCCACTGAGCTGTCCACCCCACCTGAAACAAGAACGGCTATTTTCATAGTTTTTTTGAAAGATGGGTTTTTATGCGATGGGGTGTTTTCTTTCCGCTTTTTGTTTCGTAGTCTTCGATGGCTTTTTGAAGACCTTTTATGACGAGTACCGAGCAGTGTATTTTTTGTTTGGGAAGACCTCCCAGCTCATTTATTATCGTTTCCCATTTAAATTTTTTAGCCTTTTCGAGTGTCATTCCTTTTACCTTTTCTGTCATAACGGAAGCTGTGGCAATGTTCGAAGCGCATCCAAAAGACAGATACTTTATATCTGTGATTTTTTTATTCTTTACTTTGATTGTAAATGTCAACATGTCTCCGCAAATCGGGTTCCCCACTTCGGCATATCCGTCCGGGTTCTTTATTTCCCCAATATTTTTGGGGTGGAGGAAGTTATCCATTACTTTTTTTGTATATTTCAGAGCCATTTGGGTGCGGGTGTTATTTTTTTATAGACGTGAAACTTCTCAGCCTTTTTACCACTTTTTTGAGTGAATCCACTGTGTGGTCGATTTCTTTTTTTGTATTGAATTTTCCGAGTGTAAAGCGAACGTTGCTGTTTAGGTGCTCGTCTTTTAATCCGATTGCTTTCAGGACGTGGGAGGCTCTTAGTTTTTTGGACGAGCATGCGGAGCCTGTTCCTACACATATCCCTTTTGTCGATAATTCTATCACGATTGCCTCGCCTTCAATGCTTTCGAATCTTACATTTAAATTGTTTGGAATGCGACTCCTTGAATCTCCATTTAAATTTATATTTGGAATTTCCGCTTTCATTCTGTCCCACATGTAGTCTCTTAGTTCTTTTAAATGAGTTGTTTTTTCTTTGTAAGCAAGTTTTAGAGCTTCCGCCATTCCGACTATTCCCGGAATGTTGTGAGTTCCGGATCTTATTCCATATTCCTGTTCTCCCCCGTCAATTATCGGAAAGATTTTGTATTTTCTGTTTACATATGCCAATCCCACTCCTTTCGGTCCGTAGAATTTGTGCGCTGACAGGCTTAAAAAATCTATTTCGGAATTATTGATATCGAGTTTCAGATAAGGAACGGCCTGAACCGCGTCTGTGTGGAATAATGCTCCTTTTTTGTGAGTCAATTTTGAAATTGTTTTTATATCCTGAATTGTTCCGATTTCGTTATTCACTGTCATTACAGAAACCAATAAAACTTTTTCGTCGAGCATTTTCTCAAATTCGGACATTTTTATTTGACCATTTTCATCTACCGGAATGTATTTAATTTTAAACCCTTCTTTACCGAGTTGTTCCACCGGTGCGAGAACGGAAGAGTGTTCTATTTCGGAAACGAGAATTGTATTCCGCTTTTCCTTATTGGCCCTTGCGATTCCTTTTATTATTAAATTGTTTGCTTCGGATGCTCCGGAAGTAAATATTATGTTCTTCTGACCACAATTCAGAATTTTTCCGATTTCTTTTTTTGCTTCATCAAGAGCTTTGTTAGCGTCTTCTCCCATAAAATGAATCGACGAAGCATTTCCATAATTTTCAGAGAAATATGGATACATTTTTTTCAGGACTCTTTTATCTAGTTTTGTTGTAGCCGAATTGTCGAGATATACCTGCATAAGATGGTCTTATTTGCCCAAGTACAGTAACAAATAAAGAAGATATATCAATAAGAAAACGTGCAAATAAAGAAAAAGCCACACTCCTTAATTGAATAAAAAATGTGGCTTTCTCAAGGTTCTCAAGAAAAATATTTACATCCACCGAGGTGAACATAAATACTTCCCAAGAGAGAGCTTTCTTCAATCGACTACAGTACCGAAGTAACATAACCGGTCAAAGAAAGCTCCCTCCAGGGAAATGAATGAGTCTGTGATGTAAATGATCTTTTGTTTTTATTTCTTAACTATCTATAGGATAGCATATTTTCAAAATGAAGTCAACTGTAAAATTCAATAAAACAGAGAAAATGGTTTTGCCGTAACACAAAGCGCTTAATACCGTTTTCTACAGTAGAATTGTGTGGTTGTATTTTTTAATCAAATTAATTATGAATGATTCAAAACAAAAAAATCTCAGAAGAAGGATATTTATCGCAATGCTTCTTCTGTTGCTGTTGGTTGGTAGTTGCACCGGATTGATGATGTGTGAGCAGAGTCCTGACTACCATGTTGATAAAGCTGAGGAAGCTTTGGCTGAGTTGGAAGAACTTCTTGCCGCAAAAGAGGCGGGCGAAGAGGTGAATGAAGCTCTCATCGAAGAGCTTATTGCACAAGTTGTAGAGGAAACCGAAGCCGCAATTGAAATTGCCGATGAAAGTTCTAATCCGGAAGAACTTCAAACAATCCTGGAAGATATTAATGAACTTCAAACCGACTCAACGGAAATATTTAATGAAGCTCTTGAGGTGGTGGAGAGTGAGGAGATAACTGACGCTATTGACGACGCGATTACGACAACTACTGAAGAACAGGAACAAGTAGTCGAAGCAATTGATGAAGTTGAAACCGCTATTGAAGATGAAGAAGAGACTGTTGAAGTTGATATTGAAACTACAATAGATGAGGACGATGAAACGGAAGATGTACCGGCCGATGGTGTGCCCGATGGAGAGACTATTGGCGCGCCCGATGAGGCCGCTGACGGTGACGCCGATGGTGTACCCGATGGTGAAACTATTGGCGCGCCCGATACTGCCGCTGATGGTATACCTGATGGTACCGCCGATGGTGTGGCTCATGAGCTACCTGCTACTGCTTCAGAGCAAGCTCATGAGAATGCAGAAGACGGTCCCGGAAATGATGATAATAAGTAAAAAAAGTTGGAGCTCCGCGTTGAAAGCGCGCTGCGTACTTGCTAGAACTCTTTGGACAGGACACGTTTAAGTTGCTATGATTTCCTTAGTTGTATTTCTTAACCTCATTATTATGATGGGATATGCACACATTGGAGTCGGTTTTCTTTTTGTGAAATTTTTCTGTCTCCTATTCCTTCTTGGAATTATTCTCTTTCTTGTATGGGCTATTCGTACGCTTGACAAAAAACAACTGAAAAAATGGGTTATTGGTTTACTTGTTGTTGGTCTTTTGGGAATGGCCGGCAGTTCTCTTTTTATGGTAAAGATGGATAAGTGGGACAAAGATGGAGAATGGTGGAAATTGAAGTTTTGTGAGGAAGAAGTGGAAGTGGAGAAAGAAGTGGAAACTCCTTAAAACCAGGTAATATAATTAAATTGGCAATATGCCTTACAAGCACACCCAAATTGGGTATTTGATGATATTTGTTTTAGTTGCCCTCACTTTACTTTTCGGGAGTATTTTGTCACAAGCCGGTTTGGATCCAATCCTTGTTGTCGTATTGTTTCTCATCCTGTTTCTTATCACTTCTTTTGCGTCCCTCAATGTAATGATTGACGGAAATCATCTGCGGATTAAATTCGGTTACGGCATATTCAGAAAGAGCTTTTTACTTAGGGAAATAATTTCGGCAAAAAAAGTAAGAAATCATTGGTATTACGGATGGGGTATAAGAGTCTGGTTTTGGCCTTATATGTTGATTTACAATATTTCCGGTTTTGATGCAGTTGAGATAAAGATGAAAAACGGTAAAACATATAGGATAGGCACGGATGAACCTGAAAAGTTGGAATTTGCGATTAAGCAAACGATTAAGTGATGGATGAAGCCCGTTTGATTTGAATTTATTTTTTTGTTTTTCTATGCATCAATATTGGACATGCAATCATTGCGACTATTGATCCTATTATCATCCTAAGTACTACAAAGAGAATTACTGAATCTGTTGGAGGTGATAATATCCAAAATCCGATTATGGCAATTATTCCTCCAAAAAATCCTCCGAAAATTCCAAATCTTAATAGATTCAATTTTTTATAATTCATATATTTCGATTAGGTTTATTTAAGCATACCATAAGTCTCAAATACGCTTTTAACAAGCCAATAAACTCTGGAGCGGGTGCGTCGCAGGGCGACGTACTCCGCCCATTCCTACTCAATCGGTCACTTTGTTCCCTCTTCGTAGCAATGGAGCGGGTAACGGGAGTCGAACCCGTATCTCTGCCTTGGCAAGGCAATGTAATAGCCGCTATACGATACCCGCGCTGTTTTGATGTGGGCTTTATACTTTTCTCACTGCTTTGGTTCCTTCCAGGGGTTCTCCTTTGTCCGGATTTTGTCCTCCTGGTGCTCCGCCTTCTTTTTTGGCGCCATCTTCTTTTTCGGGGCTACCTCCAATCGCGTCTTTGTGAGATAGATTGTATCGTCCTTGTGAGTCTACTTCCATCAATTTTACTTTGATTGTGTCTCCCATTTTTACCACGTCTTCGACTTTGTTTACTCTATCTTTGGAAAGTTTGGAAATGTGAACCAGTCCGTCTTTTCCAGGCAAGAATTCTACAAATGCTCCAAATTCCATTATTTTAACAACCTTCCCTTCAAATATTTCTCCCGCTTTTGGTTCATATGTGATTCTTTCTACCCATTCCTTAGCTTTCATACCCTTAGCCTGGTCTGGAGCAGTGATTGTTATTATTCCTTCATCCGCGATGTCCATTTCAACCTCACATTCTTTTGTAATTTCCTGGATAGTTTCTCCACCTTTACCAATGACCATGCCGATCTTTTCCGGATCGATCTCTATTGTCATTATGAGTGGTGCGTAAGATGAAAGTTCTTTTCGTGGTTCCGGAATAACTTTCAGCATTTCAGCCAGGATATGCGCACGTCCTTGACGAGCTTGATCGAGAGCTTTCTTCAAAAGATCCAGAGAAAGTCCTTTGATTTTGATATCCATTTGTAAGGCTGTGATACCTTGCTCGGTTCCAGTTACTTTGAAATCCATGTCACCGGCGAAGTCCTCCATCCCCTGGATGTCAGATAGAACTTTGAATACTCCTTTTTCTTGATCAGAGACAAGCCCCATAGCTATTCCTGAAACCGGTCTTTTGATTGGTACACCAGCTGCCATTAGTGACAAACAAGATCCGCATGTACCAGCCATTGAGCTTGATCCGTTACATTTGATGATCTGTGAATTCACCCAAATTGTGTATCCAAACTCTTTTTCGTCCGGGAGAACCGGGACAATCGCTCTTTCTCCTAAATCTCCGTGTCCTATATCACGTCTGCTCGCTCCTCGTAGCATCTTGATATCACCTACAGCGTATGGTGGGAAGTTGTAGTGGTGAAAATATCTCTTTGTGACATCGGCTTCCATAGTGTCTACGATCTGAGCGTCTCCGGGACCTCCTAAAGTTGTTACCGAAAGAGATGCTGTTTCTCCTCTTTGGAAAATAACCGAACCGTGAACTCTTGGTAGAATGTCCGGGAATATAGATATTTTACGGACTTCGTCCAGCTTTCTTCCATCTATTCTAATTTCCTTTTCGAGAATGTTTTTTCTCATTTGTTTTTCGAATAGTTTGTTTATGATTTCAGCCAGAGTTCCTTTTGAGACTTCTTCAGCTTCAATTTGTTCCGCAAAGGCTTCAAATATTTTTTCTTCGATTGCGTGTAGTTTACTTTTAACTTCCGTTTTCGTTGGCCCAACTATTCCATCTAAATCTGCTGTTGATACCATTCCTGTTACTTTTTCTACTAATGCTTCGTCAGGCGTAACAACCTCAGCTTCCATTTTTTTAATTTCGAATTGAGCCGCGTAGTCGAGCTGGAATTGGCAAATTTCTTTGATATGTTTGTGCGCTAGGTCTAGAGCTTCCAAAAGAACGTCTTCTGTAACCTCTTTAGCCGCGGCTTCTACCATTGTGATGGCGTCGATAGTTCCTGCAACCACCAGATTCAATATTCCTTCTTCACATTCTGTATATGTTGGATTTACTATGAGTTTTTCATCTTTGTACCCCATTCTCACAGCACCGATTGGTCCTTCGAATGGTGCTCCTGATAGCAGAAGTGCCACTGATGCGGCGTTCATTGCTGTTGTTGCGGGATCAACTTCCAGATCCGCTGAAAGAGTAGTACATATGATTTGTACTTCGTTTGTTGTTCCTTTTGGGAATAACGGACGGATAGGCCGATCGATCAATCTTGAGACAATGACTGCGTTTTCAGAAGGTCGCCCTTCACGTTTAACGAAACGGCTTCCTTTGATTTTTCCGGCGGCGTACATTGGTTCTTCGTAATCAACGAACATTGGGAAATATTCCGCTCCTTCTTTTCCCTTTTCGCTCATTGAAGTGTTAGCCATAACTACAGTGTCTCCTAGAGAAAGGGTAGCGTACCCCGTAGCGTATGTCGAAATCGGGGAATTAGTGATTTTGAATTCGCGTCCTGCGAGATCCATTTTTGCAATTTTTGGTTCCATGTTTAATATGGGTTAGGATTTGTTTACCCGTATATGGAATCAAAAGGATTTTAAGTGACAAGATTCAACCCGCCTTTGGTGGGCTGGATCCTGCGACTTAATTCTTTAAAGTCCTTATCGGGTTTAAATTTATTTTTAAAGAGCTATTATTTTCTTAATTTCAATGATTTCAGCAAACTGTCGTAATCTTCTTTCTTGTGTAGTCTTAGGTAATTTAAATGTTTTCTTCTCTTCCCTACCAAGGCAAGAAGCCCTTTTCTTGAGTGATCATCTTTCGAGTGAGATTCGAGATGCTTTGAAAGTTCATTAATTCTTTCAGTAAGAATGGCTATCTGTACTTGTGATGAACCGGTATCTTTTTTGTGGGTACTGTATTTACCTATTACCTTTTTCTTTTTTTCGCGTTTCATTTCGTGTTCTTTTTAAAAAACTTAGCGGGCGTTAGTTTACACAAGATTTTTAATTTTGGCAAGAGTAAAACTTTTATACCTCCTTATTTAGAGCCATTTCTTATATTTGAAAAAACCGATCATTGTTACCGCGATTCCCACTAAAATGGCCGCGATTATTGTAAGAGATTGTGGATTTCCCGCGTATGGGAGTGTCTGAATATTCATTCCATAAAAACCTGTAATAAATGTGAGCGGTAGCATTACTACGGAAAAAAGTGTGAGGATTTTGATTACATTGTTTGTGTTGTGGGAAATAATCGATTCGTTTGTTTCCTGGAGTGAAGCGACCAATTCCTGCAAATTTTCCAGGTTGTTCCAGATTTTTTCGATTTTATCCACTATGTCGTCGAAGTATACGTCCAGTTTTTCAGGTAAAAATTTCTTATTTTTGTGTTCGAGCTGGGCAACTATCGCTCTTTGCGGCATGATTATGCGTCTAAAATTGATTATATCTTTTTTGAAAAGGAGAATTTCTTTTAATCGGTCTCTGGAATGGTCTTCATCAAAAACTTCCATTTCCAATCCGTTCAGGTGCTTGCTTAAATCGTCAAGAAGCGGGAATCCCGCCTCAAAAAGGTCATCTATTATCATGTAAAGGAAATATCCGGTTCCTTTTCCCATGTATTCCTCTTTGATTTTCTTTTTCTTTTTACAGGTTTCGAATATTTTGTTGATGATCGGGTTATTGTGATGGAGGGTGATTACAAAATTTTGTCCTATGAATATGTATAATTCCGATGTTTTTAATTGTTTTTTTGCCCCTTGCCTTACCGGAACATGCAAAATCATAAACAGATAATCCTCATAATCGTCTATTTTGGGTCTTTGGTGGATTTCGGACATGCAGTCTTCAAGGTCCAGGTGATGGAATTTGTAGGTTTTTCTCAGGTACTGCACGGCTTTTTCATTCGGTCCGTTTATTGAGACCCAAGTGAAATCTTTGTCCTTAAATTTTATTTTTTCTACAGTACTTTTTGTCATGTTTGAAATATAATGGGTTGAGTATGTTTTAGTCAATGATTTGGGTGGGAGCGCTAAAATTCTGTTTTCACTCAGCTTGAGTCTAATGGCTAATTAGACTCAAATTCGCTTAACAAAATTTTAGCACTCCCCCCCTCTCGTTTGACTTTAAAAATCCCACCAGTAATATCTAAGTATATGGATTATAAAAAGGTTATCGTAGACTCCTGGCGTGAGACTCAAAAAAATAAGAGTTTGATCTTCTGGTTTGGGTTTTTACCCGCTTTGTTTACAACCACTGTCGGGGTCGGATATATCGCTTATCAATTTTTTGCTTTTAAGCAGTCTTATTTGTTTGACGATGCTGAACAGAGTTTTTTCCATGATGTAATTGTTTTTATCTGGGATTTTATTAAATCACACGTTTCTTTGACCCTGCCTCTTATTATTTTCGCGATAATATTTGTCATTCTTTATTTTATTATTCCTACAATTGCCAAAGCTTCCGCTATTCAGTCGATTGCCAGGAAAAAAAACGGACAAAAGTCCGGTGTTGGAACCGGATTACGGCATGGAATCATGTCTTTTCTTCCGCTGTTTGAATATCATCTTCTTATAAAAGTTTTTGCTTTCTTTTCCATTCTTTTTGAAATATCGTTCGTGCTTAGAAATTTGGGGCCGGTTATATTTAAAATGCTTTTGCCGGTTTTCATTATTCTCCTGATAATCGGTTTCGTTTTGACACTTTTGTTTACCTATACCGACTTTTTTATTGTTATTGATGATCGTAATGTATTTAATTCCATGAAAAGAAGTGGAAAATTGGTTCTCATGAATTGGAAACATACGATTCTTATAACAATTTTGATGATCCTGATTGGTATAAGGGTTGTGATTCAGGCAATTTTGGTCTTTTTAATTCCGGCTTTGGTTGTTCTTATTACCGGTTATATTACGACCATAGCCGTGCCTGCGACCGGGGTGATTGTTGGGGGAATTATCGGGTTTATCGCTCTCATTATTGCGGCTTATCTAAACGGAATTGTTGATATTTTTTCATATACCGTCTGGACGTATACTTTTTTGGAATTGAGTTCGGAGGAAGAGGTTTCCGCAAGGGAGGTTTTGATTGATGATATAGGGGAAAAACCGCATGATTATAGCGGACATAAAAATCTCTAATTTCGTTTTTTCCGGATCCTAAATATTCCTATTATTGTGACTGCCAGCACAAGGACCATGACAATTGTAATGGTTTTTGGATCAGTATATATTTGATAGAATTGAGTGTCAGGCAGGTTAAAATCTATGTTTCTAACGAATAGAAACGCTATTACGATAGTAAACAGGTGAATGATCTGGTCTATAATGAAAGGTTTTACTTTATTGTCGTGTTTAAGCGCATAATTGATTTTCGCTTCATCTATCCAGAAATGAACAAAATTTATTCCCAAAACCACATAAATAAGCTGATAATAGCCATTTATCAGAAATGGAATCAGTATTATAAGCGTAACAATGGTGTGTATAAGTGAGTGTATAAATGTTCCTTTTTTGCTTTTTATTTTCCAAACCACCAGCTTTGTTGGCTGAAGGAGAAAGTCGCTCATGAGATGTGCTAAAACCAGATAAGCTAGTGTCATTGTAGAGAGGGATCATTTTCGTTGGTTCGGGCGACTACAGCCGCACTTATTTGTTCGGCGAGAGTGGGGTTTGAGTCGAGAAGTTTCTTAAAATCATCTTTGGAAAGGATAAAAACTTCACTTTCAGCCAGAGTTTTTGCTGAAGCGTTCCTTGGCTGGTCCGAAATTAGAGCCATTTCCCCAAAAAATCCGCCATTATTGATTTCCGCTACGTTTTTAGGTAAATCCCCTTCTTCTTTCGGTTCATTATATATCTGTATTGTCCCTTTTTTGACTATATAGAGGGCGTCTCCTTCGTCCTTCTCCTTAAATACTGTGTAATTTACGGGGTAATACATAAGTACAATGTGCTGAATTATCTCGCGGTGAAGTTTTTCGTCCAGGTTGGAAAAGATGGGTATTTGCTTTAATACAGGTAAAAGCATTGAAGCGTCCACGTTTTTGTCTGCCATAGTAATGAGGTTAATACAGGTATATTATACCATGTTTTCGTGCTTACTTTGTGCTCATTGCCTTTGACATATTGATTGTTTTGTGCTATAGTATGTGTAAGGCAAAATGTAAATAAAAATAAAACGGTAATTGTATGCTTACTCTGTCACAAAATAAAAAGATTGCTATCACCGCTATAGCCCTTTTCCTTATATCGTTTGCCGCTATGTTGTTCTTTCTTGAGAATAACGGAGAAGATTCTAACCACGGTCAGGTGAATATACTTGATGTCGGCGGTCATGGTGAAGAAGTTGTGGTAATAGATCCGGAAACTATGTACAGGGAATATATGGGCGGCACGGAAAATCCCGTTTTTGTTATGAATGCCGATGGACAAATTACGTTTGCTACCGATGATTGTTGCAATTTGTTGGCTGTGGACTGTGATGATTATGTTGGAAAATCGTTTTTCGAATATATTAATACGAAAGATCTTCCTGATTTTGTAACTTCTTACATGAAACTTGTTCAAGAGCCCAAGCTGACAGAGGGAATGGGTCCGTACAGAATGATTGGGGAGGAAAAAGAAATTTTAGTTCTTTTTAGTGCTTATCCGGTTGTGGACATTGAGGGAAAAGTTGAGGAGATTGTTTTTTCCATAAAGGATATAACCGAGCAGGCTGAAGAAATGAATAAGAATGAGAGGGAAGTCGAAAATACTGAAGGGGTCTGGATTGAAACTTTTTATCCAAGGATTGTGGATATGAAGAAGTAGCGCTTTTTTATTGAGAGTGAATCTTGATTGCACGGCTAATAAGGGGTAAAATTTGGCCTGTTGTTAATCTTTGCATAATCTTTGGTCAATGGGTAATTATCAGGCGCGAAAAATCGAACAGAAATGGCAGAAAGTGTGGAAAGCTACCGGTCTGCATAAAGTTGATTTGAGCGATTCGGGGAAAAAATATTATAGCCTGGTGATGTTTCCTTATCCGAGCGGCGATAAGTTGCACGTCGGGCATTGGTATAATTTTGGGCCCGCGGATAGTTGGGCACGGTATATGAGGATGCGGGGGCGAAATGTTTTCGAGCCGATGGGCTTTGATAGTTTTGGTTTGCCCGCTGAGAATTATGCGATTAAAACAGGTGTGCATCCGCGTGAGTCGACCGCGAAAAATGTTTCGTACATGGTGGGGCAGCTCAGCGAGATGGGGGCAATGTATGACTGGGACAAGGCCGTAACCACTTCTGATCTTTCGTATTATAAATGGACGCAATGGGTGTTTTTGCAGTTGTATAAGCGCGAGCTGGCGTATAAGAAAAATGCGCCTGTGAACTGGTGTCCGAGTTGTCAGACGGTTTTGGCGAATGAGCAGGCGCAGGACGGAACTTGTGAAAGGTGTAAAAGCGAAGTTGAGCATAAAGACCTGAGTCAATGGTTTTTTAAGATTCGGGATTATGCGGAATCGTTATTGGATCATTCTGATCTGGATTGGCCTGAAAAAACCAAGGCGATGCAGAAAAACTGGATTGGAAAAAGTATGGGAATCGATATTAGTTATGATGTGGAGGGTGTTTCTGATAAAATTTCGGTTTATACCACTCGTCCGGATACGAATTTTGGGGCGACTTTTGTTGTTGTGGCGCCGGAAAGTGAGTGTGTGAAGAAAAATTCTGATAAATTTGAAGATAAGGATGCGATTGCCGCCTATATTCATGAGGCCGGGAAGAAAACCGATATTGAGAGGATCGCGGAGGGTCGAAAGAAAACTGGTGTTTTTACCGGTTTGCATGCTCTGAATCCTTTGACGGATAAGAAAATGCCGATTTATGTGAGTGATTTTGTACTCGCGCATGTTGGGACCGGATGTGTTGTGGGAGTGCCGGGCTCTGATATTCGGGATTTTGAATTTGCCCGGGAGAAAGAGCTTGAAATTATTCGTGTGGTTGTGGGTTCTGATGGCGATGAATCCGAAATTATTAAGCCGGAGCAGGTTCAGGAGGAAGAAGGAAAAATGATAAACAGTGAATTTTTGGATGGAATGGATATTCACAAGGCTACTGAGGCCATTATGGATCATATGGAAGAAAAAGGTTGGGGAAAAAGGGTTACAAATTATAAACTCCGAGACTGGTTGATTTCACGCCAGAGATATTGGGGAGCGCCGATTCCCATAGTTTATTGCGAAAAATGCGGGGAGGTGCCGGTTCCGGAAGAAGATTTGCCTGTAGAATTACCTATGGATATTGAATTCAAGCTTAAGGGTGACGGAAAATCCCCTCTTTACCATAGTGAGAGTTTCCGGAATTGCAAATGTCCCACCTGTGGTGGTGATGCCGAGCGTGAAGTTGATACAATGGACACTTTTATGTGTTCCAGTTGGTACTTTTTGCGGTATCCGTGCAGTAAGATGACTGACAAACCATTCGACAAAGACGTTCTGGATAAATGGCTACCCGTCGACATGTATATTGGCGGTCCCGAGCATGCCTGCATGCATCTTTTGTATGCGCGGTTTGTCACAATGGCTCTGCACGATATGGGTCATATTGGCTTCAAGGAGCCGTTTAAACGATTGGTTCATCAGGGGATGGTCACGAAAGACGGGGCGAAAATGTCGAAGTCCAAGGGAAATGTTGTTTCGCCGGATGAATTTGTTGAAAAATACGGAAGTGATGTTTTCCGTATGTACCTGATGTTTATGGGACCGTTTACCGATGGTGGCGATTGGAATGACAAGGGAATTACCGGAATCGCGCGGTTTGTTGAAAGATTTTGGAGTGTTGTGAATGGGGAGGAAAAAGTTTCCGATAATAATTTATTGACGAAAAATCTTCATAAATTGATAAAAAGAATCACCGAAGATATTGAAAAAATGCATTTCAACACAGCTGTCGCGGCTTTGATGGAATTTATAAATTTTGTAATGAAGAATGGAATCGATAAGCCGGCAAAAAAAGTGATGGTGCAGTTGATTGAGCCTTTGGCTCCGCATCTGGCCGAGGAATGTTGGGAAATTTTGGGCGAAAAATGCAATATTGTCGATAGTGAGTGGCCTTCTTTTGACGCGAAATTGATTATTGATGACCGTGTAAAAATTGGTGTACAGGTAAACGGGAAAATTCGTGGAGAAATTGAAATTTCGAAAGATGCCAAGCAGGACGAAGTTGTCAAAATGGCGCAGGAGCTTCCCAATATTCAAAAATATTTACTTGAAGGCAAAGTTGTAAAAGAAATTTACGTTCCGGGAAAGATTGTGGGATTTGTTATAAAATGATATAAATAATCTCCACTAATAATTTAACTTTATTATCATGAAAAAGATTATTTCACTTGTTGTTTTTTCCCTTGTTCTGATCGGTTGCTTTGCGACCACGGACGAGACCACAGATATTGATGTCATACCCGAAAAACTTGTATTGAATTGTAATGAAGGGCTGGATGAATATAAAGTTCGTAACACTTCGTTGGAATTTTGTATAGATCCCGCATGGGGAGAGGTCGTTGTTGAAGATGTTCCGGGTCTTGTGGGCAGTCTTGTCCATGTGAGTTTTACTGATTTTGAGGGTGGAATCGAGCTTTGGTATGAATCTTCCGATTATGAACCTGCCGAAGGTGGAAAAAATTATGCCGATATTGAAACCAAAGGATTTATCATGCCTGAATTGCAGATTAAGGAGCAGATGATGGAATATCTGGGCTTGGGAGAGAACGATCTGGTAGTCAAAAAGATTGATGTCGCGGCAGTAAGGGCGGCTCGTGTTATCGCCGGTGGCAAACTCAGTTATTATGTCCCTCTGGCGTTTGACAACTACAATCTGCTAATTTCCGCAGACGAAACATACGCTCTCGAGGTTGATGAATTTGCGTTTGATACGATATTTTAGGGATGTCCCTCTATTTCACAAGCGAAAGAATAATTTGCAGGAGCTCCCATACCGGGTAGAAACGCTTGAGTGAGAGTTAGGGAAATTTCTTCTCCGCTTTCTAATGCATCGAAAATCTTTTCTATTGCAGATTCTGAAATTTTTGCAGAGCTCGAGAATTCCTCATTGTCGATAATTCCTAATTTGAAGCCTAATCCCCCTCCTTCAATATCATTAATCGTATTTCCTCTATTTGCCATTTCTTTGTAATACTCAAGCGCTTCAGATATATCTGAATGATTTACTTGCATTCTGACGACAGGGATCAGATCCGTTTCATCCATACTCCATGGTTTTTGTTCCAATTCGTCAGTTATTGTTCCTGTAAAAACAAATTGACCGTGTGCTCCTCCAATTTTGTCTAATTTAAAAGGGAATTTATTGTTGTCGCAGATCATATAACTTTCGTAGTTCAAGATTTCCTCGGCCACTTCTTCCTCCTGTTCCAACCCTTGATTCTGGTTGTTAAGGCATCCGGAGAAGATAGTTAAAATTAATGCTGTTAGTAATAATGTGATTGTTTTTTTCATGATATTCAAATTATTTGTTCTTTTATTTTAGTTCTTGAAAATCTTTTGGCAAGGATTTAGTGTTGTAAACTTTTCGACAACAGTTTTTTCTTTGGGTTTTTCTTTTGAATAAGGGAAATATTTTTTCTGATATTTAAAATAATTTGTGTTTTTTCGTTTCACAGTATGATTTTTTTGCAACGATAGAAATGGATGTGAATAACAGTATCTTTTTAGATAGCTTTTGTTCCCGAGTTCTATCCTCATTCTTGTGAACATTTGGAAAAATAGTTTGCGAGATGTTCTTTGACATCTCGAGGTTAATTTTGGCTTGAAAAAAACACAAACCAACAGGAGGTTCGATATGTGTAACAAGCGTTTTTTCGGAGTTTTTTGGTTTCTGGTCATGGCGCTCGGGTCGTGCACCCTTTCGCCGGAGTGGGATTGGACTGATGTGCCGCCAAGTCCCGACATGGGTGGTGGCAGTAGAAGTTTTAAGGTTCCCATTCCTCCCGGGTATAATTGGGAGGTCACGCAGTCCTGGGAAAGCCACTGTGAAGAGTGTAGTCAAAAATATCCTGATTGGGATTATTGTGACACAAATGAAATGTCTCATACGTGGAACTGCTGTAAGTATGGCTGGGATTTCAATCTTCCCGGGAATCAGGATGAGGGGAAACCTGTTTTGGCTTCTTCTGATGGTGTCGTGAAAGAAGTCGGTCTCGATTATGGGTGGGGTAATTATATTGTCATTGATCATGGCAATAATATTTGTACCCTTTATGCTCATATGCTTAATGGTTCTACCAGTCATATTTCTGAAGGTCAGACTGCTTGTCAGGGTTTAAAGATCGGAGAAATCGGTAATACCGGAGATTCGGCTGGTAATCATCTGCATTTTCAGTTTGAGAAGTGTGATACTGGCGAAGGTCTTCCTCAGCGTTTCACTGACGGGAATGGGATTCCTAAGTGCATTCGCAACAACGACGTTTTCGATTCCCGTGGCAATTACACCGCTCTTATCCTCACCAACCAGATGGTTTA
>JAUVQE010000017.1 GCA_030598325.1 Nitrospirota bacterium | reverse complement strand
TTAAACCGCCTCCATCACTGGTGGGTCTACTAACATTGACTACATCTCCGGGTCGCCATGATTGTCCTTCGGGAGCCAAAGGATTTTCCATAACAGTGGTTCCAACTTCACGGAAAGTAGAAACAGGATATACCAAAGAATTAACTTCGCTTAACACTTGATTCCAAAGTTGTTGTTGCGTCAAAAAATCGGTATTTTCTAATAATTGTTCCGAATAAACTCCTTCAGCACTATCAGAATTAATTTGAATAACGATACCTAATTTATTAGAAGCATCAGAAGAAACTTGTTGTGTTCCAATTCCCGTGCTAAATCCTGTCCAAACTCCTGTAGGGATATATTGAATTAAAGTATAGGGTCCGATTTTTTCTTTCTTAAATTCAGTCCAACCTGAACTGGTCCATCGGCGGGGTTCTAAATTTACACCTAATGGTCTTAAGCCACGAACCACAGAAATTAAACTCAAATTAATCCTCTCCTTGCGATAAATTGCTCTCTGGATTTGGCACGAGCATTTTCAATAGCCGTGAAATTGGTAATAGGCAAATCTACTTTCAAGTCCACAATGGCTAAGGGTAGAGGCTTATCCACATAAATTTTGGGCTGTGGTTGATTTTCAAAACTAATTTCTACTGGCATGGTGACTGGTGCTTCAAAGACCTTTTTGCCTACCCAATCGTTGGCTTGGTCTTTCCAGTTAGCATTACTGCCATTGTAGATTAAATCTTGGTATCTTTCGGTAGAACGGCGACCATCGCTCCAAATTACTTCGGCACCATCCCAATGGGTATCATAAATAATGCCCTTATCCGTGAAATCAGCAATAGCGATAGAAGTCACTAAATCTCCGGGTCGGAAATCACGCATGATTATGGTTTAGTGCTGTTGCTATTTGAATATTCACTTGGAACCATTGGTCTTGCCCATGTAATAAACCGAACCAATCATGATTCCGCCTAAAATTGCATAGCCCAAATTTTCTCTAATCCAATCATTGAAAGCAGAAGCCAGATTCTTGGCTATTTCTAATCCAGTAGGTGCTTCAGGTTGAACTTGCATACCGGGAATGTTTTCTTGTTGTTCCGTCATTTCTGGTTCTTCTTCTTCGGCAGAAAATTCTTCAGATAGTGCTTCTGCTTCCTCTTCATCTGTAGCTTCTTCACTTTCGGAAGGAGCTTCGGCTTCGGCTTCGCCTTCGCTCTGTTCTATCGCCGCGCTTAGAATTGATACATATGTTGCGGTTCCTGTTTCTTCTATTACCGGGGTTACACCTACATATGCATAGCTTACGGTTTGCGTGACGGGAGTTGTCTGATCTGTTGTATTGTCGTTTGCTGTTATTTTTAAACAGTGTGTTCCATCTTCTCCAACGTCTTCGCTTGCGTTCCAGTTGAACACCACCGTATTTGACCCTGAAGTTGTTACTATTCTTGTAGTTGCTGTGCTTCCTACCTGATACTCACTTGATGCTATGTCAGGGACTCCTCCCGAATCGCTATAATCCGCTGTGGCCGGACCTGATAACGTGGCTGTTGCCCATGGGCCGTCACATGCTCCATTATCGGAGGGTCTCTCATATTCTACTCTTACTTTTATGTCGTTATTGTCGTGATCATCTACTTCTATTGATACTGCTACTGTATTTGTATCTGCTGCCTGGGTCGCTGAATTGATTGAATTTGTTGGGACCGTGTTGCAGCCGGTCAGGGCACCGGTTAATCCGATTATGTATGCGAGGGAGGCACAATAATCGCTGGTTGTGATTGTATTGTCTCCGGTAGTTGCGGTGTAGAGGTCGGTTGTGTTACCGGTGAACGTCATGCCTGTTGTGTCTATTGTGTTGCTTGCCGAAGTTCCCATTAATGAAATTCCGTATTCACCGTTTTGGATTGTTGAGGATGAAAAATTGTTGCTGTTACTGTTTGAAATGTATAAGTTTGCGGTTTTGGAGATCATTATCACCGGAGTTGCCGGGCTTGTTTGGTATCCTGCGGTTAGTACTGTTGGGGCTGCTGTTGGACAGTTTGTTGCGTCAACTGTTGGAGTTATGTATCCATATGATCCTCCGGAATATAAATAGGTATCATCTGACCAACAATCAATTGTCCAGGTACCCATCCCTAAAGTATCCAATTCTGTCTTTGCTGTATCTGCATCGGGGTAATCTGCGTCGTCCCAATATATAGTATAATAATTTCCTCCCGTATTTGCTAAGCCTAAGTTCCACGTCTGGTTTCCACTTGTGATTGAAGTAATATCCTCATCGTTTTCATTTATAGTGTAGAAGTCGCCTGCACCTGCGCCTATTTGGTACGCCATTAGTACGCTGGCAGTATAGTCCGTGTCATTGTATTCATATGGATGATATGTTTTTGTGTAAGTTGTCGTTGTGCTTGTGATGCCACTAAGGATCAGGTCTGTGAAAGTATTGCTGTCTGATTCGCTTGAAAGCAGTAGTGCCGCATAATCAGTTGCGTCAGCGGTGATTGTAAATCCGGAAATTGTTGAGTTATCGATATTTACCAGCCAGAGCGCGGCATCGGAATTTATTCCCGCTGAGTTTATCGTGGTCGATCCACTACCTGCTCCAATGAGGTTTACTGTTTTTGTGTCTACTCTTATTTGCTCGGCATATGTTCCCGCGGCTACATCAACTGAACTACCGGTAGTGCAGGCTGCGGCCAGAGCAGATTCGATAGACGTAAAATCAACGGAGGAATAATCAATTGTACCATCATCATCTACTTCAATATGGACTTTTCCGTCTCCTTCTGCGCTTCTGCGCGCCCCGCTAAATACTCCTATATCTGTACTTCCATTTACATCCAAATAACAACTCGCTGGAAATGGATCCATATCATCAGCCGTAGTCTCACCAAGTCCTTCTTCCATCATCATTCCCGGGTTCATTGTGTATCTGTTAGTGTAATTTATAACAATTTCGTCTTCGTATGTTCCATCTGTGCTAATAAACTCTGTGGTGTTGTAATAACCGTTGTAATTATCTGTAATGGTTATAGAACTGTCGTCGTGATTTTTTGCAATGAACATTCCTTCAACAGCTGTTTCACTTGTTTCTACTAGTGAATAAAAGAGGTTGTATTCAGCTGTTAAGGTGACAGTATTTGACGCGCTAAGATCTCCGCCATAGATTGCTCTACAGTCACTTCCACAAGTTGCGCTTAGTTTGATTGTATTGTTTTGAATTGTTGCGGTGAGGTCTCCCCATTCAGCACCTATCCAGATTCCTCCATACGAACCCTCTGAAGTTGTGGGTAAAGTAATGTAGTTGCCTGATACCGTAATATCTGCAATTGATTCTATAGTAATCAGATAACCTAAAGATTCACTTCCGGGATGAGTAGAAAATGAAATGATGTTGTTTGTTATTGTGTTTCCTGTTCCTGCGGGATTTCCACTTGAACCTCTTAACTCAATCATATTGTAGTTGCTTCTGCCGCTAACATAGTTAGTCACAGAGTTGTCGTCTATTGTGGCGTCTGAGATCATACCGTTCAGAGATATTCCCTGTCGCGATGTGCCTTTATATCTTATTTCAAATGTATTGCTGGAGATGTTTGTGCTATCTATTTTTCCGTCTATCCATACTCCGTTCAGCGCGGTATTGTTTGTAATTGTTAAACTATCGGCGTCATTGCCTGCTGTTGTAATAAATGTGGCCCCTGAAGTGTCTATCGTATTATTGTTAATGGTAACGTTGCTGGTAGATACATTGATTTCTATCTTATCCAGTTCGCAGTTTTCTATGGTTACATCTGTATCGGTTATGGACATAACATCAGAGTTACTGATGTTTCCTATTGTCTCTACATTAGAACAATCTATTTCTACACTTTTGTCGACGGTTAGTGGGAATGCTTCGCCCGTTTCTACGTATCCCGATTGGACGTCGATTATATCTCCGTTGTCGTCTGTCGCGGCGGCGATTGCGGCAGTGATTGTGGAGTACGTGCATGTTGCCGGCACATCAGCACATACAGTAAGAGTGGCTGCATCTGTTGTTTGTGGAGAATGGAATGCACCGATATATATCAACGCTGAGAAGAATATTAAGCTGAATATTCCGAGTGAAAGAGTTTTGGCTTTCATAATTCGTAATTTCACAAAGAAATATAAAGAAATAACGATCTTTACTTTATACTATTTTGTGTTTGAGTTCAATTGGTTTATATTTTGCATATGTTTTGGAAAAGAATGGAAAAACCGGTTGTGGGGTTAGCGCCAATGGATGGTGTGACTGATGCTGTGTTTCGATATATGGTTTGTCGGATGAGCCGGCCGTCTTTCGTGATGACGGAGTTTGTGAATGTTGAGGGGTTGGCGCGTGGAGCGGTAAAAAAGATGCCGGCGTTTATTTTTGATGAGGTTGAGCGACCTATTGTAGCGCAGGTTTTTGGTGTTGAGGTGGATTCGTTTTATAAAGCGGCTGTTTTGGTTTGTGCTTTGGGATTTGATGGAATTGATATAAATATGGGTTGTCCCGCGAAAAAGGTGGAAAAGAAGGGGTCGGGTGCGGGATTGATCCAAACGCCCGAGCTGGCGAGGGATATTATTTGGGCGGTTAAGCGGGGTGTTGCGGATTTTGTTTCCGGGGTGAGTTTGGAGGAAGCCGGTGTGCATCACGAGATTATTGAGTGGTGTGGGGGTGTAGGTGAGTGGCGAGGTGTGAAAAAATTGCGAGGCGTGGAGGAACGGCGTGAGCTTCCGGTTTCTGTAAAAACCAGAATTGGCTATGATAAGCCGGTTACGGAAGAATGGATTGGGCAGATTTTGGAGGCGGGGCCGGATGTGGTGAGTTTGCATGGACGGACTTTGCGGCAGATGTATAGCGGGAAGGCGGATTGGGATGAGATAGGTAAAGGGGCTGAGTTGTGTCGAAAGGCGGGTGTGATGATTATCGGGAATGGTGATGTGAGTTCGATGGAGGATGCTGAAAGGAAAATTGAGGAATACGGAGTTGATGGGGTGATGGTGGGTAGAGCTGTTCTTGGGAATCCGTGGTTTTTTGGCGGTGAGGAGCCTGTGATGGGGGAGTTAGGGAAAACCGCGAGATTAAAGGCCGCGCTTGCGCATTGTGAAAATTTTGAGAAAATTTTGGGGAAGCATATGGCATTTCATAATATGAAGAAACATCTTGGATGGTATGTTAAGGGGTTTGATGGGGCGAGAGATCTTAGAGCAGAGCTAATGCAGACTGAAAATCTTGAGGATGTTGAAAAACTGATTGGAAATATGCTAGAGTGAGGGGCGATATTAGTTAATTTAATATGTATGGCGGAAACTGAAGTTGGCAAGATTACTCATGTTTTCGGGAAAATTGGGGTCGGAGTAATCGAGCTTTCCAACACGTTAAGTGTTGGTGATAAAATTAAGGTTAAAGGCCATGACAAGGAGTTTGAACAACCTGTTGATTCTATGCAGGTTGATCATGCTCAGGTTGAAAAGGCCCAAAAAGGAGAATCCGTGGGATTGAAGTTTGATGAGGAGATCAAGGACGGGGATATGGTTTTTAAGGTTTGATTGTTCGGAGGAATACTTCCCTCTCGTGCTTTAGTATTACCACATAGTCTTGACGAAAGCGCATAATAGTGTATAGTGTGCTCTTTTAATCAATAAAGCCATATTCGTCATATGTCTCGTAATCCCGAAGGTCCACCAGTGGAGGAAGAAACATTAGCAGAAAGTCACGCAAGTGATGCGGTTGATGGTGCCATGGCAACGGCAGACCATTTAGAGGCCCAAATTGCTGACATGACGCCGGAACAAGCCGCTGAATATGTTAGAACCGCAACCGGCCTTCAACGGATTAGAAGAGGAATAAGAAGAATGACCCAAAACGCACTATACGAGAGAATTCAGAAGGCAGCCACATACATATCAATATTAGCAGAACCAACTTTGAGATTTGGAGCGGCACAAACGGGAGCCCATATAGACGAAGATGTTTACAATGTAATGAGACTGATAACGACGGGAGTATTTGCAACAAACTTGGTGGCTAAAACAGCTGGAAACGGACTCCCCCATTTAAAAAGCGCAGAAGGATTGATTGATGCCATTACAGTAGCGGCGGAAGCTATGCAATCACTGCCGATAGGAAATGCTAGATTGGCACGTCTTTTGAAACAGATCAAAACAATGAGGGCTGTAAGCAAGGTAGTGCGTACTATGAGATTAGGTGCTATAGAAGAGTCACTGGAAGACAAAGCAACCGAGGAAATAGTGGAAGGTTTCTCAAAAGCAATGGTAATGATACTTGGTGTGGCATTACCGCTTCTAGGTGCGGATTTCAAAAATCTGGACTACACAGATCCTGAAACGTATGGAAAATTCATTCTAGGTAATGGTGTGATTATATTGGCAGCGAGACAATATATAAAAACAATTAGGAGAGCACTTCAATCAAACTATACAGAGCTTTTGGAAGAGAGTCTCAATAGGATTGATTCAATAAGGCGGGACAATGCAGAATTGGAAGCAGTTCTAAGTAAAGTTCTGAAGAAGGGTCGAAACGAAGTGTCAATTTTAGTAGAAGCATTTGCAGAGACATTGGTTGATATAAAAACACTAATAAACCCTATCGGAGAAGACTTCGAACTTGACGAAGATGGAGGTTTGAAATCAAAAGACCTAGACACTGTAGTAATGGTCACAGATCTGAGAGAATTCACCAGATTGAGTGAAACGCTTGGAGGAGAAATATTTACATTCTTAAAAACAAATTACTTCTCATTCCTGAAAAGGGTAATCAAGCAATATAATGGGAAAATTTTGAATCACACAGGTGACGGATTGGTTGTATATTTCACAGATGCAGTTGACGAGAACGGTGAGGTTACAGAAACCAAAGAATCGATGGCCTCAAAATGTGCGGCAAAAGTAAACGAAGTTACAAACATGATGGCAAAATCATTCCTGGAAGAAGATTATGGAGAAGAAGACAGCATGCACTACACAGGAGTAGGAATGTCTCGAGGGGTGATACGTATCGGTGATGCATTGAGTTTGGCAGCCGAAGAAAGTGCCGCAAACGGTGATACACCGGAAGACGCAGAAAAAAGAAGAATGCTAAGAGTTCACGAATCAATACAGCAACAGATCAAAGACGGATGCGAATGGTTAACGGAGGGTGATGTACGGGACATTTCAAGTCTTGTAGGTATCGGAAACCCTATCAATATGGCGGCCCGCCTTGAATCACAGGCGAAAAATTACCCGGACTTCAACTGCCTGATAACAGAAGATCTTTATATGGCCCTTCCCGATGAAGAAAAAGAAAACTACACAAAACTAGGAGAGAGGGAGCTGAAAGGTATAACTGAACCTGTTGCGATCTACGGAATACCTAGGCATAAACAAGCTACATAATCGACTTTTACTTACCACCAAACTTTTTTTATGCCAAGAAAGTAGCCTATTATGTTTGCGAGAAAATGGAGTGCCGGAGTGAGGATGAGGAGGGTCACGAGGTTTTGCCATGGCAGAATGAAGAAGGGAAGCAGAAAAATGTAGGCTCCAAGAACGAAGTCGAGTTGGTCGAATGGAAACCATGGGCGACCGGGTTTGATGTGAAGTCGGCGTTTGAAGAAGGATTTTATGAGATCGCCGGTGATTGCGCCGAATCCGAAAAGCGCGGCGTAGAGTGGGATAGAAATTTTTTCGTAGTCCAGGAGGGTGTAGTCGGCGAGGATTCCCTGGTTTGCGAGGTATAGCTGGAGGAGGAGGGCAAGGAGCGCACCAATGTACGCTGTGTAAAAACCTCTGTATGTTTTGTGCGCTCCAAAAAGTTTTTTGTGGATCGAGTGACCAAATGGAAAATTTAATTTCCCAAAGATTACCGGACACATATTTGCGATATATGCGGGTAGCATGAAATAGACTGAGGCTAATACCAATTCCATCATGCTGTGATTGTACCAGTTTTAATTTTCGATAATAAGCGGAATTATTAATGGCCTTCTTTCGAGTTTTTTCCGGGTGTATCTGTCAACTGATTGCTTTATGTAGAGTTTGATATCTCTGCGGGAAGCTTTTGAGTCTTTTTTCTGAATGGCTTTATACGCTTCCCCCGCGAGTTTTGCGATGTCTTCTGTGGTTTCTTTTGATTCGTGCATGTAAATGAAGCCTCTTGTGACTATATCCGGCGTTTTCTTTAAGCGTTTGCCCTTTTTATTAATGTGGATGAGAATTACCAGGGTTCCGTTTTCCGACATCATTGACCTGTCCGCCTGAACTTGTGAACCTATTTCACCTTCTCCGCTACCGTCTATAAGAATATATTTTGTGTCGACTTTTTCTTTGGATTTTTCGACTTTTCCTTGTGCTGCGTGTAGAACGTCGCCGTTTTCTATCATTATTATTTTGTCTTCAGGAATGCGACATTTCTCTTTGCCAAGTCGCGCGAGTTCTTTTCTCATGTAATATTCTCCGTGAATCGGGATTAAATATTTTGGTCGGACGAAATCTATCATTTTTTTGAGTTCGTCTTGTTTTCCGTGTCCCGAACTATGAACGTCCATTATTTGATTATGAATTACTTCCGCGCCGAGAATAGAAAGATTGTTTATGGTTGTGTAGATAGCTTTTTCGTTCCCGATAATTGGTGAAGATGAAAAAATTATTGTGTCACCTTTTTTGATTTTTACATGCGGATGTTCGCCGCTTGCCATTCTGGTGAGGGCTGATACCGGTTCTCCCTGGGAGCCGGTTGTGAGAATAAGTGTACGCTCGTCATTGTCTTTTTTGTATTTTTTGACATCGCTGATTGTGCCCTGTGGAATATGGAGGCTCCCAAATTTGGTCGCGATATCTATATTTGTTCTCATGCTTCTTCCACTCACGTAGACTTTTCTATTACATTTTGCCGCCGCGTCAATGATCATTTGTATTCTTCCTATTTGGCTTGAGAAAGAAGCTACAATTACACGACCCGGAGCTTCGTGAATTACTTTTTCCAGTGTTTTTCCAACTTCACGCTCCGACATACTATGTCCTTCTTTTAGTGCGTTTGTTGATTCGCAAAATAGAGCAAGAACATTTTGTCGACCAAGAGCTTGCATTTTGTGAATATCCGCTTTTGGCTGGTTTCTTGCCGGTGTGTCATCAAATTTAAAATCTCCTGTGTGTACTATTTTCCCGACCGGTGTATCTACGATTATTCCAACCGCGTCAGGAATGGAATGTGCTACGCGGAAAAATCTGCATAAAAATCTACCCAGTTTAAGAGGCTGATCCGGATTTATCGTGTGAAGTTTTGTTAATTTTTGCTGTTTGAATTCGTCTACTCTTTTTTGCGCCAATCCTATTGTCAATGGTGTTCCATATACCGGAGGAAAGTCTAATTTTGGCAGAATGTAGGGAAGCCCTCCTATGTGATCAAGATGTCCGTGAGTGAGAACTATTCCTCTAATGCGTTTTTTGTTTTCCTCGAGATATGAGACGTCCGGAATAACATAATCAATTCCGAACAGGTCTTCGCTTGGGAATTCAAATCCCATGTCGATGATGATGATATCGTCTTCGTATTCGATCACCATCAGGTTTTTTCCGACTTCCCCGAGCCCTCCCAAAGGAATTATTTTGAGTTTTCCTTTGAGGATTTTGTGAGGGGGACGGTTGCTCGCTGGCGCTCGCGTTTGTTTGTTAAAAGCGCTCCGTCCACCTGGCGACCGGACAGGTTGCGCTGCGCGTCTGTTGTGTGCAGGCTTATGCTCTGCTTGGTGTTTTTTCTTGAAAAATTCTTTCTTACCGGCTGGCCGGTGAGATTTTTTCTTCTGTTGATTCTGAAAGGAGTTTTCTTTTTTAGCCTTGGGCTTCTCGTCAAACTCTGTTCTCTTCAACCATTCGTCAATTTTGTCCATTTTTTTCTTTTTACATAATATTCAATTGTTGACCGCTTACCGTAAGTATTGTAGCATAAATTCGGCTTTATTACTATTATACTTTTTTATGATTGAAATGGATCAGCGCAGTAAAATCGCGATTCTGGGGTATGGAGTTGAGGGAAAAGCTCTTTTGAAATATTTGGTGCATCATCAATATGACGACATTACTGTTTGCGATAAAAAGGTCAAGCTTGAGGAAAAGATGCCGGATGGAGTTTCTGTGAGGCTGGGGCCTCAGTATCTTGATGATCTAACTGATTTTAATGTTCTTTTTCGGAGTCCAGGGGTGCGTTATTTGGAGCCGCGTGTTCAGGCGGCTAAGGCGGCGGGCGTGGAAGTTACGAGTGGCACGGCTTTCTTTTTGGATCAGACTCTTTGTCCTGTTATCGGAGTTACCGGAACTAAAGGGAAAGGGACCACCTGCACTTTGATTTTTGAAATGCTAAAGCTTGCGAATCTTGATGCTCATCTTGGTGGCAATATCGGAAAACCCGCGATTGGGTTTTTGGATAAAGTGAAAGGAGATAGTGTGACGGTTTTGGAATTATCTTCATTCCAGCTTCAAGATCTTGAAAATAGTCCAAAATATGCGGTTATTTTGAATACCACTACCGATCATCTGGACTACCATGCGGATAGGGACGAATATTTACAGGCGAAGGAGAGCTTATTGGCACACCAGAAAAAAGACAGTCTGGCGGTTTTGAATAAAGATTATGATTATGTTGAACATTATGAGCCTTTGTTGAAGGGGGCGGGGAAATATGTGAGCGTGGAGGGGAAAGTTGAGGCCCTAAAGGATGACCTAAAGGCCTCTGGGGCTTATGTTGCGGATAATGAGATTTTTTATTCTCGTGATGGAAAAGAGGAAAAAATTTGTGATGTTTCTGATGTAGCTTTGGTTGGATCTCATAATCTGGAAAATATTTTGCCGGCAATTGTAATCGCGAAGGAATTTGATGTGGAAACGCGGCATATTAAACGTGTTATTAAGGAATTTGAAGGACTGCCTCACAGGCTGGAATTGGTAGAAGAGGTTAAGGGGGTTCGTTATTACAATGATTCTTTTTCAACGACCGCTGAAACTTCAATGGCGGCTGTAGATAGTTTTGATGAGCCGACAGTTTTGATAGCGGGTGGGTCTGATAAAGGTCTGGATTATTCACAGTGGGCTCTGAAGATTTTGACTAAACCAAGTCTGCATACGGTTATTCTGATCGGTTCTACTGCTGAGCAGATGGACCAGGCTATTATTGATGCGGATAAAAAGTTAGGAGAGGCTGAGGGTTCCCCAACTAAAGTGATTTTACGCCAGGATCTGGAGGAAGCGATTTTGGAAGCTTTTGCTTTGGCTGAAGAGGGAGGCGTCGTTGTAATGTCTCCGGCGGCCGCGAGTCTGGATCAGTTTGAAAATTACAAAGAAAGGGGAAAAATGTTTAGGTTAGCGGTGGGGAAGTTGAAGTAGGTTTTTCTTCTCCTTTTCTCATCATTCTTAACATTTCTTTGTCGATGGCTTTTGTCGCGAAGAGCATTATTCCGTAAACTACCGCACCGATTGGAATTAAGACGAGGACGTTCCAGTTTTGAATGTACACATAAGTTGGGGCCTGGAGGAAGTAGATGATTACTCCCATTACCGCCGCGGACAAAACAATTTTGGCGAGTTTTTTGAAATCGATCGAGAATTCGAGATATTTGCGGGCAACGAAATATGTCGCAATCAGTATGAAAAGTTCGCTTAAGATTGAGGTAAATGCCGCTCCGCGGAATCCGTAATGTGGGATTACTATGAGGTTTGCGACGATGTTGAAAACGACACACGCTCCGTTGATGTAGAGGAGGCGTGATTGTTTATTTATTGCTATCAGGATAAATGCAAAAAGGACGTTTAGGAATTGGAACAATAGCGCGAAAATGAGGATTTGGAATGCGATGTCGGAGCCGTAGAAGCCTTCACCTAGCCGAGAAAGGAAGTCCGGCGTAGACACTACGAATATGATTGGAAACGCCAGTATTACCCCCCCCACTACCATTGGTATCGACAATGCGGCGAGGAAATCGAACGCGTAGCTTATTATTTTTTTGTATTTTTCTGATTTTTCTTTGATGCTTTTGGTGAGGACCGGAAGTACGGAATTCATGAAATACAGAGGCAGGATCGCGAAGTGCTCAAGCATTTTCATTGCTACTCCGTAAACCCCCACTTCTTCTTGTCCCCTAATGAATGAAATCAAGATTGAATCGATACGGAAATAGATTGTGTTCAGAATAAGGGCGAGCCCATATGGAAGCGACTTTACGAGGACTTTTTTCCAGAGGTCAATGTCGAATCTGTATTGTAGTGGAGTTATTTTTTTGACGTAATGATTTGTGATCAAAAGCATTATCAAGTTTCCTATTACACCCGCGAATAACAGCATGAAAAATCCGATCTCAGATTCACCTTTAAATCCATAGAAAACCACATATGCCATAAATCCGACCGAGACTACTTTTCCCAAAACGTTTGCAAGTGAGGATTGATGCATTCGGAGTTTTGCCTGTAGGACGCTCGAAATTGTCCCGTTTATTATCGTGATGAAAACTGTGATTGAGGCGATGGCCACACCGATTGGAACGTAAGAGTTTTCATAGTTTGGCATTAGGAAAACCGCGCCGATGGCCAAAAGCATGGTTGCTACAACAAGGATTGTTCTGAGTGACAGGATATTCCCTATGATTTTTGGGATTCTGCTTTCATCTTCCGACATTTCCCTTACCGCTATCGTGAAAAGCCCCAGATCTGCCGCTATTCCGAAAAACGCGAGGAATTCATAGATAATTATGTATTCTCCATATCCTCTTGGCCCGAGGTAAGTTGTTGAGATTTTTACCACCGCCAGACCTAAAAGTGCTACCAGGACTTTTCCTGCTATCTGCCAGGCTGTATTCGATAATATTTTGCGAGCTGTAGACATGCTTTGTGTTATACTAACGGTCGTTAATTTACATTTTTTTATGCATGAAATAAAGGCGGAACTGGAAGAATTCGATAAGTTTATAAAGGATGGGCTTAATAAAATTGATCTTCCAGGGAAAAAGGCGGAGGTTTCGCGACTGAATACGGAGATGACCGGCGAGGGGTTTTGGAATGACAAGAATAAGGCAACGGAAGTGAGTCAGCGGGCAAGTAATTTGACTAAGTTGATTGAAACTTGGGAAGGGATCGTTGGTGAGGTGGAAGAGCTTATGGGGCTTTTGCCGGAGATTTCGCCGGAGAAGGATCCGAAGGCGGCGGAGGAATTTCGTGAAATGGTTTCCGTTCTGGGTGAGAGATGGCGTCGGCTTGAAATTTCGACGTTTTTGAGCGGCAAGTATGATGAAAATAGCGCGATTGTTACAATACATTCCGGAACCGGAGGCACTGACGCGGCGGATTTTGCGGAGATGCTTTTGCGGATGTATTTGCGATACGCTGAGCGAATGGATTTTAAAACGGAGATTCTGGAAAAATCCGTTGCGGAGGAGGCCGGCATTAAAAGTTGCACTTTTGTAGTCAGCGGGCAGTTCGCTTACGGTTATCTGAAAGGTGAGGCCGGGGTGCATCGGTTGGTCCGGTTGTCTCCATTTAATACCAAACATACGCGGGAAACTTCTTTTGTGTTGGTTGAAGTTTTGCCGGAAGTTCATTTCGCGGAGGATGTTTCGATTGCTTCGGAGGATTTGCGGATTGATGTTTTTCGGGCCGGCGGGCATGGAGGGCAGAGTGTGAATACTACTGATAGCGCGGTGCGAATTACGCATATACCGACCGGGATTGTGGTTAGTTGTCAGAATGAAAGGAGTCAATTGCAGAATAAGGAGCAGTCTATGAAGGTTTTGCACGCTCGTTTGGCGGATTTGATGGAGCGCCAGCAGGCGGCTGAGATTTCCGAGCTTCGAGGTGAGACGCAGGATATTGCCTGGGGAAATCAGATTCGGTCGTATGTTTTGCATCCGTATAAAATGGTGAAGGATCATCGGACGGATTATGAAGAGAGTAATCCCGATAAGGTTTTTGACGGGGAGCTTGATGGTTTTGTTGAAGCGGAATTGAAAAAGGAAGTAAAATAATTATCTATGGCTAAATTGAAAATACAAACAGGGGAAAATAATGCGATTTTGCGGACGGAGTGCGTGCCGGTTGTGAAGTTTGATAAGGATTTGAAGAAGTTGGTAAAGGATATGAAAAAAACGATGCTTTCGGCGGAGGGGCTTGGACTGGCGGCGCCGCAGGTGGGCGTGAATATGCGGGTTTTTGTGTTAATTTTGGATTACAAAGGGGAGTCGGAGCGTGTGATTGAGATGCTTAATCCTGTGATTTTGTCGCATAGCGATGAAGTTGAGGTGGCCGAGGAGGGATGCTTGAGTTTGCCCGGATTATACGGAAAAGTGGAGAGATTTCTGAGTGTGGTTGTGGAATTTTCTGATGTTTCGGGGACGCGACAAGTTTTGGAGGTGTTTGGGCTTGATGCGCGTGAAGTTCAGCATGAAAATGATCATCTGGACGGGAAGCTTTTTGTGGACAGGGTGAAGAAGAGGGAAAAGAGTGGGGATATGGTTATGTAAATTTTTTGTAAAGTTTGTAGAGGAAATGGATGAAGGGTTTGAATGAGCATTCTTGGGGTGGAGCGTAAGTTTGCGATTTTCCCCCGAATTTCTTTTTGAATTCTGTGACTCCGGCCCAAGGGTGGGAGGCTGTGTTTTCCGGGGCGATGCCGAAGAAATCGTAGTATTTTAAGTGTCGCGATTTTGCCTCTTTTATTGCGTGCCATTGAAGCAGGTATGGCGCCATTACGTTGCGGTATTCGTTGCCGGAGGCTCCGTAATAGTATGTTGCCGTATCTTTGAAGCTGGTTACTATAATTCCGGCGATGGGTTTTTCGTCGTATGTAGCGAAGTAGAGGGTGGCGTTGTTTGGGAGGTATTTGAGCATTTTTTCGTAGAAATCTTTGTCGTGGCCGGAAAATTTGTCGCGGGCGGTTGTTTTTTGGAGAATTTCGTAAAATGAATCGATGTCGTTTGATTTGTGAATTTTAACTCCTTTTTTTTCCGCCAGGCGTATGTTGTAGCGGCCTTTTGGTTTCATTTGTTTGAGAATTTCTTCTTCTGTCTTTGTCAGATCAATTACGAGAGTGTGTTCGGGCTGGAATCCTGAGCGGGTTTCTTTGAAGCCTTTGAATTTTATCGGCTTTTCGGTCGGGGGATCCACCCTCAGAAAGATCGCTTTTTCTTTTTTTGCGATGGGCTTGATGGCTTTGAGCAATTCTTCCATTTGGTCTTCTTTGATGAGTGGGCCCCGTGCCGCATACAGCCAACAATATCCTTTTGGAAGCGCGTGTCGTATTAGCATTGTTCCTCCGATAATTTTTTCGTTTTCTTCTAATACCACGATCCAATATTTGCCTCTTCCCGGAATTTTTTCCTGAAAATGTCCCCAGGGCGGAGTTTGGTGGATAGTTGAAAGGGGATGAGTTTCTATGAATTTATCCCATTTCGATTCTTCGGATTTTTCCAGAATTCTGGCTTTCATTTCTATATCTTAATTTTTGCGTCTTTTAGTATAGCCTTTGTTGTCCCCTTTTGTAAGCTTTTCGCGAAGAATTCGTCTAACTCAAAAACTTGCGGATGTGTGATAAATGTTGTATAATTACAGAGTAAGATAGTTAAGTAACTAATAATTTATGGATAAAGAGAAAAAAACACCTCCTGAAGAAGAGGTTGGTCATCCAGAGACGCTCGCAACAGGCGGGGCTGAAGATCCAAAAACCCTTGATAAAGGAAAAGCGGCTGATAGCGTAAGCGAAATGGCAGGAAGTTGGCAGAGAAATGTAGCTATCATTCTCAAAGAGCCCGTTACTCTTACATCGGCAGAAAAAAAAGAGCATGGAAGGGTTCACAGGCTAGTTTTAAAAAAAATGGATGTTGTTTTTGGGGAGGCCGGATTCGAACGAAAAGGTTTAATCTGGAGGCGTGAAATGGGAGATTTTATTCATGTTGTCAGCCTAGTAAAATATAATATAACGGGAAAAAAGTATTTAAGGTATGCGCTAAGCGTAAATGCCATGATAAAGGAACTAAAACCGAAAAAACAAAACCCGAAAGACCATGATTGCCATTACAGAGGGCGTTTTGAGACAATTGCGGCAAAAAACAAGGATGATCAGGAGGAAAAATGGAAAATAGAGGAAGACCTGGATTTTGATGATGATTCGAAAACTGAAAATGAAAAACTTGAAAGCTTATCTCAAACTCTTAAAGAGAAAATCTTTCCATTTTTAGATGTCTTTGATTCAGTCGACGATATTGATGCTGAAACTTTTGGAAAAATGACACGTATTCGCAGGATTCTCACGGAAGTTCAAGCTAAGCATGCGGGTCAGTAAGGAACTCCTGCCTAATGAGCAAAAAGGTACGGGGAGTGAACGATTTGAAGACGTTCTGAGTTCGCCGTACGCGGTGGTGCTGGTGGCGGGTTACCGGATGCGGTGCACGTTTTGTTTTTCAACCTCCTTTGGCGCGGTGTCGCCATGGAGAGCGACCTCCATTACCAGAACCGCGAAGAGGGCAAAAAGCCCTATGAATGCCCAACGGCACTGCTCATGATCGACGTGGTTGCCAATGTGCACTTCTCCACGAACGATGTGGAGAAACATTAGTAGTAGACACACGCTCACAATTCCCAACGCGAATTTCAGAAAGACCTTCATCTTGTATCCTCCTCAAAAGAAATATCTCGCCTTCTTTTGTCTTCTGCATAAAAAACAAAAGAAGGGAGATATTTCATATACCGGAAGATATGAAAGTTCACTCCACCTTTTTACTCATTATTTTAATGAACAGTAATGTCCTTATTTAATTCATTTTTTGCCTTATGAAAGCCGGGATGTCTAGTTCGTTTTCGGTTTGTTTGATCGGGAGAGAGTCCGCTGATTCAAAAGTAGATTTTGGTCGGATAAGCGAACCTTCGTTTTGCTTATAATCAAAACCGGTTGCGACAACTGTTATTTTAATTTCTCCGGTATAAGAATCGTTAATAACCGCACCAAAAATGATATTTGCGTCCGGATCCGCGGCTTCTGTGATTACACGAGCCGCTTCATCGACTTCAAACATGCTCAAATCATTTCCGCCGGTAACATTAAACAAAACTCCCTTCGCACCATCAATAGAAAGTTCAAGAAGTGGGCTTTCAATCGCCGCTTTTGCCGCTTCTGAAGCTCTATTTTCGCCTGTTCCATAACCGATTCCCATAAGCGCTGAACCGGCATTCTCCATGACAGCTTTTACGTCCGCGAAATCCACGTTTATCATTCCATGAACTGTAATCAGGTCGGCGATTCCTTGTACACCCTGCCTAAGAACGTCATCTACAACCGCAAATGCGTCATTTAAAGGGGTTTTCTTGTCAATTATTGAAAGAATTTTGTCGTTTGGAATTGTAATTAGCGTATCTACTTTGTTTTTTAAATTTTCAAGACCTTCGTCACTTTGAGTTTTTCTTCTGTGACCTTCAAATGAAAATGGTTTTGTAACCACTGCCACGGTCAATATTCCCATTTCTTTTGCCGCGTCTGCAATCACAGGGCCTCCTCCTGTTCCGGTTCCTCCTCCAAGACCACACGTGATAAATATCATGTCACTACCCTCTATTGCGTCTTTTATTTCATCAATGCTTTCTTCCGCCGCCTGACGTCCCAGGTCCGGATTGGAACCGGCTCCGAGACCACGTGTTGTGGCTTTTCCAATATTAATTTTTGTCGAAGCTTCAGAGTGATATAGAGCCTGGGCGTCTGTATTGATAGAAATAAAATCTATCCCTTTCAGGCCGGATTTAATCATTCGGTTTACCGCGTTTCCTCCACCTCCTCCTACTCCCAATACTTTGATGTTCGCAACCGGAGTTATTTCAGGAGTGATTTCCATTGTTTTTGTTTTTGGTTTTACTTTAATAGAAGCATCTTTTTCCCGTTGGGACGAGAAAAGATTTTTTAGGTCTTGATTGTCATCTTGTGTAGACATGGCTATTTGATTAATTTGGGTGGGATAATGTACTCGCTGCGCTCGTACTTGGTTCATATACGCGTTCGCTACGCTGCCGCGTGTTAGCTCGCGAGTTGCTCCGCTACGCTGCACAACCGCGCTGCGCAACCAGGACATGAATTATTACCGTTTGCTTGACATATTGTCAAGGTCAAGTGAAGCTTAATGGACTCGCGTCCGCTCGCGCTATGCTCACCTTAGTTCGCAGGCGCAACGCTTCGCTTATGCGCTTACGGAAAAAGGTTCTTTAACCAGCTCTTTATATTGCTTAACCCTT